>DATGBV010000351.1:0-6042 GCA_035312485.1 Flavobacteriaceae bacterium | reverse complement strand
CATTTAAAATCATTAAAATTTTCTGGTGATTATTTACTGACATTTATAAACGACATCCTTCAAATAAATAAAATTGAAGCAAATAAAGTTGAAGTTGAACCAGAACCGTTCGATCTTAAAAAGAAAATCTCCAATGTGGTCGCGGCTTTAAACAATTCGGCCTTAGATAACAATATCCAAATTCATTTTGATTACGAAAAGGGTTTGCCAATTAATTTTATAGCAGATCAGTTAAAAATCTCACAAATACTGATTAACCTAATTGGTAACGCAATAAAGTTCACCAAAGATGGTGACATCTGGATAAGAGTATCTAAAATTAATGATAAAAATGGCATCTATAATGTGCGTTTTGAGGTAGAAGACAATGGTATTGGTATTTCAAAAGAAAAACAAGAACATATGTTTGAGAGTTTTTCTCAAGGTTCAATTCAGATTAATCGTAAATATGGTGGTACTGGATTAGGTTTATCTATTGTTAAAGGTCTGATTGAAATTTTAAAAGGTAAAATATATATGGAAAGTGAGCTAAACAAAGGGACCACTTTTACTTTTGAATTACCTTTAGAACACACAGAAAAAATCGTCACAGAAAAAAGCACCCACTACTTTAAGGACATTAACGACATGGACTTGAGTAAAGTTAAGATTTTGGTGGTTGAAGACAACAAGATTAACCAAATGATTACCAAAAAAATATTGAACAAAATGAATCTTAACTGTGATGTTGTAGATAATGGTGAAGAAGCAGTTGATATGGTTAAAAACAACAACTATGATGTTGTTTTGATGGACATACACATGCCGGGAATAAGTGGACTTGAAGCAACGAAAATTATACGAACTTTTGATAAAAAACTAACCATTTTTGCACTTACCGCAGTCACCCTTGAAGATAAAATGCATGAGTTTGATGAAGCTGGATTTAACGATATAATTTCTAAACCGTTCAAACAGGAAGATTTTGAGAAAAAGCTTTTCCAAGCTCTAACAAATGGGAATCCAAAAATAAAATCTGCTTAATAAATTAGGTTACTCTTCTACTCTACAAAGTTTTCTAAAAGCGAATTAAATTCTAAAGGTTTATCAATGCTTACTTCTATGGGCAAATAATATAAATTTTCTTTAATAGAAATATGATCTTGCAATCTCATAAAATCTTTTTCTGTCGTAATTACTGTTTTATGATTTGAAAACTGTAAAATATCATTTTCAGAAAACTTGTGATGATCTTTAAAACTAAAATGTTCAAACTTCCTATTCTCTGACTTTAAAAATTTAACCAATGGGTTAGCATTGGCAATTCCTGTAACCAAATTAAAATCGTTTACATCTTCTAGTTTGATCTTTTCTTTATTATTGATTATAAAATCTGAATATTGGATTGAACTAAAAAAAATGTTCTGATATACTTTAGGTTTAAGTTTCTGTATAATATTGTTTTTTTCAGCATCTGATAACGATTTAGGACATTTAGTTACAACAATTATATCAGCTCGTTTTGCACCTGTTTTTGGCTCCCTTAAGTTACCTGTTGGCAGGACAAAATCATCAACATATAAGTTTCCATAAGTAGTCAACAGAATATTTAAACCCGCTTGTACTTTTCTATGCTGAAGGGCATCATCCAATAAAATAATATCTACAGAATCATCAAAAGACTGGATACTTTCAATCCCATTTTGTCTGTCAGAGTCAACTGCAACAATAATTTCATTTCTAAATTTATTATAGAACTGAAATGGTTCGTCACCAACACTTTCTACTGTAGAATCTTTAGCTGCAATCTGAAACCCACTTGTCTTACGTTTATAACCCCTACTTAAAGTAGCTACTTTATGATTATCCTTTAATAGTCTAATCAAATATTCAATCATTGGTGTTTTTCCAGTTCCACCAACACTTAAATTACCAACACAAATAACAGGAATAGCATAAGATTTTGATTTCTTTATACCTAAATCATACATTTTATTTCTTGTCCATGTAACCAAATAATACACAGGAACAAAAGGGAACGATATGTTTCGAAGTAATTTCATTTAAGCGAAATTAAATATTTTATCTTTGTTACAACCCTAATTTAAAAAATATGATTGTTCAGGATGTTATAAATCATTTAGAGGAACTTGCCCCATTGGCTTATGCAGAAGATTTTGATAATGTTGGTCTTTTGGTTGGAAATAAAAACTCAAAAGTAACAGGTGTTTTAGTTACTCTGGATACAACAGAAGATGTTGTAGAAGAAGCTAATGATAACAATTGCAACCTCATTGTAAGTTTTCATCCAATAATTTTTAAAGGTCTTAAAAAAATTACAGGGAAAACTTACGTAGAACGTACTGTGATTAAAGCCATTAAGCATGATATAGCCATATTTGCTATTCATACTGCATTAGATAATGCGCTCCAAGGTGTTAATGATATAATATGTAACCAATTAGGATTAACCAATAAACAAATCCTAATTCCACAACTAGCTACGATAAAAAAACTAACAACATATGTTCCAAAAAAAGAAGCTGAAACAATCCGTGAAGAATTATTCAATGCTGGTGCAGGAACTATTGGTAACTATAGTCACTGTAGTTTTAATGTAGATGGCATTGGTACTTTTAATGGAAACGAAGATTCTAATCCAACTGTTGGGACAAAAGGTCTAACACATAAAGAAGAGGAAGTAAAAATAACGATTACATATGCCAAACATCTTGAGTCAAATATTCTGAAGACACTATTTAAAACGCATTCCTATGAAGAAGTTGCTTACGAAATAGTGACTCTGGAAAACAAAAATCAACACATTGGTATGGGAATGATTGGAGAACTTAACGAACCAATGTCTGAAATAGAATTTCTTGAATTGCTTAAAAATAAAATGAACTCTTCTTGCGTCAGGCATTCTTCATTATTAGGTAAGCAGATAAAAAAAATAGCCGTTTTAGGAGGTTCTGGTAGTTTTGCAATTCAAGCAGCAAAAGCTTCTGGAGCAGACATTTATATTACTTCAGACTTGAAATACCATGACTTTTTTACAGCAGAAAATACACTCATATTGGCTGATATTGGTCATTACGAAAGTGAACAATACACAAAAAACTTTTTAGTTGCATATCTTACAAAAAAAATCATTAATTTTGCAGTCGTTTTATCAAAGATAAACACCAATCCTGTAAAGTATTTATAAAGTATGGCTAAAAACAAAGAAGTAACTGTAGAAGAGCGTTTAAGAGCTTTATACGATTTACAATTAATTGACTCGCGCGTTGACGAAATAAGAAATGTAAGAGGAGAATTACCTTTAGAAGTTCGAGATTTGGAAGATGAAGTTGCTGGTTTGAATATCAGATTAGAAAAACTTTTAATTAGTTTAGAAGCAACTGATAGTGAAATTAACGGGAAAAAAAATCTTATAGAAGAAGCTAAAGCTCTTATAAAAAAATACACAGAGCAACAAAAAAATGTTAGAAATAATAGAGAATACAACTCACTAACAAAAGAAATTGAATTTCAGGAACTAGAAATTCAATTAGCAGAAAAACATATCAAAGAGTTTAAAGCTCAAATAGAACAGAAAAAAGAAGTTATAGCTGAAACTAAAGAGCGTTTAAAAGAACGCGATACACACCTTAAACATAAAAAAAGTGAACTTGATGCTATACTTGCTGAAACTGAAAAAGAAGAAGAAGCTTTAATTGCAAAGTCTGAAGAATATAAAACTCAAATTGAAGACCGTTTAATTTCTGCCTATACAAGAATAAGAAAAAACGTAAAGAATGGTCTGGCTGTTGTGCCAATTGAAAGAGGTGCTTCTGGAGGTTCCTTCTTCACAATTCCACCACAGATTCAAGTAGAGATCGCTTCTCGCAAAAAGATTATTACCGACGAGCATAGTGGTCGTATTTTGGTAGATGAAGAATTGGCCAAAGAACAAAAAGAGAAAATGGAAAAATTATTTTCCAAACTATAACTAATTCAAAATAAGTTGAAAGCCTTTACAAATTGTAAAGGCTTTTTTATTTTATTACATTTCGTTTTAAGGTTTATTATTATTTTTCGACTATAACTAGTAAATTCTTTGTTAATGAAAAAATCAATTTCAGTTATAGTGCTGTTTGTTCTATTTTTTAGTTGCCAAAACAACGCTCAAAATAAAAAATCACAAGATGTTTCAACTTTAGAACCTGTAGAAGTCCCACTACAAAACGGTATGGCCAAAGCCTATTTTGCTAGTGGTTGCTTTTGGTGTGTTGAGGCTATTTATGAAAGTGTTAAAGGTGTAGATGAGGTTATTAATGGCTATTCTGGTGGGCATACAAAAAACCCAACATACGAAGCCAGTAATACTGGTAGAACAGGTCATGCCGAAGCGGTTGAAGTTATTTATGACCCAAATATTATAAGCTTTGCCGCATTGGTTGATGTATATTTTGGATCACAAAATCCAACACAAGTCAATGGACAAGGACCAGATCATGGTTCTCAATATCGTTCAATTATTTTTTATCAAAACGAAGAACAAAAACAAATCATTGAATCAAAAAAAGAAGCACTTGCAAAAAAGCTAAATGCTAAAATTGCTGCCGAAGTATATCCATTTCAACATTTTTGGAAAGCCGAAGATTATCATCAAAACTATGAAAAACTTCATCCAGAGAACCCTTATGTTCAAAAAGTTTCAATTCCGAGATTAAATAGATTCAAACAAAAATTTCCAGAATTGCTTAAAGAACATCATTAAATTCAATGAAAAACATCCAACTTGGTTGTTTTACTCGTAAATAGATTAGAAAACATTCCGCATTAAGCGTCCATATAAATTCAAAGTGCCTTTACCAATTGGTAAAGGCACTTTTCTTTTTATCTGTTTTAGATCATCTACTAACCTAAAAATTCATTTTTAACATGAGTTCCATCACAATATGGCTTATTATTTGATGCACCACATCTGCAAAAAGCTGTCGTTTTATTTTTAGTTTCCTTTGTTCCATCTTTATGAGTAACCTTTAAGGTACCATAAACCAACAATGGACCATTCTCCAAAACTTCAACTTTGGTTTCTAAAATTTCGGCAGAATTGTCTTTTTTATCATTCATATAATAACTTAATGCGCCTGAAGGGCATTGTTTTACTTGATTTATTAATTCGTTGGTAGACGCTTTGTCTATCTTAATCCAAGGTCTTTCTCTTGGTTGAAAAACGTTTGGCAAACCTTTAACACATATTGCAGAATGTATGCACTTTTCTGAATCCCAAACTATTGTTGTCTCATCATTTGTATATTCTTTTGTTTTGCCCATCTTAATTGTTTTATTAAATATACAAAAAATACAGTTTAAAATTATCTCACAAATAAGGCTTCATTCCTTGGCTTATAATTCTTATTTTTGTTAAAACTGAAAAACATCAGACATTGTCCAACTACAAATTAGGTCTTGATTTTGCTTTAAAACTAGACCAAAATGACGAATTATCACATTACAGAAATCAGTTTCATATTCCAAAAGACAACAATGGGAATGAAATAATTTACCTCTGCGGAAATTCTCTCGGTTTGCAACCAAAAACTGCAAAATCATACATAAACCAAGAACTTGAAGATTGGGCCAATTTAGGTGTTGAAGGTCATACTGAAGCTAAAAACCCTTGGTTATCTTATCACGAATTTCTCACTGAAAGTATGGCAAACCTAGTTGGTGCCAAATCTATTGAGGTGGTTACCATGAACACGCTTACAGCTAATCTTCATTTTATGATGGTGTCGTTTTACAAACCGAATCAAAATCGTTATAAAATTCTTATTGAAGCTGATGCTTTTCCAAGTGACAAATATGCTGTAGAATCGCAATTACGTCATCATGGATTTGATGATAAAGAAGGTCTTATTCTTTGGAAAGCTCGTGAAGGTGAAGAATTATTGCGTTATGAAGATTTAGAAACCATTATGGAGCAACATGGTCATGAAATTGCTTTGGTGATGATAGGTGGTGTAAATTACTATACAGGGCAATACTTCGACTTAAAACGTATTACAAAACTTG
>DATGBV010000350.1:0-22315 GCA_035312485.1 Flavobacteriaceae bacterium | reverse complement strand
ATTGAATGATAAACCAAGCGTACCTATAAAGCCACCACCACCATAACCACCTTGTAATTCTATTTGGCTTGATCCTGTCTCTACAACAGAGTATTGCATGTCTATAGTGCCCTCATTAGGATTAGGGTTTAAAAAGTCTGGTGATATTTGTTCCGCATCAAAATATCCTAACTGGCTTAACTCTCTTACTGTTCTTACAACGTTTTGCTTGCTATACAAATCACCAGGTCTTGTGCGTATCTCTCTATATATAACATGATCGTTGGTTTTTTCATTCCCAACTACGGTTACATTATTGAAGTGAACGGGCTTTCCTTCAGATATTCTAATCTCCATGTCAATCACATTGCCTTCAGCATTGGTTTCAACAGGATTAATGGTTGAGAACAAATATCCATTGTTTTGATATAGGTTTGTTAGGTCGTCCGCATCTGGTTTTGTGTTATCGGCAATTCGTTTTTCTAAAAGTACACCATTATAAGTATCTCCCTTTCTTATCCTTAATACTCTACTTAATTGTTGATTGGTGTATACAGTATTACCTATAAAGCTAATGTCTCCAAATGTGTATTTGCTACCTTCTTCAACATCTATATTTAGTGAAATGGTTTTGTCATTATTAATAATGATGCTATCTGATAGAACCCTTGCATCTCTATAACCGTTTTCTTTATACTTATCAATTAAGCTGGTAAGGTCCTCTTTATAATCTTCTTCAATATATTTTGACCTTTTATAAAAACGTAAAGGCTTTTGCTTTTTCGTATTCTTCATGGCTTTTCGAAGTTTTTTATCATTTAAAACTTCGTTACCATTAATTACAATGTCTTTAACCTTAACTTTTTCTCCTTTATCAATTTTCACAACCATATCTACTCTTTTCTTTTGAATAGAGTCTACAGTCTCTGTTGTGCTTATGGTTGTTTTGGCATTATAGAATCCTTCTTTCTTATACTTATTGGCAAGGTAATTTTTTGTTGTAGTTATAAGGTTTTCAGTGACTTTAACACCTTTAGTAAGCTTATTTTCTGAAATTATTTTTTCAATTTTAGATTTTTTGACGCCTAAAACCGTGACTTGATTAAGTTCTGGCAAGTCTGCTAATTTAATTTCAAGATATACAGCATCACCTTCAATTTTGGTAATATATAACTCAATATCACTAAACAAATTAGAATTCCACAATTTCTTAATGGCACTACTAATTTCTTCTCCAGGAATCAGGATTTCTTTTCCTTTACTTAAACCAGAATATGTAATTATTGTTTGAGGGCTAAAAGTTGTATTGCCTGATACAGTAATATCTGCAACAGTATATTTTTTACTATTACTATACTCTAAATCCTGTGAATGAAGGGTTATACTACCTAAAAGAAATAATAAAATGCTTAAATAACGTAAAGATGTTCTCAATAAAAATATCTTAAATAAGTTGTTCACTTGTTTTCCCAAATCTTCTTTCTCTTTTTTGATATTCAATAATAGCTTCATACAAATGCTCCTTTGTGAAATCTGGCCAAAGGACTTTTGTAAAATACAATTCGGCATAGGCAATTTGCCAAAGTAAGAAATTGCTTATTCTTTGTTCACCACTTGTTCTGATAAGCAAATCTACGTCTGGTAAATTTCGGGTGTAAAGATGCTCATTTATAATTGATTCATCAATATTTTCTTCTGAAATTATATTATTTTTAACTTTATTACTTATAGCCTTAATTGTATTGAGTAATTCTTCTCTAGAACCATAACTTAATGCCAATGTTAGACACAGCCTTGTGTTTTCTTTTGTTTTGTCAATAACCTCTAAAAGTTCTTTATGTACTTTTTTAGGTAACAGATTTAAATTTCCTATTGCAAGGAGCTTAATATTGTTGTCTTGAAGTGTTTTAATTTCTTTTTTTAAAGAGGATACTAGAAGTTTCATTAAAGTATCTACTTCTAGTTTTGGCCTGTTCCAGTTTTCAGTAGAAAAGGCATAAAGCGTAAGGTTTTCAATGCCCAATTCAGCACTGCACTCAACAACTTCTTTGACAGATTTGGTGCCATTTTCATGCCCAAAAGCGCGCAACATGCCTTTTTGTTTTGCCCATCTGCCATTTCCATCCATGATAATGGCAATGTGTTTTGGTAACGCTTCAATATTTATTTGTTGCTTTAAATTCACTTTATTCTCCTGGACAGTAACATGGGTTTATTCCAAATGTATATGTAAGCGTAATGCCGCTGAACACATACCAATCGTTATTATTTAAATTTCCAAAGCTGTATTGTTCTCTAAAAGGATCATCAGGAACACTTCCATCAATTTCATCGGAGAACGTATATCTTGCTCCAATTTCTATGCCTAAAATCAATTTGTCTGTAAAAGTTGTTTTAAATCCTAGGACCATTGGAATTCCATATGCCCAACTGGAAGTGTTTTCAGAAGTTTGAACACCATTTAAGAAATAATAATTGTCATGATGAGCAACGCTCACACCTGTATAAAGATATGGTGTGCCTAACTTTTTGCCTGTATGTAAGTCGAAATCAAAAAATGTAAATTCCATACCTGCGGATATTTCTAAAATTTCATTTGAAAATTCGTAATTTCTTTGTTTTCTTCTAGGGTCATCAGATTTTGAGTCAATTCCTTCCAATTCAGAATACATTAGTGAAACTCGAAATGAATGTCTTGAACTCCTATTCCATTTATAAATCGCACCTATTGCTAATTGATTAGGTGAAATATAATTGGTTGCACCTACATCTCCAATAAAGTTACTGCCTCCTATAAAGCCACCGATTTCGTGAATTTGGGAAAAACTGATTTCAGAGCTTAAAATACAAATTAAAATTACGGTTAAATACCTCATAAACTTTTAAAAGTTTGCAAATATAATAAATAACATTAGCCTATAACAATTTGAGCTAAATTGTATTAGTTAAAAACAGTTTTTCTATAAAATTATTGTCTAATTACGCTTGTCTTCACCCCAAAGCAATTTTTTACGAAGTGTGTCTAAAAAGCTTTCATTAAAAAATTCAATCATATTAATTTTAAAATCAGCTTTTTTTATAGTGATAATAGTGTCGTTATGAAATGTAGCTAATCTAGAATCTAATGAAACTAAATATTGTTCTTCTCTTCCATCTACTTTCAATTCAATTATTGTAGAATCTGAAATTACTAGTGGTCTAGCGCTTAAGTTATGCGGAGCAATTGGCGTTAAAATAAAATTATTGGAACCCGGTGTTATAACTGGACCACCACAACTTAAAGAATAGCCTGTTGATCCTGTAGGAGTAGACACAATGAGACCATCACTCCAATAAGAAGTAAGATACTCACCATCTAACTTTGTTTTAACAGTTATCATTGAAGTGGTGTTCTTTCTACTAATAGCGATTTCATTTAGAGCAAAATTTAAAGAAGTAATGCCTTTGTTTTCTGGGTTGCTCTGTATGGACAATAAACTCCTTTCTGATATTTTGTAGTTTTTGTTTAAAATATCATCAATAGCACTCTCTATAGCATCGTTTTGAATGGTTGCCAAAAATCCTAATCGTCCAGTATTTATACCAACAATTGGAATACCTAAATCTTTAACAAATGTTATAGCTCTTAAAATGGTTCCGTCTCCACCAATGCTAATAAAAACATTGTAAGAACTATCAAGCTCTTTAAAAGTTTTAAAACCACTAAAATTTTCTTCCAGATTAATCAGGTTAAAGTAGTCTGATTCTATAAAAACTTCCACTTCCTTTTTTTGAAGAGATTTCAATAAAATATCAACTGAAGCATCTGAATTTCTATATGTTTGACCAAAAACGGCAATTTTCATGAGATTACATGTTTAAATAACGTTTTAGATAATCAGAACGATCTTTTAGGTTTTCTAAATAATTGTCTTCTTCATGTCCAGAAACAATATTATAACTATATCTTCTAAATGTTTGAATAATATCGTTTAAACCTGTATTACCAATTTTTAAGGTAATCTGAACAATATCTTTTTCAATTTTTGAAATAAACGCGCCAAGAAGTTTTCCATTATTTGATTCAACAATTTGACTCAGCTCACTAAAGGAATAATCGTTAAGGCCTTTCTCAATTATTAATATACCACCAATTTCTGAAAAGAAAGGAGTTTCATTAAATAAACTAATTATATCATTAAGTTCGTAATATCCTAAATAAGTATTCTTTTTATTAAGTACAGGCATAATATTAGTCGAGTTTTGTGCAAATGCTTCTAGAACATCTAACCAATTGGTAGTTTCTCTAACAAAAAATGGTTCAAAAACATAACTGAAATCGTTAATCACTTTGTTGCTCTCAAAACAATGTGTATCTGTTTCAGAAATGCAACCCAGATAAACATTATCATCATTTTTTATGGGGATGTGAGAATAGGTTAATTGAGAAAACAATAATTGTAAATCGCTTATCTTACCATTCTTGTTTAATGGTTTTATATCGTTTATAATGTATTTTGAAAGATTCATTAACCAAAATTAAGTGGATGCAAATTAATCAAAAATTAGTACAAAAAGCCTGTTGTAGTTTGTATTTTTGTGTTTTAAATACCATTAATGACAAAGTTAAGCGTAAATATTAATAAGATAGCAACTTTAAGAAATTCAAGAGGAGGAAATGTTCCAAATCTTGTACAATTTGCTAAAGATGCCCAACGATTTGGTGCTGAAGGCATCACAATTCATCCAAGACCTGATGAAAGACATATTAGATACCAAGATGCTTTTGATTTACTTCCAGAAATATATACAGAATACAATATTGAAGGTAATCCAATTGATAAGTTTGTAGATTTGGTCTTAAAGGTTAAACCAACACAGGTTACATTAGTGCCAGATTCTGTTGATGCTATAACATCCAATGCAGGTTGGGACACTATAAAGCATAAAGATTTTTTATGTGAAGTTATAAAAGAGTTTAAACAAAATAAAATAAGAACTTCAATTTTTGTTGATCCAGAATTGAAACAAATTGAAGGCGCTAAAACTACGGGTACAGATAGAATAGAATTATATACTGAAGCCTTTGCTCACCAATATAGTTTGGGTAATAAAGGAGCAGTTAAACCATATACTAAATGTGCTGAATTAGCAAATGAAATAGGTCTTGGTATTAATGCAGGGCATGATTTATCTCTGGATAACATTGAGTTTTTCAAAAACCATATTCCAAATTTACTGGAAGTTTCTATTGGTCATGCGCTAATATCAGAAAGCCTGTATCTAGGTGTAGAAAATGTTATTAATATGTATTTAAGAAAACTTAAATAATGTTATTACATTCTAATATTTTAGGTCAAGGGCCAGCATTTGTAATTCTTCATGGTTTTTTAGGAATGGGAGATAATTGGAAAACTCTAGGTAAACAATTTAGTGAAGAGGGTTTTCAAGTGCATTTAGTTGACCAGCGTAACCATGGTCATAGCTTTCATGATGATGAATTTAATTACCAAGTACTTGTAAAAGATTTAAAAGCGTATTGCCAAGCACATCAACTCAATAACATTATACTTCTGGGTCATTCTATGGGCGGAAAAGCAGCGATGCTGTTTGCAGTAAAATATCCAGATTTGGTATCTAAACTTATAATAGCAGATATCTCTCCAAGATTTTACCCTGGTCATCATAAAGATATTCTGGATGGTTTAAGTGCTTTAGACTTTGATGAAATTTCAAGTAGAGGAGAAGCTGATGAAATCTTACAAGAATATGTTCCAGAAATAGGCACCAGACAGTTTTTACTTAAAAACCTATACTGGAAAGCAAAAGGAACACTAGCACTTCGAATTAATCTAGATGTTCTAAAAGCAAACGATTCTGAAATTGGAGAAGAATTACCAATGTTTACTGAATTTAACGAAGACACTTTATTTTTAAGAGGTGAAAAATCTGAATATATTGTAGATCAGGACCAAACTTTAATAAAAAAACATTTCCCAAATTCAAAAATAGTAACCATTGCCAATGCAGGACATTGGTTACATGCCGAAAACCCAAAAGATTTTTTTGAAAGTGTGATGATGTTCATAAAATGATTTTTGTAAATTTAACACATACTAACTAATTAATCCAACAACTTATGAAACTCATTATTAGACTCTTATTAAACGCACTTGCAGTAGTAATCTTATCAAAAATATTAACTGGTGTAGATGTAGATAGTTATACTACTGCAATAATTGTAGCAGTAGTTTTAGCTCTATTAAATTTAGTGGTAAAGCCAATATTAGTAATTTTTACTTTGCCTGCTACCATTTTAACTTTAGGTTTATTTTTGTTTGTCATTAATGCTATAATCATACTGTTAGCAGACAAACTTATTGACGGATTTTCAGTTGCAAATTTCTGGATCGCACTACTTTTTAGTATTCTTCTTACTATATTACAATCTATATTACATTCTTTATTGAAAGACGATAAAAAATAAGCTGAAATACAACAACTTAAAACTTTGTTGGGTTGTAAAAAAATTATATTTTTGCAACCCAATTTTTATGTCAAAAATAGAATGAATATAACAAGAGAAAATATAGATACTTTAAACGCTGTTGTTAAAGTAGAAATAGCTAAAGAAGACTATAGCGATAAAGTTGAAAAAATCTTATCAGATTATCGTAAAACAGCTAACATTCCTGGTTTTAGAAAAGGTCATGTCCCGATGGGAATGGTTAAGAAGCAGTATGGAAAAGCTGTTTTGGTTGATGAGGTGAACAAATTACTTCAAGACGCACTGAACAAATATTTAACAGAAGAGAAGCTTGATGTATTAGGGCAACCATTACCAAAACCTCAAGATGCTATTGATTGGGATTCTGAAGAGTTTTCTTTTGAGTTTGAATTAGGCTTAACGCCAGAATTTGATGTTAATCTAAACTTTAAAAAGCCAATCACACATTATACAATTGTTGCAGATGATAAAATGATTGATGAGCAAGTAGAGCGCATTCAAAAGCAATATGGAAAGTTGGTTTCTCAAGATGCTGTTGAAAAAGACAGTGAAATTACAGGTACGTTCAAAAATGATGAAAAGGAAATAGACAATACTGTAAGCATAACTCTAGATAAATTTAAAGGTAAAACAACCGAAAAGAAATTTATTGGAGCTAAAGTAGGTGATGTTATATCTTTAAAAACAAAAGGTTTGTATGATGATGATCATGAGTTAATGCATGCATTAAAATTAGGTCATGATGAAGTTCATGGTTTGAATATAGATGTGACATTTACCATTACTGAAATAAATAAACGCGAACTTGCAGATTTAGATCAAGATTTGTTTGATAAGTTGTTTGGTAAAGGTACTGTAACAACAGTAACAGAACTGAAAGCAAAAATTAAGGAAGATTCAGAAAAGCAATTTGTACAACAAGCAGATCAAAAACTTTTGAACGATGTGACAGAGTTTTTGGTTGATAATACAAAATTCGACCTTCCTGCAGAGTTTTTACAAAAATGGATGCAAACAGCTGGAGAAGAACCATTGGATGAAACACAAGCAAAAGAAGAATATGAAAAATCTGAAAAAAGTTTACGTTATCAGTTAATAGAAGGAAAATTAATTACTGAAAACAATATCCAAATTACGCTTGATGACATAAAAGATCATGCTAGACAAATGGTAAGAGCGCAAATGGCACAATTTGGACAATTAGACCCTTCAGATAAAGAATTGGATGATATTGTAGCAAGAATTTTATCTAACAATGACGAAGCTAGAAGAATTTCAGAACAATTGGTTAGTCAAAAGCTTCTTCAATTATATAAAGAAAAAGCCAATATCAAAGCCAAAGAAGTTACTTACGAAAACTTTGTAAAGGAAGTCTACGGAGATAAATAGACTTTTAATCACATAAAGAATAAATCATTATATTTAGGCGTTTAATTTTTATAATTTTACGCCTAAATTTTTATTACAATAGTTAAATATAACATATGGATTACGCCAAAGAATTTGAAAAATTCGCTATAAAAGATCAAGGGATTAGCAGTACATATTACAACAAGATAATAAGTAGCATGTATCCTACAAATCTTACTCCAAATATTATTGAAGAACGCCAAATGAACATTGCAATCTTTGATGTATTTTCTCGTTTAATGATGGATCGAATCATTTTTATGGGTACAGCAATTAATGATCAAGTAGCAAACATTATACAAGCACAGTTGTTATTTTTGGAGAGTACAGACTCCTCTAAAGATATTCAAATATATATCAATTCACCAGGAGGTAGCGTGTACGCAGGGCTTGGTATTTATGATACCATGCAGTTTATAAAACCAGACGTTGCAACCATTTGTACAGGTATGGCCGCATCTATGGGAGCAGTCTTACTTTGTGCCGGGAAAAAAGGAAAACGAAGCGGATTAACACATTCTCGTGTCATGATTCATCAACCGTTAGGTGGTGCTCAAGGACAAGCCAGTGATATTGAGATTACTGCAAGAGAAATATTAATTTTAAAAGAAGAACTTTACAAAATCATAAGTAAGCACTCTGGTCAAGATTACGACAAAGTCTATGAAGATAGTGATAGAGATTATTGGATGAAGGCTGATAAAGCCAAAGAATATGGTATGATTGATGAGATTTTAACGCGCGATTAAACAGTGCAGTAAAAATTATAATAATGGCAAAAGAAGAATTAGAATGTTCGTTTTGTGGAAGGAAAAAGCCAGAAACCAATTTGTTGATAGCAGGTTTAGATGCACACATTTGTGATAGATGCATTGAACAAGCACATGGTATAGTTATAGAAGAATCTAAACAAGGAGACAATACAGATTTGTCTGCCGAATTAAAACTTCGTAAGCCTCAACAAATAAAGGCATTTCTTGATGAATACATTATTGGTCAAGAGGCCACAAAGAAAGTAATGTCTGTTGCTGTATATAATCATTATAAAAGATTGTTGCAACCTATTACCAAAGATGATATTGAAATTCAAAAAAGTAATATCATTATGGTTGGTCAAACAGGTACAGGAAAAACATTAATGGCTAAAACTGTAGCTAAAATGTTAAATGTTCCATTAGCCATTGTAGATGCCACTGTTTTAACCGAAGCTGGTTATGTTGGAGAAGACGTTGAGAGTATATTAACGCGATTACTTCAAGCTGCAGATTATAATTTGGAAAAAGCTGAAAAAGGTATTGTCTTTATAGATGAGATTGATAAAATTGCTCGTAAAAGTGATAACCCTTCAATTACAAGAGATGTGTCTGGCGAAGGTGTTCAACAAGCATTGCTAAAGTTATTAGAAGGAACATCAGTTAATGTACCACCAAAAGGTGGACGTAAGCATCCAGACCAAAAATTCATTGAAGTAAACACAGAGAATATTTTGTTTATTGCTGGAGGAGCATTTGATGGTATTGAAAAAGTAATTTCCAAACGTTTAAATATGCAAGCAGTTGGTTATAGTGCTTCAAAATCTGATGACGTTGTTGATCAGGATAATTTATTGCAATACATTATCCCAAAAGATTTAAAAGATTTTGGTTTAATACCTGAAATTATTGGGCGATTACCAGTATTAACCTATATGGATCCATTAGATGCCAATACATTAAGAGCTATTTTAACAGAGCCAAAAAATGCCATCATCAAACAGTATAAAAAACTTTTTGAAATGGATGAAGTTGACTTTAGCATTACAGATGGCGCTTTAGATTATATTGTTGATAAAGCCATTGAATATAAGCTTGGAGCTAGAGGTTTACGCTCATTGTGTGAAGAAATCTTAACTGATGCTATGTTTGAAATGCCTAGTAGTAACGAAAAATCATTAAAGGTTACAAAAGTGTATGCCGAAGAAAAATTAACAAAGGCTACTTTAAAGAAATTAAAAGCAGTTTCTTAAGCTCCTTTAGTAGTAGTTTTAAAATATTCAAATAGTTCTATATTCAAAAAGATAAGTAGCATTCCATATACAATATCTTCAATTGGAATGTTAACTATTCTAATCCCTAAATTTTCAGCATCATTATACCATACTATGGAGTCAACAAAAAAACTTCCAGTTAAAATTCCATTACTAATAAAGAAGAATGGTAAAATGAATAAATAACTTAAATAATGAAAAGATAAGTTTACCTTTTTCAATTTCAAATAGACTAGAAATAAACTAGTGCTAAAAAATGTAATTGAAGTATATAGTTTATCAAAATTCAAAAAGGCTATAACTAACAAAGTAGTAACAATAAAATAAGTTATCAACTCATGAATTTTTTGTAACGGATTCTTTTTTATAAGGTATTGAAAAGCAAAATAGCTAAAAACACATGCATAAGGGATACAAATGAAAAATAGAATTTCTTCTATTGGTAAATTGGCTATATAAAGACCTGTTATATATTCAGGGTTAAATCCCCAAACTCCAATTTTTGTAAAAAAATAATCCCAAACTATAAAAAGTAAAGCGACAATTGCGTTGGCTTTAAAAAAAGGCTTCCAGTTTTTATAAAAAGCATGTTTAGGATAAAAACTTGCTAAAAAAGGAATGATGAAACATATTAAATTTATTAATAAATAGGTATAAGGCTTCATCCTTATTTATATTGTTTGTGATACTTTTTTGGGACAAACAACATTCCAAAACACTCACCATCGTGTTTGTCAAGATGTTTATGATGCACTTTATGTGCCTTTCTTAAACCTAATAAAAATTTGTTTTTTGTGTTTTTAAACCACTTAAAACGTTGGTGAATGAGTACGTCATGAACTAAAAAGTAAGTAATCCCGTAGAATAAAATTCCTAAACCAATGAAAAATAAAAAGTTTAAACTTGGAATAGCTCCAAAATAAAACAACACAATACTTGGTACCGCAAAAATGACAAAAAATGAATCATTCTTTTCAAATCCGTTTGGATATTTTGGCTGATGATGATCTTCGTGCAAATACCATAAAAAACCATGCATAACATACTTGTGCGTAAGCCAAGTAACCACTTCCATAAGTGTAAAAGTTCCTAACGTTATAATAATGTATAGTAGAATCTTCATATAGTTAATATAAGGATTTTATTAGATTTAAAAGACATTTAATTTATACCTGATTAGTGATTTAGTAAGAATAAACAGTTTCAGTCCATTTGAAATCCTAATCCTTCCGTTAAGTATTTTATGAGCATCAGCTTTTTTAAGTTTTTTAAGTAGTTTTAAATAATATCTATAGGCAATATATACACCCAATCTACTTTCTAATGGTAATTGAATTATACCTTTATAAGCTACTTTTAAATCTTTTTCAATATCTGTAATTATATCTTCTTTATTGGAATTGTTAAGTGTATTAGATGTTAAATTAGGAAAATAGGAGCGACCTAGGTTTTCAGTATCATCTTTTATATCACGTAAAAAATTTACTTTTTGAAAGGCTGAACCTAAATGTTTTGCTGAAGCTTTTAATTGATTGAATTTGTCTTCATCATTATTTACAAAAACGCGTAAGCACATTAAACCAACAACATCTGCAGAGCCATAAATATAGTTTTCAAAATCTTCTCTGGTTGTGTATGTAGATATTTTTAAATCGGCTTCCATTCTTTTTAAAAAGTCTGCGGCATATTCATACAGATTAAATTTATGAACTACATACTGAAATGAATTGATTATTGGATTTAAACTTATTTTTTGATGAAGTGCTTTGTTGTATTCATCTACAAAATCGTAAAATAAATTCTTCTGGTCATATTCATGGAAAGAGTCCACAATTTCATCTGCATACCTCACAAAGCCATAAATGGCATAAATGGAAGGACGAATAGATGGCGCAAATAGTTTTATTCCTAATGAAAAAGAAGTACTATAGGTATTGGTAACTATTTTGCTACACTTAAGGCTTGATGTATCAAATAATGCTTTCATTTTTTGCTGAATATTTTAAAATTAAATCACTAACAATTTTCCCCGATATTATAGATGGCGGTACACCAGGTCCAGGAACAGTTAGTTGACCACAGAAATATAAATTGTCTACTTTTTTGCTTTTAAGTTTAGGTCTTAATACATGAGTTTGTGTAAGTGTGTTCGCTAAACCATAAGCATTGCCTTTATAAGAATTGTAATCGTCTTTAAAGTTTTTTACGCAGTAAGATTCTTTAAAAAGAATACTATTTTTTAAAGATTCTCCTGTTATATTTTCAACACGTTCTATAAGCTGATTGAAATAATGCTCTCGTATATCTGAAGTATCTTTAATGTCTGGAGCAATAGGAATTAAAAAAATACCTGCTTCTTTGCCTTTTGGAGCAACTGAAGTATCAGTAATACTTGGGAAACTTGCATAGAACAGTGGTTTTTCTGCCCACTCTTTGGTGTCGTAAATTGTTTTGGCGTGTGCTTCAAAATCGGTGTCAAAGAATAATGTATGATGGGATACATTTTTAATTTTTTTATCAAATCCTACGTAAAATAATAGAGCAGAAGGCGCAAATGTTTTTTTATCCCAATACGTTTCTGAATATTGTCTTAAATGTTTTGGCAGTAAAGTTTCAGTATGATGATAATCGGCACCACTTAATAATATATCACAAGAATAATAATCATTAAATGTTTTGACACCTATGGCTTTTTTGTCTTCTATTTCAACATACTTTATTTCACGATTAGTAATAATTTTTACGCCTAAACTTTTAGCTAACGTAGTTTTAGCCTTTACAACTTCATACATACCTCCTTCTGGATACCAAGTGCCTAATTTAAAGTCGGCATAATTCATAAAGTTATAAAATGAAGGTGTATTACTTGGTTTAGCACCAAGGAAGAGTACAGGAAATTCTAATATTTTCTGAAGTTTTTTGTTTTTGACATATCCAGAAACCTGCTTTTTAATGGTTAAAATAAACTCATATAGTTTAAAAAAAGTTTTAGTATTTATTATTTCAAAAACATGTTCACCAGGTTTATAGACTAAATCTTTAATAGCTATGTTGTAGTTAATATGTGCTTTATTTATAAATTCTTGAAGCTTTTTACCGCTTCCTTTTTCAATGTTTTCAAAGGTTGTTTTTATATCATCAAAATTATCTGCAATAGATACAGAGTCTTTTTTTCCAAAATATATTTGATATGCAGGGTTTAGTTTTATTAAGTTATAATAGTCTTTAGTAGTTTTATCAAAATCGTTAAAAAATTTTTCAAAAACATCTGGCATCCAATAGAAGGTTGGTCCAATATCAAATATAAACCCATCTTTTTTTAACTGTCTTGCACGGCCTCCTATTGTTCCATTTTTTTCTAAAATAGTCACATCAAACCCATGTTTCGCTAAATAGCAAGAAGCTGATAACGAAGAGAATCCAGAACCTATGATTACAATTTTTTGAGTTTGCATGAAGCACCTTTTTTATTAAATCAGGCAAGTCGACAACCCTAACAACGTTATCGACTTACCAAACTAACCAACTAAATAAAATTCAATTTTTCTTTTTCATTGTACAGATTAAGTGTTTGGCAGTAAAACCTTATCAATTATATGCACGACACCATTACTGGTTGCAACATCTGCAGCAGTTACCTGTGCATCTGTATCAGTTGCATCTTGAATGAATACACCACCATCTAAACTAACTGTAATAGATTGTCCTTGAGCGGTTTCAATCATTTGTCCATCAGACAAGTCTGTAGAGTAAGCAGCTGTTCCAGCAACTACATGATAAGTAAGTATGCCAGCAAGAAGTTCTTTTTCTTCAGTCGTATCAAAATCAGCTAAACTATTGTAATCATCACCAAGGGCATCTAACAAATCAGCAAAAGCTTGATTAGTAGGTGCAAATACTGTAAAAGGGCCATCTGTTTGTAGAAGATCAACAAGACCAGCATCTGCTTGAACAAGTGCATCTACAAGTAAACTTAAGTCAGAAACAGCCATAGCAGTTTCAACAATATTAGGCCTTAAACTATTTACAATGGCTTCAGGCAAAATAACTTTATCAATTATGTGTACAACGCCATTACTGGTTGCAACATCTGCAGCCGTAACTTGCGCATCTGTATCTGATGTATCTTGTATAAATACACCACCATCTAAACTAACTGTAATAGATTCACCTTGAGCGGTTTCAATCATTTGTCCATCAGACAAGTCTGTAGAGTAAGCTTCAGCTCCAGCAATAACATGATATGTCAAAATATCTGTTAAGAGTGTTTCTTCTTCGGCAGTGTCAAAATCAGCTAAACTGTTGTAATCATCACCAAGGATCTCTAACAAATCAGCGAATGCTTGATTGGTAGGTGCAAATACGGTAAAAGGCCCATTTGTTTGAAGTAGATCAACTAACCCTGCATCTGCTTGAACAAGTGCATCTACAAGTAAACTTAAATCTGTAGTGGCTTGAGCCGCTTCAACAATGTTTGGAGTAGGTTCAACCATAGGCTGATTGTCATCATCATCACTACAAGAAATTGTAAATAATGATAAAGTTAAAAATGCGAATAAATATAATCTCTTTTTCATAATGTCTAATTATTGTTATTATTATTTAGACAAATATATAAATTATTTTAATAATGTCAAATAAAAAACAAATAAAGTTAGACAAAATATATAATATTATGCTCTAATTGAATACAATTATAATTTTTTTGTTTAACTTTGACCTGTTAAAAGTTAGACATGAGCAATTATACAATAGCGCAAGTAGTTACTCTTACTGGAATTAAAGCAGCGACTTTAAGGAAATGGGAAACTAGATATAGTTTATTTGATCCGCACAGAACGGAAACCAATATTAGATACTATTCTGATAGTCAGTTAAAGAAATTACTCAACATTAGTGTTTTATTAAGAAATGGCTTTAAGATTTCAAAAATCGATAAAATGTCTGATGAAGATATTCATAGTACAATCGAAAATATTTTAATAGACTCTAGTCAAGAAGATGAAATTTCAGCACTGATTATTAGTATGTTAGAAATGGATGAAATTAAATTTGACAAGATTATTAAATCTCAAATCATTAATAATGGATTATTAACCACAACAACCAAAATTATTTACCCATTTTTAAATCAAGTAGGAGTGCTTTGGGGAATAAGTAAAGTAATACCAGCCCAAGAACATTTTGTTTCTTGTTTAATTAAACAAAAGTTTTTTTCTAGTATAGATTTATTACCATTACCTCATAAAGGAGCATCGTCTATATTAATGTTTTTGCCTGAAGGAGAGTATCATGAAATAGGGTTGCTTTTGGCAAATTATATCGCTAAAGAACTTGGATGGAGAGTTTATTATCTTGGGCAAAATGTACCAATAGAAAATATTAAACAAGTTGCAGATGAAGTTCATCCAGATTTAATGGTAACAATGTTTATTGCTTCAACTCAACAAAATTTTACTTCCCAAATAGATAGTATTTTAAGCCAAAATAATATTCCTTTATTAGTTTCTGGAAACCCTGTGTTTTTTGAAAATAAAATTGATAATAATTTAATATACTTGCCAAGTCCGGAAGCATTAATAAACCAACTGAATTCGTTCGATATAAAAAAAACAAAGCCACTTGTATAAGTGGCTTATTATTTAGGTTTTATGGATACTTAATTAACAATTCAACATTACGAATTATATTTTAGTAATGATTAATAGCTTTTATAAAAGTATATTAAAAATTGAAATCTGCAAATCTTGAAAGTACGTTTTAGACGTAAAGATTATTAAAATCGGTTAATGGATTTTAAATACTTTTTTTTTCGATAAAGTGTTCAACTAATATTGTTATTTAATCCAATTAATTCGTCCAAATAGTCTCTTGTGTTTGAAAGCCTAGGAACTTTATGTTGTCCACCTAGTTTATTTTTTTGTTTTAACCAATCATAGAATAATTGATTTCTTGCCATATGAATTATAGGCTTGTTTAAGGTGATATTATTATAGCGTTTTGCTTCGTAATCAGAGTTAAGCGCTTTTAAAGCATTGTCAAACAATTCGTTAAAGTAGTCTATATCTTTTGGAGGAGTTCTAAATTCTATTAACCACTCGTGACCACCTTTTTCTTTACCTTTCATAAAGATTGGTGCAGCGGTATAATCTACAATTTCAGCTTTGGTTTTTTTACAGACTTTTTTTAGAGCTTGTTCAGCATTTTCAATAATGAGTTCTTCACCAAATACATTGATGTGGTGCTTTGTTCTGCCAGACACTTTTATTCTATAAGGATTAGTTGAAGTAAATTTTACGGTGTCACCAATTTTGTATCGCCATAAACCAGCATTGGTTGTAATTAAAACGGCATAGTTCTTATCTTTTTCTACATCACTCAACCGAATAATTTTTTCGCTGTCTGTACCATAAGTATCCATTGGAATAAACTCATAAAAGATTCCGTAATCCAACATAAGCAATAGTTCATTAGAGTTGTTTTTATCTTGTATGGCGAAGAATCCTTCCGAAGCATTATAAATTTCGTAATATCTAAAATCTTTTTTTGGAAGAATGGCTTTGTATTGGTCTTTATAAGGTGTAAAACTCACACCGCCATGAAAATAAACTTCAAGATATGGCCAAATTTCAAACAGGTTTGTTTTGCCAGTTGTTTCCAGAGCATTATTCAATAAGGCTAGCATCCAGGATGGAACACCTGTAAGACTTGTAACATTTTCAATTATGGTCTCATCAACAATGGCTTGCATTTTGTATTCCCAATCACTCATTAATGAGACTCTGCTACTAGGTGTACTACTAAATTCTGCCCAAAAAGGCATGTTGTCTATTAAAATGGCTGAAAGATCACCAAAAACAGTTCCGTTTTCTTTATATAATTCTTTACTTCCTCCAAGGCGTAAACTTTTCCCAGTAAATAACTGTGAGTCTTCATTATTATTAAGATACATGCATAATAAATCTTTTCCTGCTGCATAGTGACAATCTTCAAGAGACTCTTCACTTACAGGAATGAACTTGCTTTTTGCATTGGTTGTTCCGCTGGATTTTGCAAACCATTTTATAGGTGTTGGCCAAAAAATATTGGTTTCACCTTGACGCGATCTTTCAATGATATCTTGATAATCTTCATAAGAAGACACAGGAATACGTTCAGCAAAAGTTTTGTAGTTTTTTATGGATGCAAAATCGTATTGCTTACCTATTTGTGTTTCTTTAGCCATATCTATAAGGTTAAAGAGAAGCTCTTCCTGAACCTCATTAGGGTATTTTAAAAACAATTCAATTTGATGGAATCGTTTTTTTAAAAACCATGAAGCAATAGAATTGACTAAAGGGATTGGCATATTTGTAGTATCTTTATTCTTTAAAATTAACACTTTTTTTTATGACCTACCAAGGTGTATTAACAAAAATGGAAAGTGAGTTGGCAAACCCAATACAGTACTATTTGGTGTTTGAAACCGATTTTATAAATATGAACCAACTACTTAACAAAACAATTAAGCTTCAATTTGTAAAATATCAATGCTTAAACTGTGGTTTAAATAAAACAATTTACAGGCAAGGCTTTTGTAAAAGCTGCTTTTATGATATTCCTCAAGCGGCCGATTGGATTATGCGTCCAGAGTTGAGTACTGCGCATTTAGATAAAGAAGATCGTGATTTAGAATATGAAAAGAAAGTACAATTGCAGCCACATATTGTGTATTTGGCAAATTCTAGCAATGTAAAAGTAGGAGTGACCCGAAAGAGTCAGGTGCCAATACGTTGGATTGATCAAGGAGCACATGAAGCTATAGAAATTGTTGAAGTACCAAACCGTTATTTGGCTGGCATTACAGAAGTTGCCTTAAAAGAGCATGTAAGTGACAAAACAAATTGGAGAACTATGCTTAAAAATGATATAAAAGATGAGGATTTGGTATCATGGCGTGAACGGTTAAAACAACATATTCCGGAAGAAGCAAAAGATTATTTTATTGAAACCAATACAGAAACCAATTTAGAATTTCCTGTACTACATTATCCGGAAAAACCAAAAAGTTTAAACATTATTAAAAGTAAAGAATATGTTGGTAAACTTGTTGGAATAAAAGGCCAATATTTGATCTTTGAAGACCAAATTGTTTTTAATATTAGGTCTAATGAAGGTCTTGTTATAAATATAATAATGTAAACAAGGAGTGCTTGTTCTAACAAAAGCATTAATACTCTTCCTGATCTCTTAAATTTTGTATATATGAGGCCTTTTGTATTTCACGCCTTCGTTTTATAGATTTTTTTGTGAAAAATTGATTCTCTCTTATATTTTGCATCACTTTTACATTGCGATGCTTACGCTTATAACGCTTAAGAGCCCTTTCAATGTTTTCACCTTCTTTTATTTCGATTTTTATCATGAATAGTTTTTTCTAATTATATATTTAGGACTATCCTAAATATGTTTTTAATATTTTACTTTTTGACGTGTGCCTTAATCTCCTAATGGCTTTTTCTCTAATTTGTCTTACGCGTTCTCTTGTCAAATCAAAGGTTTCACTTATTTCTACCAAACTTAAAGGAGATTCATTGCCTAAACCATAGTAAAGCCTTATGACGTCACTTTCTCTAGGAGATAAGGTTTCTAATGCTCTATTTATTTCAACGCTTAAAGACTCTAGCATTAAACTGTTGTCAGGGTTTGGAGATTCTCCAGATTTTACAACATCATATAAACTAGAGGTTTCGCCTTCTTTTAATGGTGCGTCCATAGACAAGTGTCGTCCAGAATTTTTCATGGATTGCTTTACTTCGGTAACACTTAAATCTAATTCTTTTGCAATTTCTTCTGAACTTGGAGGTCTCTGATGCTTCTGTTCTAAAAAGGAATATGCTTTATTGATTTTATTGATAGAACCAATTTTGTTTAAAGGCAATCTAACAATCCTAGATTGTTCTGCCAAAGCTTGAAGAATAGCTTGCCTTATCCACCAGACAGCATAAGAAATAAACTTAAAACCTCTGGTTTCATCAAAACGTTTTGCTGCTTTAACCAAACCTGCATTGCCTTCATTAATTAAATCGGGTAAGGTTAAACCTTGATTTTGGTATTGTTTGGAGACCGAAACTACAAATCTTAAGTTAGCAGTGGTTAATTTATCTAAAGCTGCTTGATCACCATTTCTTATACGTTGTGCTAATTCAACCTCTTCTTCAGCAGTAATCATAGGTAACTTACTAATATCTTGTAAGTATTTATCTAGCGATTTAGACTCTCTGTTGGTAACTTGTTTTGTAATTTTTAATTGCCTCATATATTATTATTTTTTTTGTTAATAGACAACATAACCTTTTAAAGGACAAAAGCAAATAAAATTTCAATTTCATTTAAAAAAACAGCTAAAATGAAGCTAATACATGAATAAAACCCATTAAAACGAAGTTTTTTAAATTATTTTTATTCAATTGAATCTTTTTTCTTACGGTTTTTTATCAATCCACCTAAAATATTCTTAATGCCTTCCTCAACTTGATCTTCTGCTTTTTTTGGTGGTGTATCGACTTTTACAGAATCAGTTTGGACAATGGTTGAATCTTTTTGTGTGCTATCATTTTTTGTATTACCATCAATACCTTTAATGCCGCCAAGCAATTCTTTAATTTTATCTTTACCAGTATTAAGTAGTTTTTGTTTTTCAATTTCAACTAATTGTTTGGTCAGATTTGAAATACTACTGGCCAGGTCTGTCTTCACTTGAGGATTGGTAAAAGTTCCTGTAATATTTGCAGTAACAGGAATAGTTATCTTACTCACATCTTTATCATTTATCTTGGCTATGAGACCGTTTACTTCGTTGCCTAAATATTTGGCTGGAACATTAAAAACTGCGTCATAAGATAATGTTTTGTCAAAACCATGGGCTCCAGAAACTGTTATGTCTATATCTTTATATTTAAGATTAAAAGGGCTCACATTTACTTTACCATTTGCAAATTTCAAATTCGTTTTTAAATCTGTCAGGTCTAATTTTTTAAAGTCAATGAAGTTTAATGAATTTCCCAAGACACTCAATAACTTTGCCTGATCTGCATTAAATGATGAAGTCAAAATTTCAGCAAAAGCACTACCATTAACTGTATTTAAATTGGGTGTAAATTCATTGTTTAATGTACCAGATAAATCAATAGAGGAGTTTAACTTTCCTTGTAACACTTTTGCGATTGGTGCTAAAGCTTGCAATAAATCGAGATTGCCAAAAGATTTTGAAACATCAAACCCATTGGCTCCAAGGCTAACATTAAATGCCGGAACTTCTGCTTTGGTAGATACATCTCCATTTACTTCTAACTTCCCATCAAAAATATTTGATGTTAGGCTTTTGAGCGTTGCCTTTTGATTTTTTATGTATAATATCCCTTTTACGTCTTTTAAGTTTAAGTTATCATAAATTACAGTGTTTGCACTTGCATTTATAGAGCAGCTTAAAAATTGAGGAATTTTAAAATCTTCCGTTTTTGTTTCAGTGTTTGGCTCTTTAGTTTTTTGGGTCATCAAATCATTTAATACTAAAGTGTTTGAGTTTACATTGAAATTGCCTTGTAGTTCATTTTTATTTAACAAAAACCCGATGAGGTTCTTAATAGTTCCAGTAGCATTTATATCACTTTGTCCTGTTTTAGCTTCAAAATTATTTAGAATTACAGTGTTTGGATTAAAGGTTATATTGGCTTTTGATATTTGAACAGGATTTGCCATATCTTTTGGAGTGTAATTAAAATTTGTTATACTCACAAAACCTCTGTTTTTTATTCTTTCATAAGCATTGGTCTCTATAGCATTCATGTCGAAAGAAGTATTTACGTCTGCTTTTAAAATACCACTTAAAGGCGTTTCAAGTTTTATGGGATATGCTTTAGCTAAGTTTGCCAGATTTAAAGTACCATCAATATTGGCATTAACAAGCATGTTTTTAGTTAGATTTTTTAATGTAGCCGAAGACTTAAACACATCGTTATCAATTTTAAAGTTGAAAGTCTTAAGGTCCACATAAGTGTCATCAGCATTACCGGTTGTATTTTTTATAGAAGTATTTATGTTTATATTTTCCACACGTTTGGTTAATTCCGGATATTTAAAAGATGCATTATCAGACACAATATTGATGTCCAGATTTGGAATAGTGGTTTCAGAAATCACTCCTTTTATAGCACCTTTTACTTTAAAATCGCCAGAGGTTTCAACATCAGTAATATTTTTTGAATAGGTTTCTGGAATAACAGCCAAGAAATCCTTGAAAGAAGATTCTGGATTTTCAAATTCGATATCAATATCTTGACCGTTGTCCAATAATTGTACATAACCATTGAATTCTAAAGGTAATTGATTGATAAACCCTTTGTTTTCTTTAAAAGTATATTTATTAGTTTTTAAATCTAAATCTATTAAAGCATCCAACTTTATTTTGTTGTTGTTCAAATATTTTGTACTGTCGATGCTTAAGCTAACATTGGCTTCGCTTTGTGTATCTAATTCAGATTTTTCAGAAGAAAACCTTCCTTTTCCGCTATGATTTAGTTCAGTAACATAAATATGTGTTTTACTTTTCTGGTCATTATAGGCAAGTGTGCTATTACTTATTTTATAGTTTTCAATATCAAACTTAAAGCTCTCACTTTCTTTGGATGTAGAGCTGTCATTTTTTTTAACGATATCATAATTGTTATTGCCTAATGTATCTTCTTTTAAGGTTAATGAAGCTTCATTAATTTGTATTGAGTTTACAACAATGGCATCATCACTGGCTTTCTTAAACAATTCTTTAACAGACATTGTAAAAGCAATAGATCTTGTGGTAGCCAAAGTATCACCTTCAAAAGGTTTAAAGTTGGTAATGACCAAATCATCTACTTTTACATGTGCTTGAGGAAAGCTTCTTAAAAAACTTAAACTAACATCCGCAAACTCTACTTTGGCATTTAGGTTTTGATTTATAAAGCGTTTTACCATGTCTTTAATTTGTGACTGGAAAGCAAATGGAATGGCTATTAGTAAACAAAGAATGATAAGTATTGTTATTCCTATAATTTTTAAAGTTTTTTTCATAAAACACGTTTTAGGTTATATACGTATAAAATAAGTTAAAAGATGGATTTAAAAAATGAATGTAGGTTTTAAACGAGTTGAATTTCCTCATTCACTTTCAATTTGAATCGTTTTCTAAACAAATAAACTCCAAGATATAGGAAAGGTGTATCACAAACTGCAATCAAAACTTTAAACAAAAAACCTGAAATTAGTAAACCATAAAAATTTTCCCAGGCAATAATATTGAACGAGCATAATAAAAACACAATAGTAAACGTATCTACAAATTGAGAAGAGAATGTTGAGAAATTATTTCGCAACCATAAATGTCTGCCTTGAGTAAG
>DATGBV010000349.1:0-3239 GCA_035312485.1 Flavobacteriaceae bacterium | reverse complement strand
GTTATTCCTTCATTAAAGTTAAGCGACAAAGGTTTATTCAACGGAAGTTCGTTTAAGTTTACTTCATTAGAAGCTAATTAATTTATATATTTGAGTAGAATGCGATTAGAATTTATCAATTAATCTGATAAATATAAGAGTGTTCTTTTTTGTCTAAAATAAATTGATTATTCCCATGGACCAGATGATAAAACTTTCCAATGTAAAAAATTATATAAACGGTAAATTTGAAATAAACGGACAGAGTTTAATGGATGTTATTAGCCCATTGGATGGCAGTGTTATTTCTACTTTGCCATTATCAACAGCTAATGATGTTGACAATGCTGTTCAAGCTGCAAAAAAAGCTTTTCCAGCATGGTCTTCTATGACGTTTAAAGAGCGTGTTCAAATCTTTTTCAGATATCGTTCATTACTTGAAAAACATATTGACGAACTTACAGAATTGGTTCATCTTGAAAATGGTAAAACTCATGGTGAAGCCAGAGCAGAGGTAGAAAAGAGCATGGAACTCTGTGAGTTTGCTGTATCTATTCCACAGATTATTGTCAACGAAGTTCAAGAAGTAAGCAAGGGCGTTGAATGCAGAATTGAAAGAAAACCATTAGGTGTCGTAGCATCTATTTCACCTTTTAATTTTCCAAATATGGTGCCTCATTGGACAGTACCTAATGCATTGGTTCTAGGAAATACAATGGTTTTAAAACCTTCGGAATTAGTGCCATTAAGTACAGTTAGAATGGCAGAACTTTTTAAAGAAGCTGGACTTCCAGATGGAGTTTTTAATATAGTAAATGGAGGAAAGGATGTTGTTGAAGCCATTTGTGACCATCCAAATATTGAGGCTGTATCTTTTGTAGGTTCTACTAAAGTGGCTAAAATTGTTTACAAAAGAGCAACTTCAAACTTGAAACGTTGTGTAGCTCTTGGTGGTGCAAAAAATCATTTGTTAGTGCTACCTGATGCCAATCCAGAAATGACAGCATCTAATGTGGTAGCATCTATGTCTGGTTGTGCTGGTCAACGTTGTATGGCAGCTTCGGTTATGGTTGGTGTAGATAAGGTTCAGCATATTATTGATAGAATGGTAGAAGAAGCAAAAAAAATAATACCTGGCGAAAATTTAGGTTCAGTTATTTCTGCAGAAGCAAAATCCAGAATTGAAGGATATATTGAAGAAGCTGAAAGAAATGGAGCTAAAATATTATTGGATGGAAGAAACACAAGCGTTAAAGGGAAAGAAGGAGGCTACTATGTTGGCCCAACTATTATTGATTATGTAACAACCGATATGTCTGTCGCTAGAGAAGAAATTTTTGGTCCTGTTATTTCAATTATTCGAGCAAAAGATTTAGACGAAGCAATTGAAATAGAAAATGGTTCAAACTATGGAAATGCTGCTGCAGTATTTACACAAAGTGGTGGACTTGCAAAACAAGTCATGGAAAGAGCAAGTGCAGGAATGATAGGTGTTAATATTGGTGTTCCTGTACCTCGTGAACCTTTTTCTTTTGGAGGATGGAACGAATCCAAATTTGGAGTTGGCGACATAACTGGACGAAGTTCAATTGAGTTTTGGACACAAAACAAAAAAACAACAATCAAATGGAATCCAGAGGCCAAAACCAACTGGATGAGTTAACATAATTCTACAACGAATGAATGACGAAATAATTCAAAACAATCTTGATTACACATTATTTTCTTGGTCAAAACAAGGTGGATTAAATCCAATAAATGCATCTTATGCCGAAGGTTCATATATCTATGATAGAGATGGTAAACGCTATCTCGATTTTTCTTCTCAATTAATGAATGTCAATATTGGACATGGCAATCAAAGAATAACAGAGGCTGTTATCAAACAAATGAAAGAAGTTAGTTACGTCTATCCAGGAATGGCTACAGATGTTAGAGGTAGACTTGGTAAAAAACTAGCCGAAATTACTCCTGGTAATCTTACAAAAACGTTCTTTACATTAGGTGGTGCAGAAGCCATCGAAAATGCTATTAAATTAGCAAGAATGTATACTGGACGACATAAAATCATTACACACTATAGAGCTTATCATGGTGCTACTTACGGAGCAATAACCGCAAGTGGTGATCCAAGACGTTTTCCTGTAGATAGTCAGGCAATGCCTAATGTAGTACATGTAGAGAATCCTTATGCATATCGTTGTCCTTGGAATTCAAATTCTGTTGAAGAATGTGGCAAACTAGCATTAGAACATTTAGAACGTGTTGTTCAATTTGAAAATCCAGACAGTGTAGCTGCTATTTTGTTTGAGGGTGAATCAGGCTCTTCAGGATGTATAAAATATCCTCCAATGTACTTAAAGCATGTTCGAGAGCTTTGTGACAAATATGGTATTCTATTAATTGATGATGAAGTGATGAGTGGTTTTGGTCGTACTGGAAAAATGTTTGGTATAGATCACCATGATACGACACCAGATATGATGTGTATTGCCAAAGGTTTAACCTCTGGTTATTTACCACTAGGTGGTGTTGTGGTTTCTGATAAAATTGCTGAACATTTTAATGACCACCCAATGACGATTGGATTGACGTATTCTGCACATCCAACATTATGTGCTGCAGCATTGGAAAATTTAAAAATCATAGAAGATGATAATCTAGTAGAACAAGCTGCTGAAATGGGCGTGTACATTGAAGAAGAAGTTGAAAAATTAAAGAAAAAGCATAAATCTATAGGTGATTTCAGAAATACTGGTTTATTAGGCTGTATTGAGTTGGTGAAGAACCGAAAAACCAAAGAACCTATAACACCTTGGAATGCAAAACCAGAAGATATGCAAGTCACTAATCTCTTGGCTGCAAAAATTAGAGAGTTGGGTATGTTTACTTTTGTACGTTGGAATTGGATTTTTGTAGCTCCACCTTTAAATATTGGTAAAATTGAAGTAGACGAAGGCTTAAAAATTATTTCTGAAGCTATTTCAATTGCTGATAAATACTGTAATTAAATAGATAATCTATCACTAAATATTTATTAATTTTAATTAAAACCAATGAAAAGCGTATTACTCATTTTTACATTCTTCTTATGTTTCAATATTTCTTCTCAAGAAAATTCTAAAGACTATTCTGAAGCTATAAATATTATTGAAGTTTGGTTAGATGCTCAAAGAGATTATGATAAACTACCAGGAATTTCTGTGAGTGTAGTTTCTGATCAAGAGACCATTTGGTCTGGAGCTTATGGAATGGCGAAT
>DATGBV010000348.1:0-16464 GCA_035312485.1 Flavobacteriaceae bacterium | reverse complement strand
GACGTTTTTTTAACAAAATCTACTGCCAATACAAGTGAAACAATAGAGGTTGATGGTGTTGAATATCCACTTGTAAAAATGGAAATCTCCAGAACATCTCATCCTTATTATACCGGCAAATCTAAATTGGTGGATACTGCTGGACGTATTGATAAGTTTAAAAACAAATACGCCAAGTTTAAAAAATAAGATATTTTAAAAATATATTTTGCTAAAGCCTTTCAACTATTGAAAGGCTTTTTTATTTTTACACAAAAGCATCTGTATGAATTATATTCTTTTTGATGGACCTTCTCGCGAAAAATTATTGCCCTTTACGTTTACTCGACCAGTTGCAGAGATAAGAATAGGAATTCTTACCATTCGTGAAAAATGGGAAAAACATCTTGGGTTTACTACCACGACCATTACAGAAGATTACTTGTCTGATAAGTATCCAATGGTAGAAATGGAAGAAAATGTGATGATTAATGCTTCTTATTTACCAAATGCCGAATTGGTAGAAATGATAAAATCATTAGAAGATAATCAAGCCATATTTAAAGAAGAAGATGTGATTGCTTTCTTTACTAAAGAAGCCCAAGAAGATATTGACTTTGACTCGTTTATTGCCATTGAGTTTGATGGTGATATTATTAAAATAGAAAACACCTGGGATATTTTTTCGAAAAACGGAGACGCTATTCTAGAAGATTATGATTTCCTTACAAGTAACAGAAAATCAAAAAATATACCATCCAGTAATAAGCTTATTAATTCTGAAAACATTTTTATTGAAGAAGGAGCAAAACTAGAATTCATAACCTTAAATGCCAGCTCTGGCCCTATTTATATTGGCAAGAATACCGAAATTATGGAAGGCAGTCTAATTCGTGGGCCATTTGCTTTATGTGAAGGAGCTATTGTAAAAATGGGAGCAAAAATTTATGGACCTACTACAGTTGGTCCATATTGCAAGGTTGGAGGTGAGATTACTAATTCTGTACTTTTTGCCAATTCTAATAAAAGTCATGATGGATATCTTGGCAATTCGGTTATTGGTGAATGGTGTAACTTGGGAGCAGATACCAATAATTCCAATCTAAAGAACAACTACGCCGAAGTTAGATTATGGAATTATCAAACCGAAGGTTTCTCCAAAACTGGGTTACAATTTTGTGGCTTGATGATGGGAGACCATAGTAAATGTGGCATTAATACTATGTTTAATACAGGAACTGTTGTAGGTGTAAGCGCCAATATTTTTGGTAGTGGATTTCCACGAAATTTTGTTCCTAGTTTTTCTTGGGGAGGACATAGTGGTTTTACCACATACAATACTAAAAAAGCTTTTGAAGTAGCCAAAGTTGTTATGGAAAGACGCAATGTAGAGTTTACTGAAAGTGATGCTAAAATTTTAGAACATGTTTTTGAAGAAACCAAGCAGTTTAGAAGAAGCTAAAGGTAGAAGTTATAAAATGCACAAGATTTTTATTTATTTAACTTTGTTCATGTTCTTTAACGCTTTTTGTCAAGATGAAGCATACACAGTTGTTAATTTAAAAATGAATAACGAATTACCTCATTTTGGTTTAACAATTTTATCTAATAATACTGTCTTGTTCACGTCATATTTAGTTACAAAAAAGGGAAGGGTTAAAACCAATGGAGTAGATCCAATCTTAACACTTTACAAAGGACAAATAAGTGCTGATAGTAACATAATAAACATTGAACAATTACCAATTGATAATTCTCAAGACCTAAACCACATTACCAGTGGATCATTGTCGTCTGATGGAAAAAAATTGTATGTGGCTACAAACTATGCCAACATAAGAAACAAACCCAAAGGAACTTACCGAGAGACTAATTTTTTTATTCAAGTAGGTGAATATATTGATGGCGTTGGTTGGACCAATTTTAAAACCTTGCCTTTTTGTCAAACCAAATATTCATATTCTCATCCTAATGTTAGTCATGATGGGAAATGGCTTTATTTTATATCAAATATAAGAGGAGGTAAGAACAATACACGAGGACCTTCAGATATATTTAAAGTTGAAATACATGAAGATGGAAGTTATGGAGAGCCTAAAAATTTAGGTTCGAATGTAAACTCTTACAGTAGAGAAATGTTTCCATTTTTAAGCACTGAAAACGTATTGTATTTTTCTTCAAATAAACCAAATGGTTTTGGTGGATTTGATATTTATAAAGCTAAAATGAATGCTGAAGGAACTTTCGAAAAAGCTGAAATTTTACCTGAACCAATTAATAGCAAAGAGAGCGATATAAGCTTTGTTATTGATGAGCAAGGCAGTGGTTATTTAGCTTCAAAACGTTCAGGTGGTCAAGGTGATGATGATTTGTATTATTTTTCTAAAAACTAATCTTTTCTCACATGTCTCAAGTCCAGCAGATTTATGGGATTTATTTCTAAACCTTTAACATTTTTTCTTGTAAATCGTACTACTTCGTCATAAAATAAAGGAACAATAGGAGCTTCATTTATGACTATAGAATCCATTGCAGTATATAATAATTTCCGTTCTTCAATATTGGTTATGGTAAACGCTTTGTTATATAAACTATCAAATGTAGCATTCTTAAAATGAAAATAATTTGAGCCATTTGGCGCAAAATTCTTACTGTAGAAAATAGATAAATAGTTTTCTGCATCCAGATAATCGGCAATCCATGAGCTTCTGAACATATCTACTTTTCCATTAGACCTGGCACTTCTTAAAGAAGCTTCTGGCATAACATCTACATTTATGATTAAACCTGTCTTTTCAAGCTCACGTTGAATAAATTCGCAAAAACTTAAATAATTACTTGTTGTTGTTAAAGTAATCTGCGGATTTGATATTCCACTTTCATTCTTGAACTGCTCAACCAATTGTCTTGATTTTTCTGGCTGATAGTTATATCCAATAGATTCGTCATAACCTGCCAGTCCAATAGGAATAAAACCACCATGCGCAGGATTTCCGATACCATTCCGTAAATAGATCATCATTTTCTCCCTATCAAAACCATAGTTTACAGCTTTTCTTATCAATTCTGATTGAATCTCCGGAGTTTCAGAATCTAAATAAAAACCTAAATATTCAGTGTTTAGATATGGACCAGTAATCATATCTATAGATTCAGCATATGAATCACGGAGCTGTCCTTGAGCAGTCAAAAGTTCATCTTTGTATGAAGCGTCCAGACTGTTTAAAAAGTCTATATTACCTTGTGCGAATTGCAAAAACTCACTTTGTTTGTCAGGTAAAAAAGTAATGGCAATAGCTTCTAAATAGGGTAATGAATTTCCTGCTTTATCCTTTTCAAAATAGAGCTCATTCTTTCTAAAAATGAGTTTAATATTCTCTTCCCAACGTTTAAATTTAAACGGTCCAGTTCCTATTGGGTTAGACCTAAATTCAGTACCATAGTGCTCAACGATCTCTTTTGGGACAACAGAACAATATTTCATTGACATTAGCCCTATAAAAGCAGGAAAAGGCTGTTTTAGTGTAATCTCAAAAAGAGTATCATTTACAGCTTTAAAATCGTCAACTTTATTTAAAACCCAACTTCCTGGAGCAGCAATCTTACTATCTCTTAAACGGTTTAAGCTATAAGTGAAATCTTTAGCAGTAACAATTCGTGTTGAGTCTTTTCCAAATAAATAATGTTTATGAAAATAGACGTCATTACGTAATGAAAATGTGTAAGTCATCCCATCTTCAGAAATATTCCAATTCTTGGCAATACACGGTTTAATGTTTAAATCACTATCCAATTGTACCAAACCATTAAATAACTGATTTGCGACCCAAGTATCTTGTAAAGTTCTAGCAAATGCTGGATCTAGAGTATTAATGTTGGCATGTTCATTATACCGAAAAACCAACCTGTTTTTATCTGTATCAGAAGTTTTTGTACAAGAAATAACTACAAGAAATAAACAAATATATATTATGTATAGGCTTTTGTTTTGAAAGCCAATTATCAAACGTTTTATCATTTTATATATTAGTTGTAAATTTGCAACTTGGTAAAAGTACAAGAATGAATGATAGAAAAAAAGTCGCTTTTTATACATTAGGTTGCAAGCTTAATTTTTCAGAAACATCGACCATTGCTCGATCTTTTAGGGATGAAGGATTTGAGCGTGTTAATTTTCTCGAAAAAGCCGATATCTATGTCATTAATACGTGTTCTGTTACCGAAAATGCCGATAAGCGATTCAAGACTATTGTTAAGCAAGCACAAAAAGTTAACCCTAATGCTTTTGTGGCAGCTGTTGGTTGTTATGCACAATTAAAACCTCAAGAACTGGCTGATGTAAATGGCGTGGATTTGGTTTTAGGCGCTACAGAAAAATTTAAACTTACAGATTATATAAACGATTTATCGAAAAACGATTTTGGTGAAATACATTCTTGCGAAATTGATGAAGCAGATTTTTACGTTGGGAGTTATTCAATTGGAGATAGAACACGTGCTTTCTTAAAAGTACAAGATGGTTGCGATTATAAATGTACATATTGTACAATTCCTTTGGCAAGAGGTATTTCACGCAGTGATACTATGCAAAACGTTATAAAAAATGCTAAAGAGATTGCATCGCAGAATATAAAAGAAATTGTTCTTACAGGTGTAAATATTGGAGATTACGGAAAAGGTGAATTTGGTAACAAAAAACACGAACATACTTTTTTGGATTTGGTTAGAGAGCTTGACAAAGTTGACGGTATTGAGCGTTTGAGAATATCTTCTATTGAACCTAACTTATTGAAGAACGAAACCATAGATTTAGTGTCTAAATCAAGAACGTTTGTGCCACATTTTCACATTCCGTTACAATCTGGCAATAATGAGATTCTAAAAAAAATGAAACGCAGGTATATGCGTGAATTGTATACAGATAGAGTAGAAAAGATTAAAGAAGTGATGCTGCACGCATGTATTGGAGTTGATGTAATTGTTGGTTTTCCAGGAGAAACGGAAGAATGCTTTCTGGATACTTACAACTTTATCAATGAACTTGATGTTTCGTATTTACATGTTTTTACCTATTCAGAGCGTGATAATACTGAAGCTGCAGAAATGGAAGGTGTTGTGCCTGCTAATGTAAGACGTAAAAGAAGTAAAATGTTGAGAGGTCTTTCGGTTAAAAAGCGAAGAGCGTTTTACGAAAGTCAGATAGGAACAACAAGGACCGTTTTGTTTGAAAATGAAAATAAAGGAGGTTACATCCATGGTTTTACTGAAAATTATGTAAAAGTAAAGACACCATGGAATCCAGAATTAGTGAATACACTTCACGAAGTTGAACTCACTAAAATAGATGATGATGGATTGGTGAGACTTGAATTTATAAAGGAATTTGCGCTATAAAAAAGGGTTATTCTACCTCATATTTTGCACTTTAACAGTATTTTATCTCATCTTATCTGCTTTTTTTTTGTTGCGTTGGTCATGCACTATATTTTAGACTGTTTTAATAAACGACCTACTTAAAGATGAAAAATTTAGCCCTAAAACTAATTGTTCTATTTACAATCCTATTTTTAGCGTCTTGCACAGCAGAAGATATTGATGATAATACCAATATTGTTGGCCTTTGGAAATTAACTACTTGGACAATAGATATTCCTGTTGATTTAAATAATGATAACAGTTTTAGCATCAACCTTCTAGATGAAATAAGTTGTGACAATAATGAAACATTGGTTTTTGATAATAAAAATATTGTATCATCAAACGATACTTTTAATCCTAATATCAATATTGCTTTAATGTCTAATGAAAAGTATGTTTTTAATGTAGAGTGTGCTGTTGGTAGTATTGGTTTTGCAACTTCATATTCTCAAATCAATAATAGTATTATTGAGTTCAATAATGTAGAAGCAACCATTATTGGAAACAAGCTTTCTTGGGTTTATGAAAATGCTATTAAAATATACAACGAAAACTTCACAGAAGTAGTTGAAACAAAAGACTTGATTTTAATTTATACCAAACAATAATTGTTAGAGATTTTATATTCTCAACCCAACTGGTAACATACTTTTATACTGTCTGTTTCGCCTAATAAATTTTGCAATTTCAGGACTTGTAGGTACGACACTTAAATTACGTTCTTCAATATTTTCGAAGACTGCTTTAAGGAAGTCATCAGTAAAGTTCTCATCATTAATACATTCTGGGACAATGAGTTTAGTCAAAAAGATTTTACGATCTTGTAAAGAGTATTCAATTTTTGCTAAATTGTCATCAACTTTAATTTCGTATTGACGTAAAAAGTCATTGTCTATTAGTTCAGCTGCATCAATCATAATAAGTATGTTTTTAATTCTATAGGAAATCTAAATAGTGAGCACTATTTTTATAGCTTTGCTATGCAAATTTACGAAAAAATATTGTTAAATAAGAGAATATTATAGGTTAAAACCTTATGAATCAAGAATTAATTCATGTTTACTTTATGCCAGGCATGGCAGCTAGCCCTTCAATCTTTGAATATATTAAATTACCAGAGGATCAATTCAAGATGCATTACCTTGAATGGATTATCCCTTTTAAAGGTGAGCCTATTGGCAATTATGCCAAGCGAATGTCACAAAAAATAGTACATGAAAATGTAGTTTTGATAGGTGTTTCTTTTGGAGGTATTTTGGTGCAGGAGATGAGTAAACATATAAAACTTTCAAAGCTGATAATAGTTTCTAGTGTGAAAACTAAACAAGAATTGCCAAAACGAATGAAATTATCCAGAAAAACAAAAGCTTATAAACTCATCCCAACATGTCTTATGAGTAATTTTGAGGATTTAGTAAAGTATGCATTTGGAGATTCTGTAAAGAAAAGACTTCATTTATATAAAAAATATTTATCTGTTCGAGACAAACGTTATTTAGATTGGGCTATAGAACAGGTTGTTTGTTGGAATCAAGAGAAACCTATCTCAAAAATTATTCATATCCATGGAGAAAAAGACAATGTTTTTCCAATGTATCACATTAAAGATTGCATTATTGTAAAAGGTGGAACACACATTATGATTATAAATAAATACAGATGGTTTAATGAAAATTTACCTCAAATTATTTTAACATAGCTGCATAAAATTATCAGGAAATATTTTTAACTTTAACCAAAACTTTTTAAAAATGAAGATAGCACAAAAAGCATTGGCGCTTGTAGGATTATTAAGTTTGGGATTATTATTTATTTATGCTCTTCAAGACGCCCCAAGTGATGAAAATTTTGAAAAAAAATTAATAAACGATTATAACGTTTACGCACTCCAAGTACCAGACTATTTAGATTTTGCAGGTGAGCCTGTGCCTTTAAAAGATCCAGATATTTTAGAAAGAATGGATAGAGAACTACTTGTTAATACTTATTGGCAATCTAATGGTTTATTGATGTTTAAGCGAGCCAAAAAGTATTTTCCAATAATTGAACCTATTTTAGAAAAACATGGTGTTCCTAACGACTTTAAGTATCTGGCGGTAATAGAAAGCGGATTAACAAATGCAACTTCTCCAGCAGGCGCAAAAGGTGTATGGCAAATTATGAGTGCGACCGGGAAAGAAAACGGTTTGGAGATCAATGATAATGTTGATGAGCGATTTCATTTAGAAAAAGCTACTGAAGTTGCTTGTAAGTATATTTTAGATGCTAAAGATAGATTAGGTACATGGACTCTGGCTGCTGCTGCATACAATGCAGGGAATTCTGGCATTTCTAGACGTTTAGAAGACCAGAAAGTGTCTGATTATTACGATTTACTTTTAGGAGAAGAAACAGGTAGATATGTCTTTAGAATAGTTGCTTTAAAGGAAATTTTAAATCACCCTAATAAATACGGTTTTAATTTTAGAGATAAAGACTTATACAGTCAAATTCCAACATTTAAAGTTCATGTTGATACTGCTGTAACCGATTTTGCTGACTTTTCTAAAAAATATGGAATAAACTATAAAATCTTAAAAATCCATAACCCTTGGTTAAGAGAAGGTCACTTAAATAATAAATCGAGAAAGCTTTATTTAATAGATATTCCTAAAGAAGGATATTATAATCTAGTTAATTAAACTTAAGCTTCTATTAACGTCTCTTTTGCCTTTGTTGCCTATGCCCTCCAAAATGTTGGTTTGGCATTTGAGCACGCTTCATGTTTTCTTTCATCATTTTTATCTGTTCAGTTAGCATACCTTGTTTGTCCAGTTGCTGTGCTTCAGACAAAAGTTTTTTTGCTTCTTGTTTTCTACGTTTAGAAAATGCAATTCCAGATAAGTTCAATTTTGCCATGGCTAAATCATGTTTCATTGATAGCCCCAGAGAAATAGCTTTCTTAAAATATTTTTCCGCCTCATTCATATTGGTTTGAGAGACCATAATGCCATGTAAATAATTGTAATATCCTTGTTGTTTTTTTACTAGAGCAGTTTCAGGGTTCTTAATTTTAGACAACCATTTTGTAGCACCTTCAAAATCCTGTTTACGTAACCTTAAAAATGCGAGTAAGATAAATTCGTTTTTAAAATAGAGAAAAATAATTATTGAAGATAATAATATAAACATAATACCATTTCCAATAAAACCTTCGGTAAATTGATAGATGGCATATCCAAAAATTAAAACTGCGATTATTAATTTAATTATTTTATTGTACATTTTATAAGATAAATTTTAAGATTGCAAAGGTAGCAAAAACAATTGTAAATATTTTTAATATTAGGTTTGTGAAAGTAAAAAGTCTTTGTATATTTGCGCCGCGCTTTTGGAGAGATTTTTTAGTGCAAAACCATAAAGAGAATATTTAAGAGATAAAGATATAGAGAAATGAAAAGAACGTTTCAGCCTTCGAAAAGAAAAAGAAAGAACAAGCATGGCTTTAGAGAAAGAATGGCCTCTGCCAACGGGAGAAAAGTCCTTGCTAGAAGAAGAGCAAAGGGTAGAAGAAAATTGTCTGTATCTTCAGAATTAAGACATAAAAAATAATGATTAACAATTGTTAATATTTTAAAGGCGTTACTTAAGTGTAACGCCTTTTTTTATATCTACGAATGCCTATTTTTGAAAAATATTAAAAAATTACAATGCCAAAAAATCCACAACTAAAATCTATATTAATTATTGGATCTGGTCCAATTATTATTGGCCAAGCTTGTGAGTTTGATTATTCTGGAACTCAAGCATTAAGATCATTAAGAGAAGACGGAATTGAAACAATACTTATCAATTCAAATCCAGCAACTATCATGACAGATCCTACTATGGCAGACCATGTTTATTTGCTTCCTCTTAATACAAAATCAATTATTCAAATATTAAAAGAACATCCACAAATAGATGCTGTACTACCAACTATGGGTGGCCAGACAGCTTTGAATTTATGTATAGAAGCAGACGAAAAGGGAATTTGGGAGGATTTTAATGTTGACATTATAGGTGTAGATATAGATGCAATTAACATTACTGAAGATAGAGATAAGTTCAAAGGTCTAATGAATAAAATTGGCGTGCCTGTTGCGCCAGCGCAAATTGCTGGATCTTATCTTCAAGGAAAAGAAATTGCTCAAGAATTTGGTTTTCCATTAGTTATTAGACCTTCGTTTACACTTGGTGGAAGTGGAGCATCATTTGTTCATACTAAAGATCAGTTTGACGAATTATTAACTCGGGGTCTTGAAGCCTCTCCAATTCATGAAGTACTGATTGATAAGGCGCTTTTAGGCTGGAAAGAGTATGAACTGGAGTTACTTCGTGATAAAAATGATAACGTTGTTATTATTTGTACAATCGAGAATATGGATCCAATGGGAATCCATACTGGTGACTCCATTACAGTTGCTCCCGCAATGACGTTGAGTGATACAGCTTTTCAGCGAATGCGAGATTTAGCCATAAAAATGATGAGAAGTATTGGTGATTTTGCTGGAGGTTGTAATGTTCAATTTGCTGTAAGCCCAGATGATAAGGAAGATATAATTGCTATAGAAATTAACCCTCGTGTTTCTCGCTCTTCAGCACTAGCGAGTAAAGCTTCTGGATATCCTATTGCAAAAATTGCTGCCAAATTGGCCATTGGTTATAGCCTTGATGAGTTAGACAATCAAATTACTAAATCAACTTCGGCGTTGTTTGAGCCAACATTAGACTATGTAATTGTCAAAATTCCACGTTGGAATTTTGACAAATTTGAAGGAAGTGAGCGTACACTAGGGCTACAAATGAAGTCTGTAGGTGAAGTTATGGGAATTGGAAGATCATTTCAGGAGGCACTTCATAAAGCCACTCAGTCTCTTGAAATAAAACGGAATGGAATAGGAGCCGATGGTAAAGGATTAAAAGACTATAATACTATAATTGAAAAATTGACAAATCCTTCTTGGGATCGCGTTTTTGTAATTTATGATGCTATACAAATGGGAATACCATTGAACACTATTCATGAAATTACCAAAATAGATATGTGGTACTTAAAACAGTACGAAGAGTTACATGTTTTAGAAAAAGAAATATCCAATTTTAGTGTTGATACTATTGAAAGAGACCTGTTGTTAGAAGCTAAACAAAAAGGCTATGGCGACAGGCAAATAGCACATATGCTGGGATGTTTAGAGAGTGAGGTGTATAAAAGGCGTGAAGAATTACGTGTAAATCGCGTGTATAAGTTAGTAGATACTTGTGCGGCAGAGTTTAAAGCACAAACGCCTTATTATTACTCAACCTTTGAAGACGATGTTGAAACTCCAGACGGAAAACAATTTGCTGACAATGAAAGTGTAGTCTCTGATAAAAAGAAAATTATTGTTTTAGGCTCTGGACCAAATAGAATAGGTCAAGGTATAGAGTTTGATTATTGTTGTGTTCATGGTGTGTTGGCCGCTGCTGAATGTGGTTATGAAACCATTATGATAAATTGTAATCCAGAGACTGTTTCAACAGATTTTGATATTGCTGACAAACTGTATTTTGAACCTGTTTTTTGGGAGCATATTTATGATATCATCAAGCATGAGAAGCCTGAAGGTGTGATTGTTCAGTTAGGTGGACAAACAGCCTTGAAGCTATCAGAAAAGCTAGATAGATATGGTATTAAGATAATTGGCACGAGCTTTAAATCTTTAGATTTAGCAGAAGACAGAGGTAGTTTTTCAACCTTACTCAAAGAAAATAACATTCCATATCCAGAATTTGACATAGCAGAAACTGCTGACGAAGCTTTGGCTGTAGCAGATAAATTAAATTTTCCAATACTTGTAAGACCATCATATGTATTAGGAGGTCAAGGCATGAAAATTGTAATTAACAAGCAAGAGCTTGAGGAACATGTTGTTGATTTATTACGAAAAATACCAAACAACAAGTTATTGTTAGACCATTATCTTGATGGAGCTATTGAAGCTGAAGCAGACGCTATTTGTGATGGCGAAAATGTGTATATCATAGGCATTATGGAACACATTGAACCTTGCGGAATCCATTCTGGAGATAGTAATGCTACATTACCACCATTTAATCTTGGTGATTTGGTAATGCAGCAAATTAAGGATCATACGCATAAAATTGCTTTAGCTCTTAATACAGTTGGTTTAATTAATATTCAATTTGCCATAAAAGATGATATGGTTTATATCATTGAAGCTAATCCAAGAGCATCTCGTACTGTACCTTTTATTGCGAAAGCTTACGGAGAACCTTATGTTAATTACGCCACTAAAGTGATGTTAGGTGAAAAGAAAGTAACGGATTTTGATTTTAAACCGCACTTAAATGGCTATGCTATTAAACAACCTGTTTTCTCTTTTAATAAGTTTCCAAATGTAAATAAAAAACTCGGTCCTGAAATGAAAAGTACAGGCGAAAGTATCTTGTTTATTGATGGTTTAAAAGATGACGAGTTTTATAACTTGTACTCAAGACGAAAGATGTATTTGAGTAAATAATTTATTATCTTCTTTAGTTTGATACCATAAAGCATTAAATTTCAGCAATGGATTGGAGAATTAAAGCTTTATTGCAGAAAGTACTATCTTATACTAGGATAGGAGATAGGTTGAATCACTTACCTGCAACTTTATCTAAGAAACACAATGAGAATGTTGTTAATTACCAATTACACGAATGCTTGAGGAAGTTTTCTCTTGTAGAGTTGAATTTGAGTAAAAATTGTAATGCTTTAGAAATAGGAACAGGCTATTCTTTAATATCTCCAATAGTTCTTCATTTATTAGGGTTTAACTCTATCGTTACAGTTGATATTAGTAAAGATGTTCGTTTTAAAGTTTTAAAAAAGCAACTTAATTATTTAAAAAGGGAAGAATTTCTTGACAAAATATCATTGGTGAGTAAGTTCAAGAAGTCTGAAATACTAAATAAATTAGACCAAATTAGTAGGCAAAGAAGTTTAGATGATATTCTTGAAACCTGCAATATTAAGTATTTAACATCTTATACTTTAGAATCGATAGAGAAAGAGCGAAGTATTTTTCAATACATCTGTTCTCAAGTAGTTTTCGAGCACATACGTCCAAATTTTTTAGAAGAACTAAATAAAAAAACAAGATTATGGTTAGGTGAAAAAGGTTATTCTGTACATACCGTGAATTTTATTGATCATTTTGCTAATCCAGGATTTTTTCAAGATAAATCTATTTCAGAATTTAATTTTTTAAAACATTCAGATAAAAACTGGAATTTTTGGGCAGGAAATTCAATAGCTTATACTAATAGACTTTCCTATTTGTACTATTTAAATCTTTTTGAAAGAAATAGTTTAGAAGTGTTGGAATTTATTGGTGAAAACTATAGAGTTAAAAAGGAACTTGATATAGGTAGAATACATAATGATGTAAAAAGTAAATACAATTTTGAAATAGATTTAGAAGACTTAATTAAATTTCAAAGAGGTACTTTTGTTTTAAAAGGTTAGTTTCTCAACTTTAAATATATAATTGGTTTCAAGCCAATTTTTGTGGGTTTCAATGAGAATGAGATTACACTTATTGTTTTTAGCTATTGAATTGATTTTCTCAATATTGCAGTCTTCAGATAAAATCAGAAAACAATTTGAATTGGTAATTAGCTGATTTTGTAACTGACTGAAAAGGTTTTCGAAGTATTCAAAATCAGAACCGCAAAACCATGCCAGTTCTTTTATGTTTTTTGGTTTTTTTGGATAATAAGGTGGATTGATAATAATATAATCAAACGTTCTATTTATAAGATTTTCAAACAAATCTGAATACAAAATTTCAATTTCAAGTTGGTTTGTTTTTGCCGAATTCTTAAGGTAATCTAGAGCAGTTTCGTTAATATCGCTGGCAGTAACATTAGCTCCTTTTTTTGAAGCATAAAGAGAAATGATACCATTACCACAACCCAATTCCAAGAATGTTTTGCCTTTTATTTCAATTGTTTTTAAAAAGTTTAATAATATTTTGGTGCTAAATGTAAAGTGAGGTGGGAACACCTCTGGATGAACCAATATTTTTATGCCTTCAAATTTATAAGTTCTAGGCTTATAATAGTACCATTTAAAAATGGTTTTCAATATAGGATTTGTTATTTTTTTAAAGAATTTACGCATTATTCAAGATAGAATCCTTCAATTTCAGGTTGACGATATTTCCATAATTTTTGTAATATTTTTATTTCATAAGGAAACTTGTAAAACCCTGTTCTATAGCGATAGCTCGACATTAGACGAAGTAACTTTTTCTTATATCCGAAAACTCTGAAATCTGAAACGGTTGGATAATAACCATTAAGAACAGTTTCAAAATTTTTAATTTTATCAACCATTTCATAAGTTAACCAAGGTGTTAGTGGGTTTTTTCTCAAATCAAAATTTTCCCAAGCAGGATTGAGCCAATCTTCTAATGTTTCAGGAAAATTAAAACCTGCTTCTTGAATTTTATTGTATAGCTCTGAACCTTCTGTTGGCACTGGGCTGTATAGATAGATTATTATTTCTGTATCTGGATTTATAGACTTTATTTCTTTAATAAAATTGATATCCCAATCAATTTGATTCATAACCTTTTCTTTGGTCTCTGCTGGCATACCTAACACAAAAGACATTTCTGGTATGATTCCAATATTTTTCATACGTAAAGCAAAATCTTTAATCATTTGACCAGTTTGTTTACCACCTTTGTCCATCTGTTTCAAAATATCATCATTTCCTGTTTCTGCTCCTAAAAATATCATCTTGCAACCAGCATTGTGCATGAGTTTAAGATCTTCATCAGAATACTGATTAATGGTATCTATACGACCTTCTCCCCACCATGAAATGCCATCGTTTAAGACTAATTTTGAGAATTCTATAACTCGCTTTCTAGAGGTAAAAAAATTGTTATCATGAAATTCAATGGCATCTATATTGTAATTCTTTTTAAAATATGAGATGTCTTCATAAATTTTGTCTGCAGATTTACCTTTCCATCGAGCGTTATAGATAGGAACTACAGCACAAAAAGAACAAGTAAACGGACAGCCAAAACTGGAATGATATGAAAAGGTCTTCTTTCCTAAAAATGTCTTGCCCAGATAATTCTTTAAAGGATAAAAAGAGTTGAGATAATTGTAAGGAAGCCTTGGTAATGCATCTTGATTCAATAAAGGCTCTTTTGCAGTTTTAACTATTTTACCTTCACGGTTTTTAAAAATAAGATTCTTAATATCTTTTAATTTGCTGTATTCTTTTAATTCTAAAGTATTGATTAATGAAGGAAAAGCAACATCTCCAGGACCATTGATAATATAATCTACAAACTTTGAATTGATAGAGACTTCATATTGATTAGAGGCAAAATAGCCGCCCCAAATTACTATTGATTCAGGGAATTGTTCTTTTATTTTTTTTGAGAATGGAATGGCTTGTTTTAATTGTGGACCAGGCATAACAGTAGAGCAGAAGTACCTAAAGTCTCCAGAATTGAAGTAATGCTTTATTATTTTCCAAGAGTCTTTTTCAAGATTACCATCTACAAACACATAGTCATATTTTCCATGTACGGAAGCACCAACTTGTAAAATGGAGTTTGGAATGCGATGTTTACTGTTGGCACTACGTGGGTTGAATATGAGAATTTTGTTCTTTGTCATATAAATCTTTCATGAGCAATATAAAGGTAATAAGTTTATTTATATTTATATTTTGAAAAATATCTGAAAGTATTTTGAACTTTGTCCGTAAACAAAAAAGGATCATAGAGCTTTTAAAAAAGTATGGTATAAATTCCATGTTCTTTGTGGATGTTGGAGCTAAAGATAGTTTGGAATCTATAGAAAGATTATCTTCAATTATTGACATTGTTGGATTTGAACCAAATCCAAAAGAGTTTTCAATATTAGAAAGGAAGTATTTGAACAATAATTTCAAATCCTTGCAATTGGAAAAAAGCGGATTATCAGATGAAGATGGTAAAATGACTTTTAATATTACTAAACACTCTTCTATGAGTAGTTTGCTTGATTTAGACTTGGATAATTATAAAAAGCACTTTGGTTCTTACAAAGAATTTGAGAATTGGGAAAATAATGTTGAGGTTGAACAAAGCATTAAGGTAACTTGTACAACAATTGATAACTATTTTAAGGAAGACACTTCGAAAATAGATTTTCTAAAAATTGACACTCAAGGAACCGAGTTGAAGATTTTAAGAGGTGCTCAAAAATTATTAGATCAAAAAAGAATATTCGTTTTAAAAATAGAGGTTTCTACAGTTGCTACCTATAAAGACCAAGAGATGTTTTCTGATATTGATATCTATCTTAGAAAGAAAGGGTATGTTTTGGTTGATTTTATAACTTACAAAGAAAGATATGAACCAGTTTTTGGAAAGCAGCATTTTAAAAGAAGCCACTATGCTCCTTGTGGAGATGCAATTTATGTATTGGATACAAAGTTCCAAAATAATGCAGCAAAGATAAAATCGGGGATTTTACTATTATGGTTGGGATATTACAGTTTAGGAATGTTTTTTCTTAAAAACACTAATTTGATGGAAGAAGAGATAAAATTGATATTAAAATTTAATTTTGGGAACTTAAAAAACAGTGTTAAACAGTTAATAAAGAATCTGGTTCCACCTATTTTTTTGTATTGGATAAAGAGAATGATTCACTTTATTTAGGTACAATAATTCATTTAAGTTTTCATTTTTTAATAGTTTAAAATAATTTAACATCTTCTTTTTCCATAAAGTTGTAATACCAGACTTTATGAATGTGATATAGGTTTAGTTTGTTATTGTCCAGATTATTTCTGTTGGTTATTTTGGTTACATACAATTTTTGAAATTTGTAATCCAAAATATTTATGAGTTTTAATTGATAATAATTGCAAACAATATTAGGTATTTTGAACATTTTATCTGCTTGTATATAACTATCTGAACTTTTTTTAATTCGTTTGAATTTTCCTAAATTATAAATATGCCCTAAATCTTCATAAGAAGCTGT
>DATGBV010000347.1:0-7993 GCA_035312485.1 Flavobacteriaceae bacterium | reverse complement strand
AAGTGCGAAAAGTAGCAAGTAGACTAAAAAGCTATAATCTTCCTAAACGAAGTCATGTTGCTTTAATTTCAAATAACTGTGCACATTGGATTATGAGTGACATTGCTATTATGATGGCAGACTGTGTATCGATTCCAATTTATCCATCGCTGAATGCCGAAGGTGCAAATCAAGTATTGGTTCATAGCGATGCTAAAGCGATTATTATTGGAAAACTTGATAATTTTGAAAAGCAAAAATCTGGGATTCCAGATATACATAAAATTTCTGTTGGACTTTATGGAAATAATGAAGGAGAATTATGGGAAGATATTATTTTACAAGAGGAAAAATTAGAACCAGTTAACATCCAAAAACCTGAAGATTTACATACCATTATTTACACATCTGGTACAACAGGAAACCCAAAAGGTGTGATGCACTCGGTTCATAATTTTAATTTTGCTGTTAGCACAGCAATTGATACGTTTTCGATACCAAATCATAGTAGATTTTTTTCGTATTTACCATTGGCTCATGTAGCAGAACGTCTTGCTACGGGAACACTAGGAATTACTGTTGGTGGAGAATTTTACTTTCCTGAATCATTAGATACTTTTGCATCAGATTTAGAAAATTGTCAACCACTTCTGTTTTTTGCAGTTCCTAGAATTTGGACCAAATTTCAGGAAAAAATATTAAGCAAATTTCCACAGAAAAAACTAAACGTTCTTTTAAAGATTCCTGTTTTGAATAGTATTATAAAAAAGAAACTAAAACAAAAACTAGGATTAAGTAACGCGAAAATCATTGTTTCTGCAGCTGCACCTTTATCACCAAGTATTATGCATTGGTATAAAAAAATTGGTATTACTATATTGCAAGGTTATGGTATGACTGAAGATGGTTGTATGTCACATTTTAATCTCCCAAATGCAAATAAAATTGGAACTGTTGGCAAACCATTACCAGTTGCTAAAGTAAAATTATCTCCTGATGGTGAAATATGTATAAAAAATAGTTGTTTAATGCTTGGATATTTTAAAGCACCAGACATAACAGCATCTGTTTTTGATGATGAAGGATATTTAAAAACAGGTGATATTGGAGAATATGATCATGATGGCTATTTAACCATAACAGGACGCGTAAAAGACCAATTTAAAACAGATAAGGGCAAGTATATTTCTCCTGCACCTTTAGAATTAAAACTCTCAAAAAACACAGATATCGAACAAATTTGTATTGTTGGTACTGGCATACCACAACCAATTGCATTAATTACGTTGTCGGAATTAGGTAGAGCAAAATCTAGAGAAGATTTATGTGAAGGTTTAATAGAGACTGTAAATGAAGTAAACCCACATTTTGAAAAACACGAGAAAATTGAAAAAGTAGTTATTATGAAAGAAGAGTGGAATGTTGATAATGGCCTAACTACTCCAACCTTAAAAGTAAAGAGAAATGCTATTGAAAGAATTCATCAACCTTATTACAAACAATGGTTTGAAATGGAAGATAAAGTGATTTTTGAATAGCATTATAAAAGGCTTGTAATTAGAACATTTGTTAAAATTTAAAATTAATCTCATCTATTTTGTTGAAATCTTATCTTTACATCCAATAACAAAACTTAAACCAATGAAAATTATTTTTTATTCCCTTGTTTTATGCCTATTAATGTTCAATTGTTCCAAAAAAGAGAGTATGGTAAAAGCAGAACTATCGGTCGATAATCCATTTAACGTTGCATTAAATGAACCATACGATTATGCTAAAGTTACTGGAGAAGATATTGAAGAATATGTAAATGTGAATATTGAAAATGCAAAGCAGGACATAGAAAATATAAAAAAACTAAAAGACGTAAATTTTGAAAATACATTTGTAACTTTTGATGAAATTCAAAACAGTTTAAGTAAAGCCTACAGTAACGCACACATGTTTTTTTGGGTATCAACAGATTCTGTTGCCAGAGCCAAAGGATTGGAAGGTTACCAAAAGATTTCACCATTATTTACAGATATAAGTTCAGATAAGGAATTATTTAATCAGTTTCAAAAATTTGTTAACTCGGAAGACTATAAATCACTCACTGGCCACAGAAAACTTTTGGTTGATGATACTATGGAAAGCTTTGAACTTTCAGGAGTCAATCTGGATGAAGAAAGTCTTAAAAAGTTCAAAAAGCTAAATGAAGAAATCAACGAATTGACTTCACAGTATTCAACTAATATGAATACTGCCAATTTGGTTTTAACTTTAGATGAAGCTGGAGCAGAAGGGATTCCAGAAAATTTCAAGGCACAATATAAAACTGAAGAAGGCATCTACAAAATTCCTGTGCAGCCAGCTTCAAATGGACCAGTATCAAGTAATGCGAAAGTAGAAGAAACAAGAAAAGAATATGCAACACTTTATGCCAATAGAGCAGCAGATAAGAATTTGGTTATTTTAGATTCTTTAGTAAGTAAACGCTATCAGATAGGAAAAATAATGGGATTTGATTCTTATGCAGCTTACAATTTAAAACCTAAAATGGCTAAAGACCCAGCAACAGTCTGGGATTTTATCAATGACTTGATTTCAAAATCCAAAGAAAAAGCCATAGCAGATGTTGAGGCTCTTAAGGCACAACGCAATAAAATAACTGGAAAACAATCAGATAAAGATTTAAATCCTTGGGATGTTGGTTATTACCATAATGAAATATTAAAAAATGAATTCCAAGTTGACCATGAAAAAATAAGAGAATATCTACCTATGGAATCATGTTTGAAAGGCATGTTTAATTTATATCAGGAGTTATTAGGTTTACAATTCAAAAAAGTTGAAAATCCATCTGTTTGGCATGAAGATGTAGAAATGTATGAAGTGTTTGATGGTGAAAAGTTAAAAGGGCAATTTTATTTAGACTTATTTCCAAGACCATTTAAAGAATCTTGGTTTTATGGAGTTCCTTTAACTTCTGGAAGAATGACATCAGAAGGTTATGAAGTGCCGGTATGTATGCTTCTAGGTAATTTCACCAAACCAACAGAAGAACTTCCTTCATTGTTAAGTCATAGTGAACTTAATACATTGTTTCATGAGTTTGGACACATCATGGATAAAATGGCTTATGAAGGTGAATTCAGCTCACAATCAGATTCCAAAACTGATTTTACAGAAGCCATGTCTCAAATTTTTGAAAACTGGATTTTAGATTATGATGTTTTAAGTTCTTTTGGTAAGCATTATGAAACAGGAGAGGTGTTTCCAAAAGAATTGTTTGATAATATGATCAATGCTAAAAATGTGTCTTCTGGTCTTTCTGCACAACGTTCATTACGATCTTGTTTATATGATATGAATTTGTATGATAAATTCGATCCAGAGAACCCTATTGATACAGACCAGCTATGGCGAGATATTGATGACAGCATGGGAGTGATGAACAGATATATTGAAGGAACACACCCTCAAGCCAGTTGGATTCACATTAATACGCATCCAGTTTATTATTATGGTTATTTATGGTCTGAAGTGTATGCACAAGATATGTTTACGGTATTTGAGAAAAACGGATTAAGAGATACAGAGACAGGTGTAAAATACAGAAAATTAATTCTTGCTAATGGAAGCCAAAGAGATATTGTTGAGGCTGTAGAAGAATTTTTAGGAAGACCATCTAATAATGAAGCCTATATAAAGAGTTTAGGTTTAGAATAGATTGAAAATGACAAATGTCATTTTATAAAAATTCTAAATAGACTAAATTTAAATATTAATTAAAAACAAGTGATCATGACCATAAATATTCAATATGTTCATATGTCTAGAAGCGAAGCTATGGATACTTATGTTAACAAGAAACTAGAGAAATTAGGAAAGAAATACGAGTGGGTTATTTCAGCCGAAGTTCATTTTGAAAAAGAAAATGATCCTTCAGACAAAGGGAAAATCTGTAAAATGGAATTAAGCTTACCAGGCCCAAGAATATTTGCTGTTTCTAACGAAACCACTTTTGAAAACGCTGTTAAAAAAACGATTAGTGATTTAGAAATTCAATTAAAAAAGCGCAAACAAACTTTTGTAAGGCATTAGTACATCAAATAATATTATGTGTAACAAAAACCATTAAGTTGCGTCTTACAAGCATGAAGAAAATAATTTTAATTAATGCTATTGTTTGGGCTGCTTTATTACTAGTTGGCTCTTACTTATTTAAAGACCATGAAAACTGGATCTATTTTTTTATGGCTGTTATTTTTGGATTTACAACAATTAATTCAGTATTAGCGGTTCACAATAAGAAAGAAAATAAAAAGTGCTTAAAAGCTTAAGACTTTTTACTTATCTCAACTATGATGGTAAGGTTCATTTCTTAAAATAGTAAAGCCTCTATACAATTGCTCTATAAAAAATAAGCGAATCATTTGATGGGAAAATGTCATTTTAGACAATGACAGTTTTCCATTTGCTTTTTTATAAACTTCTTCCGAAAATCCGTAAGGACCACCAATTACAAAAACCAATTGTTTAATACCAGAGTTCATATGCTTTTGCAAATATTCTGAAAACGCAATAGAATCAATTTGTTTACCTTTTTCATCTAGTAAAATTAAAGTATCAGTAGCTTTTAATTTAGACAATATCAAGTCTCCTTCTTCTAGTTTTTGCTGCACTTCTGTTAAATTTTTAGTATTTTTTAAGTCAGGGATTATTTCAAATTCAAATTTTACATAGAAACGTAAACGTTTCTTATAATTATCAATTAAATATTGAAGTTGTTTATTGTCTGTTTTGCCTATAGTAAGAAGTTTAATTGTCATACTTCAAAAGTAAAGATTTTTAGAATTTGAAATTCTTTTTAATTTATTTTAGTTATCAATTATTACTTTAGCATTAAATTATTCTCTCATGATTAGTAAAGCGCAATTTGATAAGGAAATAGAACTAATTATTAGTAATGCTATTCGAGAAGATGTTGGTGAGGGCGACCATACATCATTGGCCTGTATCCCAGAGACCGCAAAGGGAAGAGCCAAACTATTGGTGAAAGATAAAGGTGTAATTGCTGGTGTAGAGTTTGCAAAACAAGTATTTAAGTATGTCGATAAAAACTTAAATGTTCGAATTTTAATTGAAGACGGAACAAGAGTGAAATTCGGAGATATTATCTTTTATGTTGATGGTCCTTCACAATCTATTTTGAAAGCGGAACGATTAGTTTTAAATGCCATGCAGCGTATGAGTGCTATAGCTACCAAGACAAGAAGTTTTGTGGATTTGCTTGATGGAACCAGAACTAAAGTGTTGGATACCAGAAAGACAACGCCTGGAATTAGAGCATTAGAAAAGTGGGCTGTAAAAATTGGAGGAGGAGAAAATCATAGATTTGCATTGTATGACATGATTATGATTAAAGACAACCATATTGATTTTGCAGGTGGTATAACAAGAGCAATTGAATTTACTAAACAGTATTTAAGAGAAAAGAATAAAGATTTAAGAATTATTGTTGAGGCCAGAAATCTTGAAGAAGTTGAAGAAATACTAAAAAATAAAGGTATTCACAGAATCTTATTGGATAACTTCAATTATCAGGACACCAAAAAAGCTGTTGCATTAATTGGAAATAAATGCCTAACAGAATCTTCTGGAAACATTAACGAGGTTACTATAAGACATTATGCAGAATGTGGTGTAAATTATATTTCCAGCGGTGCTTTAACACACTCTGTTTATAACATTGACTTAAGCTTGAAAGCTGTTTGAAATGACCAAACACATTGAAGACAAATTAGAAAAGATTCCAATTATAAACCTGATAGTAAGTCTTTTAAAAAAAATAAAACTTCCAGGACTTGAGGGCTTGTCTCTCTATGATTTATTGGAAATTTATACAATAGGTATTGTAAAAGGAGCATTAACAACTAGGGCAAGTGCTATTGCGTTTAATTTTTTTATAGCAATTTTCCCGTTTTTATTGTTCTTGCTTATTGTGATTCCTTATGTTCCAATAGAAGGTTTTAGAGTGGAGTTTTTAAAGTTTTTAGAATCATCTTTACCACCTAGCACTTCAGATTTTTTCTTTCAAAATATTTTTGAAAATATAGAAAGCACAGAACGAGGTGGTTTGTTATCTTCAGTTTTTTTATTGTCAATGATTTTAATGGCCAATGGTGTAAATGCTGTGTTTTCAGGATTTGAGAATTCATACCATGAGCAAATCACAAGAAATGTTATTAGACAGTATTTATATGCCTTTGGTGTTGCCCTAATTCTTGCTTTTTTGTTAATTATAACTATTGCTGTATTGGGATATTTTCAAATTTATGTGGTTCAAGAACTTTTTGATGTATTTGAAAAAAGCGGTTATGTTGAGCAATCTCAAAATGTATTTTGGTACGGTTTAGCACAATATATATTTTTTATTATCATGCTATATTTGGCCACAGCAACACTCTATTATTTTGGTACTAAAGAAGGCAAAATTTCTAAATTCTTTTCAGTAGGAGCCTTATTCACAACGTTGCTTATTATTCTAACCTCTTATCTGTTCGGTATTTATATTAATAATTTTGCAAAATATAACGAGCTTTATGGATCTATTGGAGCTTTGTTAATCTTGCTGTTTTATCTTTGGTTAAATGCTAATATTTTACTGCTTGGATTTGAACTGAACGTATCTTTAAACAGGCTTCATAATCGAAATAAATAAATGAACTACTTTGTAGATGTTATAATTCCTATTCCTCTAGAGAAGCTTTTTACTTATAGTATTACACCTGCAGAAGCATCAGTTTTAAAATCTGGAATTCGTGTTGCTGTACCTTTTGGAATATCTAAAATTTATACAGGAATTATTCATCATATTCATAGCAATAAACCATTAGCTTATGAGGCTAAAGAGATATATCAGATTTTAGACCAAAATCCAATAGTGAACCCAATTCAATTAAAACATTGGGATTGGATTTCAAAATACTATATGTGTACACTAGGAGATGTAATGCGAGCCGCGTTGCCAAGCCCTTTTATTTTGGAAAGTGAAACTATTATAACAAAAAGTAAAAATCAAGATATTAACGATGAAGATTTAAAGGACGACGAATTTTTAATTTATGAAGCACTTCACAACCAGTCGTCTTTAAAAATACATGATGTAGTAAGTATTTTAGAGAAAAAGACTGTCTTTCCGGTTATACAAAGCTTAATTGATAAAAATATAATTAAAGTAGAAGAAGAGATTTTTGAAAAGTACAAGCCAAAATTGGTAAGGTATATCAAATTGCATTCTAATTTTTCATCAGATACAAATTTGGAATCATTGCTCGATTCTCTTAAAAATGCCCCTAAACAGCATCAGGTTATTTTAACATTGTTTTCTATTTCGGCCCAAACAAAAAAGCCAATCAAAGTATCAGAATTAATGAAGCAAAGTGATGCATCTTCATCAATAATAAAAGCATTAATTGATAAAGGAATTTTAGAAGAATTTTATATTCAAACAGATAGAATCCAATTTTCTGGTAGCGATATTGAAAATTCTAAAGCGCTTAACAAGTTCCAAACTAAAGCTTTAGATGAAATAAAACAATCTTTTAAAAAACAAGATGTTATATTATTACATGGTATTACGTCTTCAGGTAAAACAGAGATCTATGTAAAGCTTATTGAAGACATTTTAAAGCAAGGCAAACAAGTTTTGTATTTGTTGCCAGAAATTGCCTTAACCACACAATTGGTCAATCGTTTACAAAACTATTTTGGGAAGAAAGTAGCTGTTTTTCATTCAAAATATTCGTCGCATGAACGCGTTGAAGTTTGGAACAATGTCTTGTAAAATTCAGATAAGGCACAAATTGTTTTAGGAGCACGTTCGTCTGTATTTTTACCATTTAATAATTTAGGCTTGATAGTGGTTGATGAAGAACACGAACAATCTTTTAAACAATTTGATCCAGCACCAAGATATCAAGCCAGAGATACGGCTATTGTACTTGCTAAATTCCATGACGCAAAAGTT
>DATGBV010000346.1:0-2528 GCA_035312485.1 Flavobacteriaceae bacterium | reverse complement strand
TATGCCTACAATGGATATTGTAAAAGTTAGCTTTAAGTTGGGGACCAAAAAATGGCTATTGTCTTTTGGATTGTTTATAGTATTGTATTTGCTTATTATGGTATTAAGTTTTGTTACCTGTGGTATTGGTTCTTTATTTTTATCACCATTTATTTATTTACCCTTTTATTTAATATATAAAGAAGTGGTTGGGTTTGAGGTTCCAAACGATATAGAAATAATAGAATAGATATATTTTTATATTCATAATTTAAAGCCTGATTTATTCAGGCTTTCTTATTTTTTTAAATAAATTAAGTTTCAAGAAGTATTAAATTAGGCACTTAAATTATTTTTCATATACCTTTGCAACTTGAAAAAAAGCATTTATGGCAAAGAATTTAGTTATAGTTGAGTCGCCTGCAAAGGCAAAAACTATTGAAAAATTTCTAGGAAAAGATTTTAAAGTTGAATCTAGTTTTGGGCATATAGCAGATTTGCCTTCAAAAGAACTAGGTGTTAATGTTGAAGGTGATTTTAAGCCAAAATATCTAGTCTCAAGAGATAAAAGAGATGTTGTTAAAAAGCTAAAGGAATTGGCTAAAAAAGCTGAAATGGTTTGGTTGGCTAGTGATGAAGATAGAGAAGGAGAAGCTATTGCTTGGCATCTTGCCGAAACTTTAAAATTAGATAAAGGAAAAACAAAACGCATTGTTTTTCATGAAATTACTAAATCCGCTATACAGAAAGCTATTGAAAATCCAAGAGGAATTGATTATGATTTAGTAGATGCACAGCAAGCGCGTCGTGTTTTAGATAGAATAGTTGGTTACGAATTATCTCCAGTACTTTGGCGAAAAGTGAAAGGAGGTTTATCTGCTGGTAGAGTACAATCGGTTTCTGTGCGATTAATTGTAGAAAGAGAAAGAGAAATCCAAAATTTTTCACCTGAAGCGTTTTACAGAGTTGATGCAGAGTTTGCCAATGAAGAAGGACAGTCGTTCAAGGCTAAATTATCAAAGAATTTTTCTTCAAAATCTGAAGCCAGCCAGTTTTTGGAATCCAATATTTCATCAAACTATAAAGTAGGTGAATTAGAAAAGAAGCCTGTAAAAAAATCTCCTGCGGCTCCATTTACAACATCAACATTGCAACAGGAAGCATCAAGAAAGCTTGGTTTTTCGGTAAGTAGAACAATGACAAATGCACAAAGACTTTATGAAGCAGGATTAATTACCTATATGAGAACGGATAGTGTAAATTTATCTGATGAAGCAAGGAATGGTGCAAAAAATGCTATAGAAAGTGCTTTTGGCAAATCTTACAGTAAACCTAGAAATTATAAGGGCAAATCCAAAGGAGCACAAGAAGCACATGAAGCTATTAGACCTACAGATTTTTCCCGACAATCAGTAAATGTTGATAGAGACCAAAATCGTTTATACGAATTGATTTGGAAAAGAGCTATTGCATCACAAATGAGTGAAGCCCAGTTGGAAAGAACAAATGTTAAAATAGACACCTCTAGTCATAATGAAAGTTTTATTGCTAATGGAGAAGTTATAAAGTTTGATGGGTTTTTAAAGGTATATCTAGAAGGTACAGATGACGAGGATTCAGAACAAGAAGGAATGTTGCCTACATTAAGAGTTGATGAAACGCTACATAATATTTATATTTCTGCAACCGAAAGATATACACGTGCTCCATACAGATATACTGAAGCATCTTTGGTGAAAAAATTAGAGGAATTAGGAATAGGTCGTCCATCAACTTATGCGCCAACAATTTCAACCATTCAAAATAGAAACTACGTTGAAAAAGGAACTGTAGAAGGAGAAGAAAGAAAATATTCAAAGTTAACCATGTCTAAAGGTTCTGTCAAGGAGCAGGAACTTTCAGAAAAAGTAGGTTCTGATAAAGGAAAATTAGTTCCAACAGATATAGGCATGATAGTTACCGATTTTCTTGTGACCCATTTTGAACATATTTTGGATTATAATTTTACTGCAAAAGTTGAAGAAGATTTTGATGATATTGCAGATGGTAAAGTAGATTGGTCTAATATGATGAAAGAATTTTATAGTGATTTTCATCCACAAGTAGAACACGTTCAAGAAAATGCAGACAGAGAGTCTGGAGAACGTGTTTTAGGAACAGATCCTAAAACTGGAAGACAGGTAAGTGTAAGGTTGGGTAAATTTGGACCAATGGTTCAAATAGGAGTAGCAGAAGAAGAAGAAAAACCAATGTTTGCTAGCCTATCACCAGACCAGCAATTAAATACCATTACGTTTCAAGAAGCAATGGACCTTTTTAAACTTCCAAAGCAATTAGGAAAATATGAAGGAGAATCTATAGAAGTTAATAATGGAAGATTTGGTCCTTATGTTAAATATGGGAAAAAATTTGTTTCACTTCCTGCTGGAGTAAATCCTTTAAGTGTTGAGTTGGAGGATGCAATTGAATTGATTAAAGAGAAAAAAGAAGCTGACGCTCCTATATATACATATCAAGGATTACCAGTTCAAAAAGGTAAAGGACGTTTT
>DATGBV010000345.1:0-2501 GCA_035312485.1 Flavobacteriaceae bacterium | reverse complement strand
CGATTCTCTAACTGTATTATTTCCAACTATTAGACCTGCAGTTACCATAGCTAGTGGTGCAGATAAATGAAACTTTTGAGCCACAACTGTACCTACCATAACAGTTGCAAGTGTTATTATTACTTCAATATCATAATCATCAATAGATTTTAAAAGCCTATAGGTAATCCAGCCTAAAAGAAGCCCTAAAGCAATACCACCAAACACTTCTTGCCCGAATAACTTTACAACATGTATAGGTTCAAAATTATCAGTTCCAAATTCTGCAATTTTAAATATGGTAAGAAAAACTACAACACCTACTCCATCATTAAACAAGGACTCACCAACTATTTTAGCTTCAAGCTTCTTTGGGACACCAGCTTTTTTTAAAATCCCCAAAACAGCTATTGGATCTGTTGGTGAGATCAAGGCTCCAAACAGTAAACAGTAGGTGAAATTGACATTGAAATCTAATATTTCTAGCACATAGAAAATAACTGTTCCAACTAAAAATGTAGAGACTAAAACACCCAATGTTGCAAATACTAAAACAGGCCATCGTTGTACTTTTAATTGCTCGAAATTAGTATGCAGAGCTCCTGCAAACAGCAAAAAACTCAACATCACATCTAACAAAACAGTTCTGAAATCTATTTGTGTTATAATTAGTTTTTCGGCGTTTAAAAGTGTTGTGTCAAAGTAGCTTAAAGCAAATACAGCTAAAGTGAATAAAATAGTAATAACCATTAAACCTATAGTATTAGGCAATTTTAAAACACGAACGTTTAAATAACCAAACATGGCAGATAAAAAAACAAGAACAGTAATTATTAAAAAGTAATCCATACCAAAATTTTATACTGCTAAAGTAAATTATTATTTTGATAAACTAATTTGAAACTTTCTCGTAAAGTTTTCAGTATTTTAGCTACTAATCTTTATATCAATTTATCAACTCTAACTCAATGTCTAAAACATATTACGATCCAGCCGATTTAAAAAAATTTGGAAAAATCTCTGAATGGAATGAAGAACTAGGTACAAAATTTTTTGATTATTATAATAAAGTCTTTGAAGAAGGTACACTAACAGAGCGTGAAAAATCTTTGATTGCTTTAGCTGTGGCTCATACTATTCAGTGTCCATATTGCATTGATGCATATACTGGTGACGGATTGCAAAGAGGCATTACCAAAGAAGAAATGATGGAAGCACTTCATGTGGCAGCAGCCATTCGTGGTGGTGCTTCACTAGTACATGGAGTACAAATGATGAATAAAGTGAATAAACTAGAAATGTAAATGATTAAATCTCTTCATAAGCGTAAAAGTGAGCTTGCCAATACATCAAAACAGCTTGAAATTCTTTCAAACGGAATTTTTGCCAATGGTGAATTGCCAAAGTTTAAAGACAAAATTGAAGAACCACTTCGTCCAAAAGCATTAGAAATTCTACAAATAAATTTGGGTTACATGTGTAACCAAGCCTGTGCGCATTGCCATGTTGATGCTGGTCCAGACAGAAAAGAAATCATGACCAAAGAAACCATGCAACTGTGTCTGGAAGTTATAAAGAAAACAAGTGCTCATACATTAGACTTTACAGGTGGAGCTCCAGAAATGAATCCAAATTTTAGATGGTTTGTTGAACAGGCTTCAAGAGCTGGAATCACAGATTTCATTGTGCGTTCTAATCTAACTATTATTCTAGCCAACAAAAAGTATTACGATTTACCTGAATTTTTTAAAAAACACAATATTCATGTGATAAGCTCTATGCCACACTGGACTCGTGGAAAAACAGATAAACAAAGAGGTGATGGTGTTTTTGACAAATCTATTAAGGCATTACAAGAACTCAATGCTGTTGGTTACGGAATTCCAAATAGTCCTTTAAAATTAGATCTGGTTTTTAACCCTTCCGGTGCTTTTTTACCAGCTAATCAATCATCATTAGAAAGAGATTTTAAAAAAGCGCTGTTGGAAGATTTTAATATTCATTTTAACAACCTCTTTGCTATAACCAATTTGCCAATCAGTCGTTTTTTAGATTACTTAATTGCTTCAGAAAATTATGAAGATTATATGCATGCATTAGTTGAAGCCTATAATCCATCTACACTTTCAAATCTTATGTGTATCAATACCATTTCTGTGAGTTGGGATGGTTGGTTATATGATTGTGATTTTAATCAAATGCTCAATTTAAAATTAGCTAGCAAGGTCAAACATATCAAGGAATTTAATGAAGAATTGCTTCAAAATAGAGATATTGTTATTTCGCAGCATTGTTATGGTTGCACTGCTGGTGCAGGAAGTAGTTGTCAAGGAAGTGTTACTTAACTATGAAAAGAGTTGCCCTATATATTATTTTCTTTTTTCTAGTTATTTCACCAACAATAGCTCAAGAAACATTATCTGAATTATTAAACAAACATAACTCACATTCAATACCCTACATTTCGGTTCAGGAATTGGCAATGCCTAAAACTAATGCTGTAATTATTGATGCTCGTGAAG
>DATGBV010000344.1:0-2733 GCA_035312485.1 Flavobacteriaceae bacterium | reverse complement strand
TGACCACTCTTGTGTAGCAGTATCATAAATGTCAACCCTTGAAGAACCCCAGCATTCAGAGCACTCTGAAGTCCAAAGTCCCCCTGAAAATAGGATTTTGGTGTCTGTCGACGCTACAGCATAGCCTACTCTCGATTTAGAAAGTGATCCAAGAGGCGTTAGCTGTGCAAATACCTGTGGTCTGTTACTATTATCACAAAATGATGGTGTATTGTTAGTTGTAGGATTTGGTGAAGTTGGTTGAAATACTCCGACCTTCACTGAATCCATGGCTATTAATCCTTTAGAGTTTGTCACTTTCAATTCAAACTGGTATACACCTTCTTCTAAATCTTCAATTATGGTTATTGCAGAGGTCTCATTAATAATGGAAAAGGAATCTGGGCCTTCAATTTTAGTCCAGTTAAAAGCAATTATCCCATCTGGATCACTGGAAGCACTACCATCCAGTAAAGTACTATTTTTTGGAAGAGTGAATGCTTGGTCAGACCCTGCAATGGCAGTTGGCGGTTGATTTGTTTCCTGATTAGTTGTAGGTTGTTCATTGTCTTCAGTAGTTTGAGTTTGGTTTAGTTCAGTATAGTCTTGAAAGACTTCTTCATTTTCGCAGGATAAAAGGAAAATGGTCACCAACATTACTAGAACCATCCATATTGGCTGGTTTCGGATAATTAGTTTGATTAATGATTTCATTAGTAACTGGTTTAAAAGCTATTAGTACCAGAAAGATAACTTGTAATATCCCCATATTTTATGCAATTCGACAAATCACGAAATACAAATGGTGGTCTCCAGAATGATCACTACTTAAACCATTTGCCGTCGACAAATGGCTTTGGTCAACTCATCTGTTCCGAGTGTCTATTTTCTATTTCCAAGCCGGTTTTCAGAAGTCCTAATTGCCTATATTTGAGAAGTAATAGTATGACAAAACAGGATTTCATATTTTCGGATGTTAGAAGTCATCAGTTGGCCCGGCATATTACTTTTTGGGTAGTGTGGTGGTTTGCCTATTTTATGTTTTTCCATCTACCTCATCATGCCATTTTCGGTTGGAATCTAAATGAAACCAACTTAAACCTCCAAGAGAATGGGGTCTGGTGGTTATTAAAAATGATGGTCTTTAATGTACTGTTAGCTGTTGTAGTTCCTCAAATTATTTTTACCTATACTATGTTATATTTTGTATTACCAAGGTATTTCTATCAAAAAAGAAATGTTTTTGTAACTGTGGCTGTTATGGTAGTATGTATGCTAGCCTATTTAATAATTGCAGGATGTTTAAAGCCGTTTAGTCAATTACCCAATTACTTAACGGGATTGAGAAATACCTTTCCCTGGCCACAAAAACTTTCATTTTTTGCAGCATTTCGGGACACACTTACTTCTTTACCCATTATAGCTGGCCTTGCTTTAGTGATAAAGCTAATGAAACGTTGGTGGTTTAAGGAAAAAGAAACCCAACTGTTGGTAAGTGAAAAACTGAAGGCTGAACTACAATTACTTAAAGCCCAGATACATCCTCATTTTTTGTTTAATACCTTAAATAATATTTATTTTTTTACCCTTTCGGGCTCTACTAAAGCACCTGAAATGATAAAGAGACTTTCGGATATGTTAAAATACATCCTAAATGATTGCAATCAACCACTTGTTCCGTTGGAAAAGGAAATTAAAATGATTGAGGATTATATATCGCTTGAAAAAATCAGATATGGAGAGCAGATGGATTTATCGGTTGAATTATCAGACAATTTGAATTTTGAAAATGCGGCAAATTTTAAGTGGCTCATAGCTCCCTTTCTGCTAATACCTTTCGTTGAAAACTGTTTTAAACATGGTGCCAGCAAAATGATTTTAAAACCATTTATAAAAATTAGCATGTCTGTTGAAGAAAATACATTACATTTTACTGTTACCAATAATAATCCACCAATTCTAGAATCTAATTTATCTAATGACAACTTAAAGGTTCATGGAAAAGTCGGCTTGAAAAATGTAAAAAAACGACTCCAATTAATTTATCCAAAGACACATGAACTAACTATCGTTCCAGAATCAGAAAATTTTACAGTTTACTTGAATATACTGTTACAGAACATTACTATACCAAAAACCCAAAATGAATTAAATCCGATAATAATTAATGGTAGTGCATGACTTTATTTTTTCTAATAAATGGGGCATTCGTCTGCTTCGTCACCATGTATTCTGGTTGGGGTGCTGGCTATATGCATCATTAACTTATTATATTATTCAGCTGAAATGGATAACACCGGGGTTCAACCCGTATTATGTTAGTCCAGGTGCTTATATTTTACTTAAAACTTTTTTGTTGATCCTCGTGTATACAGTACCCTGCTACACCTTTATTAATTTCATAGTGCCATCACTTATCAAAAGAAAATGGATGAGAACAATTGTCATTATCTTGCCACTTATTTGGATGATGTATGGAATAGGATGGTTGATGTATTGGAGAATGTTTCCTTTTATTGATTCCTTATTTGACCAACAAGATAATAACTATTATCCTACAAGTTTCTGGCCAGCTGTTGTTCTGGGTTTTATAGAGCCATTGAAGATTATTGCTGCTGCTGCAAGTATTAAATATATGAAGCATTGGTGGTATGTGCAAAAAGAAAATGAAAAATTGGAGCAGGAAAAACTGAAAACTGAATTGCAATTACTTAAGGCACAGATAAACCCCGATTTTTTATTTAATGCTTTAGA
>DATGBV010000343.1:0-4500 GCA_035312485.1 Flavobacteriaceae bacterium | reverse complement strand
CGAGGTGTGAGAGTTCGAGTCTCTCCGCCCGCACAAATAAAAAACATAACAACTTAATTTTTAAAGTAGTTATGTTTTTTTGTTTTAAAATATTGTATGTTATATGTACGTATTTTGCTTCAATATCATTTCTAATTTACTTTTCAATTCATTTTTAGTGGGTTCAAACAATCCATTCAAATCCTTTATCGATTTTTAGGTTCAAAAGTATCATTCCAGCAAAATGAAATCGTTCATTTTGTTTTCTGCAATTGCAGTTACGATTTCCGTTCTGTCGTTCCAATTCCCAGGAATGCTGGGCTTTATTGTTTTTAGGGTTTCCCCTTTTATTTTTTATTCACGAAAGTAGAAGGAAAAGCAAGCAACTGGTATTGGATAGTTTTTGCCAACCGATAATTGCCCTCGTCACTCAAATGTAACCTATCTCTTTCCGAATTTTTGAAATATTCTGCATGGGCATCAGTAAGTGGATAAAAACCACTTATGGTATAAAGATCAATCAGTGGAACCGCCCAATGTGAGGATGCTTCGCGAAGCGTATTAACATAGGTGTCTAGAAACAAACCTTGGCCGTTTGCGAAGCTCTCTTCTGGTTGTACATTGGTTTCGTTAAATTTGGCAAAGGCTCTATGAATTGGTGTCATAACAATGATTTGCTGTTGCGGAAAGTGATCTTTAAGGTATGACATCACTTTATTGATACGCCCACAGAACGTAATGTCATTAATGATTGGAACTCTATATCTTCGTATTACCATTTCTCCATTATGGTTGGTTTCCTTTGAGGTTTCACTGTAAAATTCGCCCAAAGGAATGTTGTGGTTATAATCATTAGTGCCTGCAAAAATGAAAATGGCATCTATATCCGTGCCTCTTTCGGTATATAACTTAACGGCTTGATCATAAATATCGTCCCATTGATGACCACTAATGCCATAAACATAGGGTTCTATTCCAAGCAATTCCACTAAATATTCCCAATAAACACTAGTGCCGTCACGCCATTTTTGGGTCATGGAATCTCCAAGATAGGCTACGCGTTTACCATCCCATTGAGTGCTCAGGTTTTTTTCAGAATCACTGATTGCTATTGGTAAATCCAGGCTTAAAGTGTTTTGTCCGTACCCAACAACAAATACCATTGTTAGAATTAAAAAAAGTGTAATGATTTTTTTATTCATATCTCTATTGGGTTTTCATAAACATAAAAATGTTATTTATACTAAAATTAACGCAACTATGAAATTAAAGCATCCTGCACCTACAGGTTATTTGATTTTTTTGTCGGAATATTCTACTTACAATTAATAACTCATCATAGTACAGGATAGTTCTTTCATCATTTAAAAATACATTTAAACAAAATCATTTGAGATGAAACTTCTGAAAAATGTTGTAATGTGCATAATCTATATTTTTACTTTTTGTAGTGGCTTTGCCCAAAAAGTGGAACGCGATCAGGTATTTTATTTCGGAAGTCAGATTGATGAAAATTCGGGTGTTATTATAAACTGGGCAAAACCATATGATGATGAGGTAGGATACGGTTTTGATTGCGGTTCTGCTCAAAATATTATGTTTGATAAAACAGCTATAACATGTGACACATCTATTTATTTTTCCATAAAATTACCCGAAGGAAACTATAGAGTAAATACTGTTCTTGGCGGTAACAAAGATTCAAAAACCACGGTAAAAGCAGAATCCAGACAGCTCATGTTAAGTGAAATAAACCTTGCCAAAAATGACACAACTCACTTTTCGTTTGTGGTTAATGTAAGAACCCCAAAAATTAATGATAGACTCAACATTAATATTAAAAGTCGAGAAATAAATTATCTAAATCGGGACGATAAATTAACTCTTGAATTTTTAGGAAATCCTGTAGTTCGAAGCATCCAAATTACTCCAATATTTAAAATAACTACCTTGTTTTTGGCTGGAGATTCCACAGTAACCGACCAAGATTACGAACCTTGGGCTTCTTGGGGTCAATTAATCACACAGTATTTTAATGATTGGACATTACCTATGAGTAATTGATTTGAAAACAAAAAACCTAACGAAAACTAATAACAATGTTCATTTTTAATTCAATACAAAATAAACGTATTTTTTCAATTATAATTTTCACAACGGTTCTTCTCGGGAAAATTTCAGCTCAAGAAACCGAAAAAATCTATCTATCGGGCAAAGATTTTGAAAACCCCGTTCAGTGGGATTTCATGTGTAACGGTGGCGCCAACAGCAATAAATGGACAACCATTAATGTACCTTCACATTGGGAGTTTGAGGGTTTTGGTGAGTACACTTATGGACGTTGGTATGCCGAATTAAGAAATGAAGGAGGCCCAAGTAAAGAAGAAGGCTTTTATAAATATGAATTTGATATTCCTCAATCATATAAAGGTAAAGAAGTAACTATTGTTTTTGGTGCGGCCATGACAGATACCGAAGTAAAAATAAACAGAAAATCTGCAGGTGAAATACACCAAGGAGGATTTTACGAGTTTAAATATAATATTACTTCATTATTAAAATACGGAGAAAAAAACCTATTGGAAGTACATGTTGCCAAACATTCAGCTAATGAATCGGTTAATGCCGCAGAAAGACGAGCGGATTGGTGGCTTTTTGGAGGCATTTACAGGCCAGTTTGGTTAGAAGTTGCTCCAGAAACACAAATAGAACATATTGCTGTAGATGCTAAAATGGATGGCTCGCTTACAATAGATATGGATATTAAAAATGTATCAAAAAAAGCGATTGTAGAAGCAACAATTACAGCATTAAAAGATAACATGTCTTTTAAAACGCATTCTTTTGATATTCCTAGAAAAACATCAAAGAAAACAATTTCCATGCAATGGAATGATATTGCATTGTGGACACCAGAAACCCCAAATTTATATATGTTAAATCTTAAATTAAAACAAGGAGGAAAAACCATTCATGAAGTGTCGCAGCGTATCGGTTTTAGAACGTTGGAGTTTCGTAAAAAAGACGGTATTTATGTGAATGGCACCAAAATTATTATGAAAGGGATAGACCGTCATACCATTTGGCCAGAATCCGGACGTAGTACAAGCAAACGCATCAGTGTTATGGATGTTAATCTTATGAAAGATATGAATATGAATGCGGTTCGTGGCCATTATCCACCAGATACACACTTTTTAGAAGCTTGCGACTCGCTTGGTCTTTTTGTATTGAATGAGTTAGCGGGTTGGCAAAACCCTTATAATACAAAGGTTGGCACAAAACTAGCAACCGAAATGGTTAAAAGAGATGTAAATCATCCATCTGTACTTATGTGGGACAATGGTAATGAAGGTGGTTGGAATTATGATGTAGACCATGTTTTTACAGATTTAGACCCTCAAAAACGTATTGTAATTCATCCTTGGTCAGATTTTGATGATTGGGACACACATCATTATCCAGCGTATCAAACAGGTGTGCATCGTTTTAATAATGGTGAAAATGTATTTTTTCCTACTGAGTTTTTACATGGTACTTATGATAATGGTCACGGATCCGGTTTAGAAGATTTTTGGAGTCAATGGAAAGAAAGTCCTCTTTTCGCAGGAGGTTTTATGTGGGTGTTTTGTGATGCTGCAGTAAAACGAAGTGATTGGACAGGTGAACAACAATACGATTCAAAAGGGTCACTTGCACCCGATGGTATTTTAGGTCCTCATCGCGAAAAGGAAGGTAGTTTTTATACGGTAAAGGAAATTTGGGCGCCAATTCAATTTACACCTAAAAAAATCACTGAAACGTTTGATGGTTCTTTTTTAATTACCAACGACTATATTTTTAGTAATTTGAATAGCTGTACCATAAAATACAGTGTGGTGAAATTTTCAGAAAACACGTTTTATACAAATGACAAATCAGAAACAATTCTATCAGGAAATATTGAAATTCCATCTATAGACCCAGGAGAAACACGTAAAATCAAAATGCCAGTATCAGATAATTTCTTTGACGGCGACTTGTTAGAAATTGTTGCTTATGACCAACATCAAAGAGAAATTTTCACCTGGTCCTGGACAATTCATAGTGCTGATTATCTTGCAAATAAATTTTTATTAAAAAAAGAAAACACAGCAACTGCACAAGCCAATGAAATTGGAAATACTGTAGAACTTAAAGGTGGAATTATTAAAGTGGTTTTGAAAAAAGAAAATGGAGAAATCTCATCAGTTTTTAATGGACAACAAGAAATACCATTTAAAAATGGACCTCGACCAATTGGTATGAAAATAGAAATTAAAGATTTAAAAATAATCCAAGAAGGCAATAAGGCTGTTTGCTTAATTGAATACAGAGGAGGCATCCATTCTATAAAATGGACTATGCATCCAGATGGTCGTTTAAAAATGGAAATGATAGCCCTTAAAAATGCAGGTAAGAGTAATGGTTTTGATGGAGCGTTTTATGAGGGAGAAATTGATGCTTTTGGAATTACTTTCGATTTTCCTGAAGATAATGTGA
>DATGBV010000342.1:0-2192 GCA_035312485.1 Flavobacteriaceae bacterium | reverse complement strand
GCTAGTGGAGTTGAAATCAATTTTGCACCACATTGTGTATCGTAAACAGGGATTTTTAAAATAAAGGCACTAACAAATGTTGCTAAAATACGTCCTAAAATATGTCTTAAAGGATTTCTTTTAATCGAAGAACCGAGTTTTTTTATTCTTGAACCCATTATGAATTCATTTTTAGGAGCAAAGAATGCTGTTAACCGTTCCATTTCATTCAAAGACGTAGATAAATCAGCATCTAAATAGCCTATATAATGATACTTCGAAGTATCAAGGTTTAATAAAGCATATCTAATTGCCTCTGCTTTTCCTTTATTCTTATTGAGATTAAAAACAGAAATGCTTGAAAACCTATTTTTTATTTGGTTTAGTATTGTGATTGTTTTATCTGTGCTACCATCATTAACCAAACAAATATCTAAAGAGTTATTTAATTGTAGAAAGTTTATAAATTCATTGAGTGGGAATCTTTTTTCTTCATTATAACAAGGAACTATTATACATGTTTTTTGCATATAATATAATTAGACAAGCCTAGGGGCTTCAAATGAATTTTTTCTAAAAAAGCGGTTAATGTTATGTCTAATATAAGTATATTTTTATATACTTTGGTTATAAGTTTACCTTTGCTCCATCTTGCTACTAAAGTTGATTTTGTTTTAGGTTTAAAAATAAGTTCAGTTAGTTTGGAAATAAATCTAGGCAATAGTAGTGAAGAAAAAAAATACCCTTTTTGAATGGTTTGTAAACCACATTTGAGTGTTATATTTTCTAATGTTTTATTATTATATCTTCTGTAATGCCCCAATACATAATCATGATGAGAGAATAAATTCTGAAAAGCAGGAACTGTAATTACTATTTTTGATTTTGAATCTAATTGTTTAATCTGTTCAATTTGAATTAAAAAATCCAAATCATTTTCTATATGTTCTATAACATCTAAAACTAAAACAAAAGATATATTTGATTCCATTTGTGCAATGGCTTCATTTAATTTATTAAACACTTTGATTTTTTTATTTTTAAATTTTTTTGAATAATATATTAGTTGTTCATCTGTAAACGCAATATCAATACAATAAAAAGTGGAATTTGGCATTTTTTTGAGTAATTGTTCTGCAACAAATGTATCCCCACAACCAATATCGAGAAAAACCGGGCGGTCATCTTTAAGGTTTGTTTTAATTTTAGTATAAATAAATTCTAATCTAGCCTGCTCCCATGGATGTCTTGAATATCTTTTATTTTTTTTTTGTTTATCTAATTCTTGTAAATCCATAGTATATTTAAAATTTTGAGCTTAATAATTTTAATTCAAAATTCTCACGTTTGTAAAAGTATTGTTTAAAAATTCAATTATCAAATCCAATTTCTGAAGATAATATCTTTATTATGGTCGTAGATCTTATGAAAAGTATATTATCATAAAAATATGATAGTAAATTTATTGTCAAAACCATAGAAGATTTTAACTTGCTCTAAATATTGATTCTAAACTTATGTGTGGGTTTTTAGGTGAAGTTACACCCAAATTGTTAGAGAAAGCGCATTTCAAATCGTTGTTGGATTTAAGCGTACATCGCGGGCCAGATCAGCAAGGGTTTTGGAAAGACACAGATTGTCAAATGGGGTTTAACCGACTTTCTATTTTAGATCTGTCCGAAAATGGGAAGCAACCTATGTTGAGTCCTAAAGGTGAATTTGTCATGGTATTTAATGGTGAGATCTATAATTATAAAGCACTTCAAAAAAAGTATCAAATTTCGGATTCAGAGTTAAGATCTACTTCAGACAGTGAAATTCTGTCGCATCTTATTGAAAAAGTGTCATTGGATGTTTTTGCCAAAGAACTGAATGGTATGTTTGCCATAGCCATTTGGAATATTAAATACCGAAAATTGTATTTAATTCGTGATTTTTCTGGCATAAAACCGCTCTACTATGGTTTGCATACAGAAGGCATTGTATTTGCCTCTCAATTTAATCAAGTGTTTAAGCATCCTTTTTTTAAATCTAAAAAGCTTCGTCCTGACATCATGAAAGAGTTTTTTGGTTTAGGTTATATGCATGCCCCAAACACCGTATTTGAACATATATATCAAGTAGAACCAGGACAGTATCTAGTTTGGGATCATGAGACAAAGACAATTACAGAAAGAAAAACATATTTTGATTGGAATATTAAGCGAGATTAT
>DATGBV010000341.1:0-2012 GCA_035312485.1 Flavobacteriaceae bacterium | reverse complement strand
TGGCCAAATGTTAGTTGATGGACTTTGTACTAGTCCTCCAATAATTACTGGATTGATTAATGTGACTGAAGGCATTCAAATTTCATGGACACAAGACCTTCCTATTCCAGATAATTTTGACATTATAATAGATGGTGTGGATACAGATGAACAATATAGAACCACCTCTAGTCCACAAACTGTAACCGAAGGTACGTGTTTTATTGTACAGGCTAGATATGTTGAGATATCTTTTGCTCTAAATTCAGAGGAAGCTTGCTTAAATCCAATTTGCATAGGTGATCAAACTCTAGTTGACGGCGTCTGTGTTGATCCTATATGTATGGATGGCCTAGTGGTAGTTGACGGCGTCTGTACGGACATTGATGATGATGATGACGGAAGTCCAAATGACACTGATAATTGTCCAGATGTTTCTAATGAGGATCAGAAGGACCTGGACATGGATGGAATAGGAGATGCATGTGACCAAATAAATGAAATAAACCAATCAAGAACAGTATCAACTAGTCACTTGTTAATTGGAGACTTGATTGTTTCAGATGGAGCTCTCCTTACACTAGCAAACAATTCTAACATTAACTGTCCAGTGGGTTCAAAACTTATAGTAACATCTACAAGTGGATTTTTGATAACACCAGGTAGCTCATTTACTATTAGCTGATATTATTTATTTACACATTATTTTTGAATCAAAAACCATACAAAATATTTTTTCATTTTATAAATTCTAAAAAATCAAACCTATTTTGTAATTTGAAATTTTTCATATTGTAATTTTTTATTGTTACTTTTCCATGTGTTTTTATAGAATTTATAAATAAAAAATTTTGGTGATAGATTGGTTTTCATTTTTAGAATTTTAGTGGTCCTAATTTTATTACCCGTTGCATTTGGTAATGCATTTGCATTAGAAATAATTGCCCCTGATGACATTCTTACATACTCTACTGGTGGTTCATTGTCCATTGAAGATTTAGGCACTCCAATTGTTATAGATGGTGAAAATCCTCTTGCAACAATTTCAAATAATTCAACTTCGTTATTCCCCCTTGGAAGGACAACGGTACTGTGGACTGCAGACAATGGAGACGATATAGTAAATGCTACCCAAGTGGTAGGTGTTGCAAGTGCGCCCCAAGCAAACGACGCACCAAATAAAATTGTAATTCTAAGTTTAGATGATGGATACAAGAGTCAGTTTGATCTTGCAAAACCAATATTTGATAAATATGGAATAAAAGTTACTTTTTTTATTATTTGTGGACAAATTGATAATGGTTTAGATTTCATGACAGCAGGAAATCTTTTGACTTTGCAATCTGAAGGGTATGATATTCAATCACACACAATGACTCATCCCAATTTTACAAATTCAACTGCTGAAGAGAGAATATTTGAATTGGAAGGTGCAATACAGTGTTTAGAAGATATTGGAATTGATGATGTCCGTATTTTTGCATTACCTTATGATGATGGTTGGGATGACCCAGTAATAGTTGGGGACCTTTCAAATTACTACGAGTCTGCTCGTAGTCACATTGGTGATTTATTTTACCTTCATTGTGATTATCCAGGGTCTGAACAAACTGATTGCAGTACTCTGGATGGAAATGGTACTTTCAATGTGAACAATCCTTACTCTATTCCCTACTATAATCATAACAATGTAGAGACTGATAATGGCGATGACCTGCAAACATTGGAGGATTTTATCCAGGAAGCAAATGCTGCAACCTTGAATACACCTTCAGTTATTAATCAAATTCCAGTTATTAACTACCATCGAATATATTCTAATAATTCACTAAATTTTACTTCGCCTGGTTATAGCACTTCTACAATACTGTTAGATGCTGAAATGAACTATCTTGCAGAGAATAATTTTACGGTAATTACACATTCAGATACCGATTACGATTTGATAAATAATCATTTTGTTGTAGGTTCCACCTGCATAGGTGACCAAACCCTAGAAGACGGCGTCTGTGTTGATCCTACCTGCATTGGTG
>DATGBV010000340.1:0-9626 GCA_035312485.1 Flavobacteriaceae bacterium | reverse complement strand
GCAAAAACAATTGGCACGCTTGCAGCTTGAGCATGAGCAATGGCCTCTTTTGTTTGGGGCATAATATCATCATCTGCTGCTACTACAATAATTGCTAAATCTGTGACTTGAGCACCACGAGCACGCATTGCGGTAAACGCTTCGTGACCTGGAGTATCTAAAAAAGTAATTTTTTGACCACTTTCTAGCATCACACCATAGGCTCCAATATGTTGTGTAATTCCACCTGATTCTCCAGCAATTACATTTTCCTCTCTAATGTAATCTAGTAATGATGTTTTACCATGATCTACATGGCCCATTACAGTTACAATTGGAGCTCGAGGTTTTAAATCTTCTGGTTTATCTTCTGTTTCTTCAATAGATTCTTCTAAATCTGCTGTTACAAATTCCACTTCATAACCAAATTCTTCGGCAACAATGGATAATGTTTCAGCATCTAAACGCTGATTCATTGTAACCATCATTCCAAGGGACATACATGCAGATATAATCTCTGTAACAGAGACATCCATCATAGTTGCAACTTCACTTGCTGTAACAAATTCTGTTACTTTAAGTATTTTACTTTCAGCTGCTTCTGCTTGTTGTTCTTTTTCTGTTTGTTCTCTATGTGAATCTCTTTTTTCACGACGATATTTTGCGCCTTTACCTTTGCTAGATTTTCCTTGAAGTTTTTCTAGAGTTTCTCTAATTTGTTTCTGTACTTCTTCTTCGCTTGGTTCTTCTTTAACTATTTGTCTTCTTCCTTGTCCAGGTTTTTTGCCTTTAAATCTATCGCCTCCTTTGTTAATAGATCCATTGCCTGATTTAGGCAATCCAGCTTTACTTATACGACGGCGCTTTTTCTTGTTTGCTGATGGTTTTTTATCACCAGTTTCTTTCTTCTCTTCTTTTTTCTTCTTCGGTTTATTAAATTGAGTGAGATCAATTTTATCCCCAGAAATTTTAGGCCCGGAAAGTTTTTGATATTTTGTTTTTACTTTTTCATCTGCAATAGGATCTTCTTCAACTTTCTCTATTTTCTTTTCCTTTGGTGTAGATTTTTTGACTACTTTCTCTTCTTTTGTCTTTTTAGTTGGCTTTTCAACTTCTACTGCATTTGACTTTTCTGGAGTCTTTTTTTCTTCTTTTTTAGACTTTTCTTCTTTCTTTTTATCAGCGTCCAAATCAATTTTGCCAACTTGTTTTGGGCCAGAAATTGTTTTAGAGGCTTTTATGACTTCTTTATTTTTTGCCTTCTCTCTTTCTAATTCTTCTTTCTCTCTTTGCTCACGTAAGGCTTCTTTCTCTTTTTGTTTTGCTTCACTTACTTCTTGGGATGCCATTTTTTTGTTGGCGTCTGTTTGAAACTCATCAGCCAAGATATCATAAGTTTCTTGAGAAATTTTTGTAGTAGGACGTTTTTCTATTTCGACACCTTTTGATTCTAAAAACTCAACGGCGCGATCAAGAGAAATGTTTAACTCACGTAATACTTTATTTAATCTAATTGTTTCAGCCATAAATTGCCTTTAATATAACTCAATTTTTTTGTTATTCTTCAAACTCTTCTTTTAGAATTCTAATAACATCATTTATTGTTTCTTCTTCTAAATCGGTTCTTTTTACCAAATCATCAACATCTTGCTCTAATATACTTTTTGCTGTATCAAGACCTGCTTTGCTAAATTCTTCAATAATCCAGCCTTCTATTTCGTCAGAGAACTCTCTTAATTCTACATCTTCTTCTGCACCTTCTCTGAAGACATCTATTTCATAACCTGTCATATGACCAGCTAAACGAATATTGTGTCCACCACGGCCAATTGCTTTACTTACCTCTTCTGGTTTAAGTATCACTTCGGCCCTTTTTGTTTCTTCATCAATTTTTATAGATGTTACTCTTGCAGGACTTAACGCTCTGGTGATATAGAGTTGAAGATTGTTTGTATAGTTTATAACATCAATGTTTTCGTTACCTAATTCACGCACAATACCATGAATTCTTGAACCCTTCATTCCAACACAAGCTCCAACTGGATCAATTCTGTCATCATAAGAATCAACAGCCACTTTTGCTTTTTCACCAGGTATTCTAACCACTTTTTTAATAGTAATTAAACCATCAAAAACTTCAGGAATTTCTTGCTCGAACAATTTCTCTAAAAATACAGGTGTAGTTCTAGACATAATAATTGCAGGTTTGTTGCCTTTAAGTTCAACACTCTCTATAACACCTCTAACATTATCTCCTTTCCTGAAGAAATCTGAAGGAATTTGTTTTTCTTTTGGAAGTATAATCTCATTCCCTTCATCATCCAGTAAAATTACAGCTCTGTGACGAATATGATGCACTTCTGCAGTATAAATTTCTCCAACTAAATCTTTAAACTGCTTATAAATGTTTGTATTATCATGTTCGTGAATTTTAGAAATTAAGTTTTGACGCAATGCTAAAATTGCTCTGCGGCCAAGGTCTATAAGTTTCACTTCTTCTGATACATCTTCACCGACTTCAAAATCTGGTTCAATCTTTCTTGCTTCAGATAATGATATTTCTTGGTTAGGGAACTCTACTTCTCCATCTGCTACTACTATACGATTTCTCCAAATCTCTAAATCTCCTTTATCAGGGTTTATAATAATATCAAAATTATCATCGTCTCCAAATTTTCTCTTTAGCGCACTTCTAAAAACATCTTCTAAAATTGCCATTAATGTTACACGATCAATTAATTTATCGTCTTTAAATTCTGAAAAAGAATCAATTAACGCAAGATTTTCCATAACTCCTTTGAATTAAAATTTAATCATAACTTTTGTTTCTACAATACTGTTGTAAGGTATTTTCACTTGTTTTTTAACTGTTACTTTACCTTTTCCAATTGGTTTAGGTTCTCTCGTTTTCCACTCCAAGATAATTTCGTTTTCATTGGCTTCTGTCAATGTGCCTTCAAAATTGTCTGTAGGAGTTTTTACACTTAATATTCTTCCTAAATTCTTTTTATACTGTCTTTTATGTTCTAGAGGTGCTGTTGCACCTGCAGAGGTAACTTCTAACGAAAAATCCAGTTCTTCCCTGTCAAGATTATGCTCTATTGCTCTACTCACAAACACACAATCTTCTACAGAAATCCCATTATCTCCATCAATAACCACTTTAATTTGATTGTCGTCTAAAACTAAAAGATCAATAAGAAACAAATCTTTTCGTTGGGATAATGCTTTATTAAGCAAGTTTTCAACTATTGGTTTCAACATTTTTTAGTATAAAAAGAGGGGACTTTTCGTCCCCTCGCTTTTCTTTTTCCTTACAACGGTGCAAATATATAACTTTAAATTGATTTTCCCAGCATTTATGCTTAAATTTATAACTAGTAACCTATTTTAACAAATGAAAAACATACTCGTGCCAACAGATTTTTCTACCCAGGCAGAAAACGCCTTAAAGGTAGCAGCTCAACTAGCAAAAAACCATAATTGTAATATTTATTTATTGCATATGTTAGAATTACCATTACACAAGGTAGATGCATTAAGCTCTTACAAAGATTTGCCAGAAGCTATGTACTTTATGAAACTTGCCCACAAACAATTTGAAGAGCTAATGGCTAAAGATTATCTGAAAGATATTAAACTACATGAAGCCATTGAATTTAAAGAAGTATTTAAAGGTGTCTTTCATGCATGCGAAAAGTTTCAAATAGATTTAATTGTAATGGGTTCGCATGGTGTGAGTGGGTTGAGAGAGATGATTATTGGCTCTAATGCCGAAAAAGTTGTGCGAACATCCAATACTCCAGTATTAATTATAAAAAACGAATATGAACAATTTGAGATTAACCATTTTGTTTTCGCTTCAGATTTTAAAAAAGAAAATCAAATTGCATACTCAAATGCAGTAAAGTTTGCTAAACTCTTTAATGCAAAAATACACTTACTTATTATAAATACTGCTAGTAGTTTTATGACCACAAAAGATGCGAAAAGTAGAATAATGGATTTTGCTAAACTATCGGATTTTGAAAACTATACGATTAACATTTATAATGATGAAAGTGTAGAAAGAGGTATCATGAACTTTTCACAATCTATAAATGCTGACCTTATAGCCATGAGCACTCATGGCAGACAAGGAATATCACACTTTTTTAATGGCAGCATAAGTGAAGATTTGGTAAACCATGCCAAACGCCCAGTAATGACTTTTAAGATTTAAAATAAATCTTGTTTATAACAAAAAATCCCAACTTGTTATTGAAGTTGGGATTTCTAATTTTGTTGGCCTACTAGGGCTCGAACCTAGACTCTTCTGGACCAAAACCAGACGTGTTGCCAGTTACACCATAGGCCATTAGCGTAATGAGGGTGCAAATTTAACACAAAGTTTTATTTGCACAAACATTTTAAGTATAAAATAATAGTTTAAAACTTAACGTTTACTTAAAAATCTTCGAGGTTTAAGATTAATTCTATAAATTCGCCCAGGTAAATAAACGAACTTCCGCATGACACATATCAACTTTAAAAAATGGAATACCCTTTTAGGTTGGTTTACTTTTTTAATCGCATTTATTACATATAGTTTAACGGTTGAGCCTACTGTAAGTTTTTGGGATGCTGGTGAATATATTTTAACCTCATCAAAACTACAGGTAGGCCATCCACCAGGCGCTCCATTATTTCAAATGCTTGGTGCGTTTTTCTCAATCTTTACTTTTGGGAATAACGAGCTTGTAGGTATGATGCTTAATATGATGAGTGCAACGTCCAGTGCATTCACTATTTTATTTATGTTTTGGACGATTACCTTGCTATTAAAAAAGATTCTTGTTAAATCTGATAACGAATTAAACCAAAAATCTTTAGCAATTCTAGGTAGTGCTTTTGTTGGAAGTTTGGCATTTGCGTTTACAGATTCCTTTTGGTTTAATGCTGTGGAAACCGAAGTCTATGCTATGGCTACTTTATTGATGTCCATTCTTTTTTGGTTGGGATTGCGTTGGGAACAGGATATGGATAAACCTCGTGGCAATCGCTGGTTAATATTAATTGCTTTTGTGATTGGTCTTTCTTTTGGTGTTCATTTTATGGGACTATTAACCATTCCAGCTATTGGGCTGATATACTATTTTAAAAACTATAAGACCGTTACAGTTAAGAATTTTATCATTGCTAATGTGGTTGCTGTAGCTATCCTTTTGTTTATCTTTAAATTATTGGCTCCAAATATTCTTAAGCTATTTAGTGCTTCAGAAATCTTTTTTGTAAACTCTATTGGACTTCCTTTTAATTCGGGTTCAATTATAGCTGGAGTTATACTCGTATTATTAATTCGTTTTGGAATAAAATATACCCGTAAAAAACAATACAAGCATCTCAATACCGGAATTCTTTGTTTGACATTTATAATTATAGGGTTTTCAACATGGCTTATGCTGCCTATTCGAGCCAATGCCAATGTTGTAATTAATGAAAACAATCCTTCAAGTGCAAGAGAATTATTGGCATACTATAATCTGGAGCAATATCCTGAAACACATTTGTTTTATGGCCCTCAATTTACAGATCAGTATTCTGGTCTGGACGAAAACAATCCTTATGTTGATGACAAACCAAAATATGAAAAGGATTATGAAAAAGGGAAATATGTTGTTGTAAACGATTATAAACGAGCTAAACAAAATTATAATTCAGAACACGCCTCTATTTTACCACGTATGTGGAGCACAGAACACGCCGAAAATTATATGATGTTTTCGGGTTATTTAGATTTTAAGCTAAAACCAGAATATCAACTTGAAAACGAGTTAAGGTCTGCTGTTATGAGCTTTAAAAATGATGTAAGTCAAGGGTTGGTAGATTATGAAGACTATAACGCTTTCCTGAAACAATTTTCACAATATATTGATGTTGAAAAACCTTCATTAATGAGCAATATTGCCTATATGCTAGAATACCAATTGGGTTACATGTATTGGCGCTATTTTATGTGGAATTTTGTTGGAAGACAAGATGATATTCAAGGGAAATATGACAATCATGGCAATTGGATAAGTGGTATCAAACCCATTGACGAATGGCATTTAGGGCTTTCTCAAGACAACCTTCCAAGTGATGTGAAAAATAACAAAGCTAGAAACACCTATTACTTTTTGCCTTTTATTTTAGGATTGATTGGTCTCTTCTTTTTATACAACAAAGACAAAAAGCTCTTTTGGGTCATGATGGTGTTTTTCCTGTTTACAGGATTAGCCATACAGGTTTATACCAACGTAAGGCCTTTTGAGCCTAGAGAACGAGACTATTCTGTTGTTGGTTCGTTTTATGTATTTGCTATTTGGATTGGCTTTGGTGTTTATGCTATTTTTGAAGCTCTAAAAAAACACATATCTAGCAAATTACTTGCTCCAGCTATTTCTTTAGTCTGTTTGATATTAGTTCCTGGTATTCTTGTTGCAAATAATTGGGATGATCATGACAGATCTGGTAAGTATACTGCCAATTCTATGGCTAAAAAGTATCTGGATTCATGTGAGGAAAATGCCATTTTATTTTCCATAGGAGATAATGATACGTTTGCGCTTTGGTATGCACAAGAAATTGAAGGCTACAGAACTGATGTTCGTGTGGTTAACACAAGTCTATTTCAAACAGATTGGTATATAGACCAAATGAAACGCAAAGCTTATGAGAGTGACCCTGTACCTTCACAACTTACGCACGACCAATACAAATATGGTACAAGGGATTACATTATGAAAAGAGAAATCTCTGCAGATACTATGATGATTAAAGATTTTCTGAATTTTGTGAGTAGCGATAACCCAAGAACTAAATTTAAATATATCATAGAGCAACAGGGTGAAGATCCAAGTTTTTATCCTTCACAACTCATGAATTCCAATTATTTTCCGGTAGAACATGTTAGAATTCCTGTCGATAAAGAAAGTGCTTTAGCCAATGGCATTGTAAAACAAAAAGATTCGGCTAAAATAGTTCCTTATATAGATATAAGAATTAAAGAAAGTGCTTTATACAAGAATCGTCTTTTAATGCTGGATATTGTTGCCAATAACAATTGGAAGCGTCCTATTTACTTTACTGGCGGTGCTTTTGGTGATGACGACTACATTTGGATGAAAGATTACTTGCAACTTGATGGCATGTGTTATAAATTAGTGCCTATAAGAACGCCTGTAGATAGGGCCAACCCATTTGATATGGGTCGTGTGGATACTGAATTAATGTACAAAAAAGTAAAACATTGGGATTGGGGAAATAGTGGCAGTCCTGATATTTATCATGACACCGAAACTCGAAAAAATTCTATAACATATCGTGGTAACTTGGCACGTTTAATTCAAGAACTCATTAATGAAGATGAATTGGAAAAGGCTGAAGAAATTGCAGATATTGCCATGACCAATATGCCTGTTGAATATTTTAATTATTACACGCTTTTAGAGCCTTATGTAAGTGCGTATTATGAAGTTGGAGCAAAAGACAAAGCACAACAATTGTTTAAGGATGTTTCAAAAAAATATCAGGAATCTCTAACGTATTACGGAAATCTAAAAATTGAAAACCAGTACAGAAAGGCAGAAGAGATTATTACAGATATTGAACGTTATAAAAGCCTGGTAGATGTTTTATTGCAATATGATGAAGAATTTGCTAAAACAGAAATGGAAACCTTCAATAATTATTTAAAATTATTTGATCACTTTTACGATCAAGAACCTGAAAACCAAGAAGATTTAAGAGAAGACCTCGATTTGCAAATTGATAGTGGTTTACAAATAGAAGAATAGTTTTAATGAGCTTAACTCCTGTAAAAACACCTGTTCTTATAAAAAAAATGTTTCCAAATTATATTTGGGACATTCCATCTGAAAGTTATGATATTTACATCACTTTTGATGATGGCCCAACTCCAAATGTTACAGATAAGGTTCTAAATACTTTAAAAAAATATGATGCGAAAGCTACTTTTTTTTGTGTTGGAGAAAATGCAAAAAATTACCCTGAACTTATACGAAGAATAATTTTAGAAGGTCATGCTTTAGGAAACCATACCAACAATCATATTAAAGGTTGGAAAACCAAAACAAAAGAGTATTTGAATAATATTGATGAAGCTTCCAAAGTTATAGATTCAAATTTATTTAGACCTCCTTATGGGCAATTGATGCCAAAACAAGGAAAAAAACTAATTGCTGATGGTTATAAAATAATCATGTGGAACGTCCTTTCGTTTGATTGGGATAATACAATAAGTAAAGAAACTTGTTTAGACAATGTAATTTCGAAAACTAAAAAGGGAAGTATTGTGGTTTTTCACGATAGTGATAAAGCTTCAATAAACATGTTATACAGCTTGCCAAAAGTATTAGAACATTTCACTAAAAAAGGTTATAACTTTAAAGCGCTAACCCTTTAAACATATTGCTGTATTATTCCTATAAGTGTATTGGCATCTTGCTCACCACTTTGACGCCATTTCATTTCGCCATCTTTATAAATAATCAATGTTGGCAATCCTTTTACACGCAATGCTTCAGCTAGCTCTTTGTTTTTATCAACATCTATTTTAATTACTTTGGCTTTATCACCAAGTGCAGCGGCTACATCCCTCAATACAGGATGCATGGCAGTTGATTGTTCATTCCATTCAGTAAAGAAGTCTAAAAGAACTGGAATATCTACATCTATTAGTTCACCAAATTTTGACATAGGTTAACATTTATTGGTCTCACGTAAATACAAACCTACAATTTTTTGTTATAATTGACTGTAAGTCAAGCAGGTTGATTCTTCTATTCATATAAAAATACGAAATTTCCTATCGTAAATATAACATTTCCTAGTAATTATACACTATTTGAACCCTTTTTAAGCTCAATAACAGTAATTTCAGGCCATATTCCAACACGCCCTGGAAACGCCAAATACCCTAAACCTCGATTTACATTTATGTACTGTCCTTTTTCTTTATAAATTCCTGCCCAATATTTATAGCGCCATTTTACTGGACTCCACTTCACAATTCCTGGAATTTCTATACCAAATTGCATGCCGTGAGTATGCCCACTTAATGTTAAATGATAGTGGTACTCATCATCAATAACCCTTTCTTGCCAATGAGAAGGGTCGTGGCTCATTAAAATCTTAAAATCAGCTTTATCTATCTTTTGTGCTGCTTTTTCTAGATCTCCTTTTTGTTTGAAACCTCTTCCCCAGTTTTCAACACCTATTATAGCAATACGCTGGTTGTCTTTTTCAATAAATCTACTTTCATTAAGCAACAAATCAAACCCTAGATCTTTTTGAACATTTTTTAAGTCTTCAAGATTTTGTTTTTTCTCTTCTTCAGAATTCCATTGCACATAATCTCCATAGTCATGATTGCCAAATATTGAATAAATACCGTCTTCTGATTTTAGTCTTTTAAAGGTATCCATCCAAGGCATCATTTCTTTGGCAGTATTGTTTACCAAATCTCCAGTAAATAAAATAACGTTTGATGCCTGCTGGTTTACCAAATCTACAGCATATTCTACTTTTTCTTTGTTGTCAAAACTTCCACTATGTATATCACTTATCTGGGTAATCCTGTAACCATCAAAAGCTTCAGGCAAATC
>DATGBV010000339.1:0-20820 GCA_035312485.1 Flavobacteriaceae bacterium | reverse complement strand
AATGTTAAACAATGGTCGTTGTGTTGTTGTAGTTGTTGTGTGACCAGTGAAAAACTAAAGCTAGCTTCTTCTTTTTTCTGAATTGTTATTCAGAATTTTAAATATACTCGATTTTATTTCGAGTTAAAACAAAAAAGAGGCATAATAGCCTCTCTTTTATGATTATTTTCTTAATCCTAATTCTTTTACTATTGCACGATATCTCAAGATATCCTTTTTAGTAAGATAGTCTAGTAAAGCACGACGTTTACCAACTAATTTCACTAATGAACGCTCTGAATTATAATCTTTACGATTCTTTTTTAAGTGTTCTGTTAAGTGGTTAATTCTGTGGGTAAATAATGCAATTTGCCCTTCTGCAGAACCTGTATCATTTGCACCTTTACCGTGTTTTTTAAAGATTTTCTCTTTAACGTCTTTTGTTAAATACATTCCAATATTTATTTAAATAATTTTTATGTACACGAAAGCCTTTCTTTCGAGCGGCAAATATAGTAATTTTTAATGAGATAAAAATTTATTTGAAAAAATAGAAAATGAGTTGAATACTAACTATACTCTTAACGGTTGATTTAAAATTAAATCGAGATATTGATTAATCTTATTTTTTAAATCTTTTCTATGGGAAATACATTCTAGAAATCCGTGTTACAATAAAAATTCTGCTGTTTGAAAGCCTTCCGGTAATTCTTTTCCGGTAGTATCTCTAACTACTCTAGGTCCAGCAAAACCAATAAGCGCACCAGGCTCACTAACATTAATATCTCCCAACATCGCAAACGAAGCTGTAGTACCACCAGTTGTTGGATCTGTACACAATGAAATATATGGTATTTTGGCCTCTGCCAATTGTGCTAATTTTGCTGATGTTTTAGCTAATTGAAGTAATGATAATGCTGCTTCCATCATTCTTGCTCCACCAGATTTTGAAATAATCATGAAAGGTGTTTTCTTTTTTAATGCATAATCGGCTGCCCTAGCTATTTTTTCACCAACAACACTTCCCATAGAACCACCAATGAAACTGAAATCCATGGCAGCTACAACCAAGTCCTTTCCTTTAGATTTTCCCACAGCTGTTCTTACAGCATCCTTAAGTTTTGTTTTTTCTTGAGCAGCTTTTAGCCTGTCTGGATATTTTTTAGTATCAACAAATTTTAAAGGGTCTTTAGATTCTAATTTAGTATCTAATTCTTTGTACTTATTATCATCAAAAAGAATATTGAAGTACTCTTCACTACCTATTCTTACATGATAATCATCTTCTGGACTTACATAAAAGTTTTTTTCAAGTTCTTCTGTATCTACTATTTTTCCAGTTGGAGATTTATACCAAAGACCTTTTGGAGTGTCTTTTTTTTCCTCTGTAGATGTTGTTATCCCTTTTGTTTTTCTTTTAAACCAAGACATATTTTGGGAATAATTATTTTTAGTTAGTAGTACAAAGCTACATAAAATTTATAATGTGTTTACATTATTTAAATCTTCAAATGCTTTTTTAAGCCTTTCCACAAAAGCAGTTTCACCTTTACGTAACCATACTCTTGGGTCGTAATATTTTTTGTTTGGAGAATCATCTCCTTCAGGATTACCAATTTGCGACTGAAGATAAGCTTCATTTTGTTTCATATAATCACGAACGCCAGACATAAAAGCATATTGCATATCGGTGTCAATATTCATTTTTATAACGCCATAACCTATAGCTTCACGAATTTCTTCTACAGTTGATCCTGAACCACCATGAAAAACAAAATCAATATGGTTGTGTTCAACACCATATTTTTCAGAGATATGTTCTTGAGAATTCTTCAGAATCTTGGGCGTAAGTTTAACATTGCCAGGTTTGTAAACACCATGTACATTACCAAATGCAGCAGCAATGGTAAACTGACTACTTACTTTACTTAACTCCTCGTATGCATAGGCAACTTCTTCTGGTTGAGTATATAGTTTTGAATCATCAACATCTGTATTATCAACACCATCTTCTTCACCTCCTGTAATACCTAATTCAATTTCAAGAGTCATTCCCATTTTACTCATACGAGCAAGGTATTGTTTACAGATTTCAATATTTTCCTCGATAGGTTCTTCACTTAAATCTATCATATGGGAACTGTACAGAGATTTACCCGTTTCTGCAAAATGCTTTTCACTGGCATCAAGCAAACCATCTATCCAAGGCAATAACTTTTTTGCACAATGGTCTGTATGTAGAATGACAGGCACACCATAAGCTTCTGCCATTAAATGTACATGCTTTGCTCCAGCTATAGAACCTGCAATTGCAGCTTTTTGGTTTTCGTTACTTAAACCTTTACCAGCATTAAACTGTCCTCCTCCGTTTGAAAATTGAATGATAACAGGAGCGTTTAAAGAAGCTGCAGTTTCCAGAACACCATTAATTGTGTTTGATCCGATAACATTTACTGCAGGTAAAGCGAATCCTTTAGATTTTGCAAGTTTGAAAATTTCCTGCACTTCTTTTCCTGTTGCTACACCAGGTTTTATATTATGGCTCATTTTGGTCTTTTTTAATGAATAATTGGACTCCAAAAGTAAACAATTTTTAACTAAATGAAGCTTATTTTTTATTAAGTTGAAAGTAAAACTTCACGAAAACGTTGTAGGTTTTTGAAGAAAATTAAGAGTTAGAACGGATAATTAATACCAATATTATAAACGGCATTTCTGAAATTATAATCATTGAACCATCTATTATTTTCGTTGTAGGCTGGATTGTATGTTTTGAAGCCAACATCAAATCGAAAAACAAAAAAGCCAAAGTCGTATCTGAGTCCAAAACCTGAACCAATGGCAATGTCTTTTAATGAACTTAAACTATCAAATGTTGCGTTTGGGTCTTCAACGTCGTCAAAAACATTCCAAATGTTTCCAGTATCAACAAATAATGCGCCATTTAAGTTTTCAAAAATATTGAATCTCTGTTCTAAACTGAAGGCAAGTTTTAAATTAGCTTCATTAAATTCGTTTGTGCTTGCTGTGCTTCCAGGTCCAAGATTGTATGCAGTCCATGCACGATTGTCGTTTGCTCCTCCTGCAAAAAAACTTTTGGAAAAAGGAATATTTGTTGAATTACCATAAGGTATGGCAATTCCTAGAAAGGCTCTAATGGCAAATACATTTTTTTTGGATAGATCCCAATGCTTAATATAGTCAAATTCAGTTTTTGCATATTGAGAATAAGCCACATTGAAAATTTCATATTTACCCTCTTCGTTTTTATCGATTCCAATTATTTTAGACACGTTGGACAATAAATTTCCTGCAAACTCAAGTTTAAAACGAAAAATTGAAAAGCTTTCATCAAAAAGGTTAGTTCTGTTGTCTTTAACAAAACTAAAATTTGAAGCAAAGATTAAGTTATTTTCTGTTAAACGCTGTTCTCTCTCATTAATATCGGAAACTGTTTGGTATTCAGTATCACCTGGAGAGATTGAGGTATTTCCGTTTAAGACATCATCAATGAAAGCATCGGTTTGGTCGGGAAATGTTAAATCGTCACCATTGTTATAGTTGACATCTTGTGAAATATTGTTGAGCGTATTGTAGGAGTTTTTATAGACCCCAAAATAATTATCTGGATTAAGATTTCTAACATATTGGACATTAAACAAATCCAATCTGTTTGTCCAAAAATTTGAAGGCCTCCAACGGTAATTTAGCACACCATTTAATGTTTGTTTGTCAAGACCAATATTTCTTTGCCCTGTATAGGAAACACTCATACGTGTGCTGGGAAACATATATTTTGGAATAACCCTTTCTGTATTGAATGGTAAAAGTAACCTTGGGATTGTAAGCTTTAAATCTAAACCAGCTTCAGTAATATCAAAGAATTGATCTTTATCATTTCCAGCATCTTTTGAAGCACCAACTGAACCAAAGGCAGAAAGCTCTAACGTTTCGGCACCACTGAAAACATTCCTCATTAGGATACTTGGATTTACAGAAAACCCGATAGTTTGAATATTGCTTTGTGAGACTTCTGCAGCAAAGCCAAGACTGAATTTTTTTAGTGGTGTTAAGAAAATATTTGCTGTAAGTGTTGTGTCTGGGTTTTCTATATATTCAATATTTGGGTATTTAAATGTTTTTAACTCACTAATATGTCTATAAGTCAATGTTCTGTCTGAATCTTTAAATACTTCCCCTGGATTAATAAAAACCGCATCAGTAATGGCTTTAGGTTTGTATCGCATTTCTCCAACACTGTAAAAATCATAACCATTAAAGGTGTTGGTATTTGTAGCTGTTTCATCCTTGTTTTCGTAGGAAGAATCCGTAAAAATATTTACTTCTTTTACTTTATAGATATTAAATGGTCTTCTTACTACGGAGTCTTGAGTTCTTAAAGCACGATTTTTTATTTGAAGATCTACATTAACTTTTTTATTTGTACCTACGGTATCAATCTCAAAACCTAAATAATCTTGACTAAAATGATAAACCCCAGAATTCCTCAAATTATTGGTAATTCTATTTCTCTCATTTTCAAAATTTAATGTTTTATACTGTTCGCCCTTTTTTATTAATGATTCTTCTTTTGTTTTTTGGTATAACGAATCTATTGCAGGTGTTGCAATCTTTGTAGTGATAGAGTCTATTATAAAACCTTTACCTGTTTTTACATTGTAGTTTACTTGTGCTTTTTGTGTGTCAACTTCTACTATATTATATGAAGCATCTACATTAAACCAGCCATTATGGAAATAATAATCTTTTAAACGCTTTACAGATTTTTCTGTTCTTTCCCCATCCACAATTGTTGGAGCTTCACCTGTTTCTTTGAGCCATTCGTTGAAATTATTTCTAGATTCGACATATTTGTCCAATTGTTTTTTGGATAATCTTTTTTCAAGTCTTTCTCTTTTTTTTGGATTTTTATCGATACCTGCATTAATAATAGAATCAATATTTGGACGGGCAGAATTATAAATATACAACCTTAATGGGATACCAAAAATCTTTCTGTTAGGATGCTGATAAAGTAAATTATCTATTAATTCTGTATTATTTTTATCACCATTAACATAAACATTATTGTCTGTAAGTAAATGTTCATCTTCAGCAACTCTTTTTACAGAATTGCAGGAGTTAATTAATCCTGCAATTGCCATTAATAATATTATTTTTGAGAGATTTAGTTTCAAGTAAGCTTTGTTATTAAAATCAAAAATACACTATTTCCTTTGAAATTAAATATTTTAATAATTAAGGTGACTATTGCCTAAATTAATAATTATTCTGTTTCTTTATAAAATAAAAAGAGGTTTAAATGTTATCTAAAAACCAAGTAAAACTAATAACGAGCTTAAAACAAAAAAAATATAGATTACAACACAACCTTTTTATTGCCGAAGGCTTAAAAACCATAAAAGAATTTTTGAAATCTGATTTTAAGCTTCATTATCTGTTTACAACCCAAAGCTTCAATATTAATGCCATAAATGAAATTTTAATTTCTGAAACTGAACTAAAAAAAATCAGTTCGTTAAAATCGCCTAATAAAGCTTTAGCACTTTTTGAAATACCCAAACCAAAATCAGTTGATGCGTCTAAACTCATTGTTGCTTTGGATGATATACGAGATCCAGGTAATTTAGGGACTATTATCCGACTTTGTGATTGGTTTGGTATAGCAGATTTGGTATGTAGCAATGAAACGGTTGATTGTTACAATTCTAAAGTAATTCAGGCCACTATGGGCTCTCTTGCTAGAGTAAACATAAGTTATATTAATTTGATTGAATTTTTATCAAAAATAAAACTAACAAAATATGGTGCTTATATGGATGGAACATCTGTATATAATACAAAATTGCCTAGAAAAGGCATTCTTATTTTAGGTAATGAAGCCAATGGAATTTCAAGTGAGGTTGAACATCTAATAGATCAAAGAATTTCGATACCTCGTTTTGGAGATTTACAGGAAACGGAAAGCTTAAATGTAGCTACCGCAACTGCAATATTGTTAAGTGAATTTAAGAGAAATGCTACTGAAACGTAAAATTGACAAACACACCTCTGGTTTTCATGGTATAAATATTACCAGTCCAAGGACTGTTAGGGTCTTCGTCACGAATAAGCTCATCATTAATGGCAAAAACACCTCTAATGGAAGGTGTAAACTTAAACCAATATAAGTAAAGGTCAATTCCAAAACCTAACTCATAAAAAAACATATTGCTTTTGGTTCTGAACTGCCCATTGTCATTATCATCTGGATTTTTTTCGTTACTAGAAAGATTTAAAGCTGTAGAGAAGCCACCAACAATAAAAGGCTTAAAATTATTGAGGCGTTTGGTAGAAAATTTAAGTAGTAAAGGTAAATGTATATAGGTAGATTTTACTTCTCTAATTAAGTCTGAAGAGCTAAAAGACGTACCATCAAAATAAGATTCATCATAATACAAATCTCTGCTTGTAATATTTAATCCTGGCTCAAAACGAATATCTATAAATTCATTGATTCTTAAATTAGAAATAAGACCAACATTAAAACCTACATTTCTTTTTACGTGTATATCTTTTAGGTCTTGGTTGTAGTCAAAATTAAAATCGTAACTACTAAACCCTAAATAATATCCCCAACTTAACAGGTCTTTATCAAAGTTTTCATTGTTTATGATTTTTTCTTTAGTAAATAACTGTGCATTTACCGATTGAAAACCAAAAATAAATACTATAGCAATAAGTATGTTTCTCATAATTATTTAGTCGCTCTATATATGGTCGCAACACCAAAGGTTTGCGGAAAATCTTCAACACTATTAAACCCAATTTCTCGTAAAATATTGTTTAGTGTTTCTCCATAAGGAAAAACTGAAGCCGATTCACTTAAATATTTATAAGCACTTCTGTCTTTAGAGAAAACTTTACCAATTAATGGCAAAATGTACTTTGTGTATGTCTTATAACCTTGTTTATATGGTGTTTTTGTTGGCACAGATGTTTCCAAAATTACAAATATACCGTTGGGCTTAAGCACACGATATATTTCTTTCAATCCTTTTTGTAGGTTTTCAAAATTTCGGACACCAAAAGCAACCGTTATAGCATCAAAAGAATTATCTTGATAGGTCATATTTTCAGAATCTCCTAATACAAGTTCAATTCTATCTTGAAGCCCTCTTTTTTTTACTTTGGACTTTCCTATTTCTAGCATACCATTGCTAATATCCAAACCAACAATTTTTGAAGCTTTAGTTTCTGCAAACTGAATGGCTAAATCGCCAGTTCCAGTAGCAATATCAAGAATAGATTCAGGGTTAGATTCTTTTACAATCTTGACCACCTTTTTTCTCCAGTTCACATCAATACCAAAAGAAATAACACGGTTTAAACCATCGTAATCTTTAGATATGTTATCAAACATTTTAGTGACTTGTTCTTTTTTTCCTAAATCACTGTTTTTGTATGGAGTTACTTTAGCCAAAGCAAATAAATTTTGGCAAACCTACATATTTTTTTTCATTTTAATTTATTTCCAATGTGTCAAGTGATATATTAAGTAACTTAATGACAAACCATGATATTAGGACCAATTTCTATAACAATATTTATTTTTACAGTATATTTGTACTACTTTTTATGATTTACCACAAATGAAAATAATCATTGCAGGTGCTGGTGAAGTAGGATTTCATTTAGCAAAATTATTATCGTACGAATCTCAAGAAATTACGTTAATAGACCCAAACAAAGAAAGTCTCAATTATGCTGATAACCATCTTGATATAAGAGTTATTAAAGGGGACGCAACTTCAATTTCTATTCTTAAAGAAGCTCGTGTACATACCAGCGATTTATTTATAGCTGTAACATCTTCCGAAACTACAAATATTACCGTTAGTGTTTTGGCCAAGCAATTGGGAGCAAAACGTACCATTGCAAGAATTTCTAACACAGAGTTTATAACTTACAAGGATGAAATTGCGTTTACTAAATTAGGTATAGATGAATTAATTTCACCTGAAGCCCTTGCGGCGGCAGAGATAGAACTTCTGTTAGACCAATCTGCTTTTAATGACAGTTATGAATTTGAAGATGGAGCCCTAACAATGGTGGCGTTAAATCTATCTTCAACAGCTTCATTTGTTGGCAAGACCGTAAAAGAAGCAGCACAAATTTTTTCAGAAATTCATTTTGTTCCAATTGCTATTCAGCGTTTTGGGACACAATTTACTATTATTCCCCGAGGTGACACTAAATTAGAAAGAGGAGATAATGTTGTGTTTATAACATCAGAAGGAGGTGCAGAAGAACTTTGTAAAGTAACAGGAAAGACAAATAAAGTCATTAAAAATGTAATGATTCTTGGAGGAAGTAAAATTGGTTTTAAGGCGACTAGAGATTTAAGTAATAGAGGCTTTAACGTTAAACTCATTGAAAAGGATAAAGAACGATCTTTAGAGTTGGCAGATTTATTACCACAAGCTTTGGTTATAAATGGTGATGGTAGAAATGTAGATTTACTTGATGAAGAGAGTATAGAGGAAATGGATGCATTCATATCTGTTACAGGCAATTCTGAAACCAATATTATGTCTTGCTTGGTAGCAAAGTCTAAAAATGTAGGTAAAACAATTGCATTGGTGGAGAACATGGATTATTTTGAATTGAGCCATTCAATAGGTATAGATACCTTAATCAATAAAAAGCTACTGGCTGCAAATAATATTTTTAGATACATACGAAAAGGCGAAGTAGTTGCTATGACAAAACTTAATAATATGAATGCAGAATTATTAGAATTTATTGTAAAACCAACTTCTAATATTTGTAATGAAATTATTAAGGAAGTAGATTTTCCGCGTTCGGCTATTATAGGTGGTGTTATTAGAAATGGCGAAGGCTTTATTGCACTTGGAGATTTTAAAATCCAGAAAGGCGATCGTGTTGTGGTTTGTTGTTTGCCAAGATCCATTAAGAAAGTTGAAAAGCTATTCCTATAATTCATGAAATGAGTCAAGAAATGAAGATGATCTCAATCAAAAAACCAAGTGACGAATTACATCTGTCTAATAAAAAGAAATATTTTTTTATCAGATGAAACTCAACTATAAAATTATTTTTCACTTTTTAGGGCTCCTTTTATTGTTCAATGGTGGATTTATGCTTTTGTCGTCTCTTATGAGCCTTATTTATAAGGACGGTGCAACATTTCAGCTGTTTCTTTCCGGGATATTTGTGCTTTTTGGTGGTTCACTTGTTATGTTATTTACTAGAAAGCCTAAAAAGGAAATGAATAAACGCGAAGGCTATATTGTAGTAACCTTTGGTTGGATTATTATGGCATTATCAGGCACTTTGCCTTATATTTTAACAGAAACAATACCTAGTTTTACAAATGCCTTTTTTGAAACCATGTCTGGTTACACGACCACAGGAGCATCAATATTAAATGATATTGAAGCAATTCCTAAAGGCGTTTTGTTCTGGAGAAGTCTTACACATTGGATTGGTGGTATGGGAATTATAGTACTGGCAATCGCAATACTTCCTTTACTAGGAATTGGAGGAATGCAGTTATTTGCTGCTGAAGCTCCTGGTCCTAGTGCAGATAAGTTACATCCAAGAATTACAGATACAGCAAAACGTTTATGGCTAATTTATTTTGGATATACTGCTGCCGAAACTATTTTACTCAACATAGCTGGTATGTCTTTCTTTGATGCTATAAATCATGCCATGTGTACTCTGTCTACTGGTGGATTTTCAACCAAAAATGCAAGTCTGGCACATTGGAATGCACAACCCATGATTCAATATATTGTTATTGTTTTTATGTTTTTGGCGGGAACAAATTTTGTATTGAGTTATTTTGCTTTTAAAGGAAGAGTTCAAAAAATAATTAAAGATGATGAGATTAAACTCTATTTTAAGTTTATAGTCATTTTTACAATTATAGCAGCTCTAATTATTTATTTTAATGCTAATGTAGAAGCTTCAACAGTAGACCATCCAATGGTTTGGGGACGAGCAGAAAGTGCATTCAGACATGCATTGTTTCAAGTATTGGCTATTGTTACCACAACTGGGTTTGTTTCGGCAGATTATACAATGTGGACACCATTTTTAGTAGTTTTCTTTTTTGGACTTATGTTTTTAGGTGGATCTTCTGGAAGTACCTCTGGTAGTGTGAAAGTTGTAAGGCATTTAATTTTAATTAAAAATGGTTTTTTAGAATTTAAGCGCGCACTTCATCCTAATGCAGTTTTGCCAGTAAGGTATAATACCAGATCTGTTTCTGGTGATATTGTGTTCAATATTTTAGCCTTTTTTATACTTTATATGCTTTCTTTCATTATTGGTGCATTAGTATTCTCAATGTTTAATATTGACTTTGAATCTTCAATAGGACTTTCGGCATCAAGTTTAGGTAATGTTGGTCCTGCTTTAGGTGATTTTGGTCCCGTAAATAATTATTCTGCCTTACCAAGTTTAGGAAAATGGTGGAGTAGCTTTTTAATGCTTATTGGTAGACTTGAACTCTTTACGGTTTTGATATTATTTACACCATTCTTCTGGAGAAATAGATAAAAACATTCATTATAATTTTATAAAGATCATGTAGAATTCTGTAACACAGAACCTTTGATGTCATTATATCTTTGCTACATTGAGTAAAGTGCTCATAAATACTAACTAATTAAAATCAGAAAACATGAATAAGAGTATTAAATCAATTTTATTAATTGTAGGAGTCGGACTATTGGTATATGGTATTTATATACTAATAATTCCAGAAGCATCATTTGAAATTGAAGGAGTAGTAGATATAGATGCACAAGACAACCAAAATGCTTACATAACAATTGGTCTAGGTCTAGCATCTTTATTGATTGGGTTTTTAGGAAAGACTAAACAATAATCCATTCCCTTTTATTTAAATTGTAGAATAAGAACAAAAACATCATACTGTCCGGAGAGTAATACGAAACATAATTAAGATGGTTGGTTAGGAAATTATGTGGATTATATATCTCTTTGGGCAGTTGTTTTTAATTATTCTAGAAAATGAAATGGCGAAAAATAAGAAAGACTGTTTAAGTTTTTAAAAGAACAAATAGAATTAAACAAAATCCTTTCTTAACTTTACTAGAATTAATTATTATATGAAGTTGTTTCTTAAGTTCGATTTTAATACCATTTGCAAAAAGGTTTTGGAAGAAAAACTATACGAACTCAATTTAAAGTACAGGGTTTTGGGTTTTGGAGAGGTTGAGATCGTTGGTAAATTATCGTCTGATAAATACCATGAACTACAAGAATCTTTAAACAAATATGGAATTGAAATTGTGGAGAACCAGAAAAGTGTTTTGGTTCAAAAAATAAAAGATGCCATAATAGATATGGTTTTTAATGAAGATACCAATGTAAATGTGAAAAGCTCGGTATATCTTTCAGAAAAACTAGGCCACAGTTATGGTTACTTGTCCAACTTGTTTTCAGAAATAACATATACTTCCATAGAAAATTTCATTATACTACAAAAAATAGAATTTGCAAAACAGCTTATAATCACTACTGATTTCAGTCTAACAGAAATTGCTTTTAGACTTAATTATTCGAGTGTGGCACATTTAAGTAACCAGTTTAAGAATACAACAGGCATTACACCTTCGGCATTTCAACGTATTATTTCAAAAAGAAGAGAAAAAGCCCAAAAGGCCAATAACTAAATTTTATGCAAAGCAATTATATATACATTATGCTGGCCGATGATGATGAAGACGACAGACTGTTTTTTACCGATGCCTTTGAAGAACTAAAAATGAACACCAAAGTGAGAACTTTTAATGATGGTGTTGAGCTTATGGATTATTTGAACACTGAAGATGTTATTTTGCCAAACGTGCTTTTTTTAGATTTAAACATGCCTAAAAAGAATGGTATTGTGTGTTTAAAAGAAATGAAGTCAAACCAAAAACTGTCAGACATAGCAATAGCTATTTACTCCACATCTGCATCAGAAGAAGACATTGAAGAAACCTTTGTGCTTGGTGCAAATATCTATATTAAAAAGCCAAACGATTTTAATAAGCTCAAAAAAGTTCTTTCAGACGTGGTTTCTATAAACTGGCAATACCATACCAATGGGCTGAACAAAGACAACTTTTTATTAAGAATATAATGCCAAGGCGATTGTTAAAACATTCAGGTATACTATTAAAAATCATTTTCTTCACAAGTGTTTTTATCATTATTGTCATAGGAGGCTTTGCCTATAAACAGATTTCTGGTTTAACAGATTCTACAAACGTTCTCATTACTACTTATAGAATCAATGTAGAATTAGAACAAGTAACTTCTTACTTAAAAGATGCAGAAATTGGGCACAGAAATTATATTGTTACAAAAGACAATCAGTATTTAGAGCCCTATTTCAATGCTAGGGAAAATGTAAATAACTCTTTTGCAATACTTAAAGAGTTAACCAAACAAAACGAAAAACAAAAACAGAATCTGACAGAACTAAACCAATTAACTGACAAGCTATTAACTAATTTTTCTGAAACCTATGATTTTGTTGAGAATGACAGTACAAAATCGGAAGGGTTTAAAACCGTGTTTTTTGAAGAAAAAATAATCATGGATAGCCTAAAGAAGAAGGTTGCGGAAATGATTCGTCTTGAAGAAGTTTTGCTGAAAGAGCGCCAAAAGGAATATCGTGACAACGTTAAATTTACACCCTTGTTTTTTTATTTGGTTATCTTAACAACCATAGTTTTGATCATTATTGCATATTTCAAAATTATCAACGACTTCACGAGAATAAAAAAATTCAATGAAGAGCTGTTAATTTTTAAAGAATCAACAAGCCAATCTGAAATAATCAGTAAACAGGGCAACTGGATTTGGCACAGCGAGGCCAATAGTTTTACATATTCAGATAATTTATACAGATTGTTAGGTGAAGAACCACAGTCTTTCAATCCAACTATCAATAATTTCTTAAAATTTGTTCATCCAGAAGATTTAGACATGTTCAAAGAAGATCTGGGCAACATGATGAAGGATAAAGATTTGCCGTTTATTAATTATCGAATCATTCAAAAAAACGGAAATATTAAGCATTTTAAAACCTATGGAAAGTCTTTTTATGGTAGTGATGGACAAAAAAAAGTACTTGGTATAACTACAGATGTAACAAATGAAATTGAAAACCTTATTACACTTGAAGAGCGTAATTTGGAACTGGAAAGGAATAATAAAGAACTTTCAGAATTTAACTATGTTGCTAGCCACGACCTACAAGAACCTTTACGAAAGATACAAACCTTTATATCAAGATTGGAGGAAAAAGAAGCAGAAAGTTTTTCAAATAAAGGATTTCAATATCTTGAACGCATTAAAACAGCAGCAGATAGAATGCGCTCTTTAATTGACGATTTACTCCAGTTTTCTAGAACCAATAAACCAGATAAGGCCTTTGTATTTTCAGATTTGAATGAATTATTAGAAAACGCAAAACAAGATGTTGCCGAAACCATTCTAGATAAAAAAGCAACAATAACCAGTGATGTGCTTCCGTCTATACAAGCAATACCATTTCAAATTCAACAATTGTTTCTTAATTTATTGAGTAATTCGCTTAAGTATTCACGTGAGGGTGTTTCGCCTATCATTACCATAACCTATTCAAAGGTGAAACTTGATGATGATCAACGTTTTAAAGACATAACGAAAATCTACTACCATAAAATTGTTTTTACAGATAATGGTATAGGTTTTGAGCAAAAATATGCCAACAAAATTTTTGACCTTTTTAGCAGATTACATAATAAAAGCAATTATTCAGGTACAGGTGTTGGTCTTGCCATCTGTAAAAAAATAACCGATAACCATAACGGATTTATTCTTGCCGAAGGCAAACTAAACCAAGGTGCTGTCTTTACAGTATATCTTCCAGCAAACTAAAAAATTTAGCAACAATTACAATTTAAGATCTGGAACATTAATTTTTGGCCTTGTGCTTCTATTTTAACTCTCATGAAGCCTTCTAAACAAGCAGCCAAATAAATTTTACATAGAAATTCTATAACAATCGTTTAAAATGCTGTAATGAAAAAAGTAATGAATGGTTGCAACTTTGTAGTTATATAAGTTGAAAGAGTGAATGGAAAAGGGAACTGGTAATAAAAACCTCAAAAAATATCTGTACTTGTGTATGTTAGTTATCATAATGATAAGCTTGGGTTCTTGTGATTTTGATGAAAATAAGAGATTTATTTATTCTTTAAATGATATGATTGAAAGTGATAATGTAGCATTAAATGTAAAAGAGGCCGAATTGTTCTCTGATGTCGCAAAGACAAACTTAAAAATATTGGCCATAAATAAAGACATTATGGAGACAAACAGAGAATTGAGAATTATACTGTTAGTGAGAGATTTAGAAGAATCTCACCGAGAAATTGAAAACCTTTTAAACAAAACAGCAAAAGATAAATTGATATTGATTCCAAGCGTAAAGAATAATATAATGTACCAAAACATGATTGGGAATGATGTAGTGTTTAAAGAGGTCTACCTAGAGAAAGTTTCTTTACTAATAGAAGAAGAAATAAGTTTTTTGAGAGATTTGGAAACAGTTACAAACGATACAGATTTAAAAATTATGGCAGTAAAAATAATACCAATGTTAAAATCAAATTTAGATCAAATAGAAACTTTAAAATAGTATAAATATTAACCATTTAAAATTAAAAGTCATGAGAAGTTTATTGTATTTAATCGCAGTCATATTAGTAATCGGATGGGCTCTTGGATTCTTTGTTTACAGTGCAGGTGGTTTAATCCACATCTTATTGGTAATTGCAATAATAGCCATTTTATTAAGGCTAATTGGAGGCAAAGGCGTTTAAGGTACTTTACTAAAAACAAAAAGGATTGTCCTAAAAAACCAGAAGATATAATAATAAATATATAGTTAAAACAAATAACAATTTAAAAATAAAAACAATGAAAACAATGAAATTAATATTAGTTAGTGTCGCACTTGTGGTAACGGTTATGTCATGTAACAAAAGCAAAAAGGACATAGCACAAAAAAAGGTAGATGCTTATACAGCTTATGTAGATTCTGTTAGCAATGTAGAAACCGATGAGGCAGTTAAAAACTGGGAAACCATTGAAAATGATTACAGAGAAATGGAATCTGAAGCAAGTAAAACGGTTGTTGAACTTGAAAATAATACCGAATTACAGAATTCTATTGATGAGTCAGCCGTAAAATATGAAGCTTACAAAGCAGAGGTGGTGGAAGAACATGAGCGTATGGAGTCTGAAAGATTAAAAACAGAACTGCGTAAGTCTTTATTGGGGAAAGGTTATACAGGAGATGATATGAAATTTACATGGATCAACAAAGACAATATATTAAGTGTTTATCAAAACTTTGTTGATACTGTAGATAAAAACAAAGACTCTTATTCGCGTGAAGATTGGGATGAAATCAAGTTAATATATGAGGCTATAGACACCAGAAAGAATACGGTTGAAAATGAAGGTTTGACAAGTGAAGATAATAGAAAAATAGCAGGTTTAAAGGTTAAATTTTCATCAATGTATACAGTCAACAGAATAGGAGCAAAATCTGATGAAAATGCAGAAGCTAAAGAACAATCTTAATATAAACTAAACAATAATTTAAAATTAATAACATGAGACATATTTTTATAGTAGGTATAATCTTCCTTTTTGGAAGTATATCAATGAACGCACAAGACATATCAAAAAATGCTTTAGGTATTAGAGTAGGAGATGATGATGGTTTTGGAGGAGAAATATCTTATCAGGCACGTTTGGCACCAGATCGTAGGTTAGAATTTGATTTAGGCTGGAGGGATGGTAAAAACCACGATGGATTTAAATTAGCTGCATTACATCAATGGGTTTGGAACATTGACAAAGGCTTTAATTGGTATGCAGGTCTTGGAGGTGGTTTAGGATCTTACAGTTTCGATAATGACAATGGGAATGACTATACAGATACTTTTGTATTTGCAGCTGGAGACATTGGTATTGAATATAACTTCAACATTCCATTATTGATCTCTTTAGATTTTAGACCAGAAATAGGTTTTGGTGATGAACTCTATGATAATAACGATTTGGATTTAGATATTGCATTAGGTATTAGGTATCAGTTTTAGTGTATATGTATATTAAGACACCTTTTAACAGAATGCAAAAAGCCAGAAAGTTTTACTTTCTGGCTTTTCTTGTTTATTTAACTCACAGCTTCTTTAATCCGCTTCATGGCCTCTACAATTTGATCTTGAGAGGCCGCATAAGAAATCCTTATACAATCAGAGTTTCCAAATGCATCTCCAGTAACCGTAGCAACCAATGCATGCTCAAGTAAATACAATGAAAAATCGGTGGCATTGTTTATGGGAGTTCCTCGCAAGGTTTTTCCGAAGTAGTATGATATATTAGGAAACACATAAAAAGCACCTTCAGGAGTATTTGTTTTAAATCCTTCAATATCATTTAATAAGTCAAGTATCAAGTCACGTCTGTTCTTAAACTCGTCAATCATATATTTGACTTTTTCTGGTGAAGCCAACATAGCAGTTATTACAGCACGTTGAGCAATACAATTTGCACCACTTGTGGTTTGTCCTTGCATTTTGTTACAAGCTCTTGCAATTTCAGTTGGAGCACCAATAAAACCTATTCTCCAGCCAGTCATGGCGAAGGCTTTAGAAACGCCATTAACCGTAATTGTACGATTGTACATATCGTCAAATTGAGCCATACTTGCATGGGAGCCTATAAAATTTATATGTTCATAAATTTCGTCAGACACAACATAAATATTTGGATGTCTCTGTAATACATCTGCTAAAGCACGTAATTCCTCTTTACTGTAAACCGAACCGCTAGGGTTACAAGGTGAGCTAAACCAAATCATTTTTGTTTTAGGTGTAATGGCAGCTTCTAGTCGAGATGCTGTCATTTTAAAATCAGTATCTATAGTTGTTTTAACTTCAACCGGAACGCCATCGTTAAGCTTTACAATGTCGCTATAGCTTACCCAATAAGGGCAAGGTAAAATAACTTCGTCTCCTTTATTTAGCATCACTGCAGCTACATTTGCTAAAGCTTGTTTTGCACCTGTAGAAACCACAATTTGTGGTAGCGTATATGATAAGTTGTTATCCCGTTTAAACTTGGTAATGATTGCTTCTTTTAACTCTACATAACCATCAACTGGAGTGTAAGAGTTATAACCATCATTGATAGCCTGAATGGCAGCATCTTTAATAAATTCTGGTATATTAAAGTCTGGTTCTCCAAGACTTAAACCTATAATATCCTTTCCCTCAGCACGCAGTTCTCTTGCCTTTGCTGCCATTGCAAGAGTTGCAGAGGTAGACATGTTTAAAATTCTATCCGAAAGTAAGTTCATCGAAAAATTTGAAATTAGATTTGTAAGGCAGGTTTCATACCCATTTCACGTAAGTATTTGAAATGAGCAATTACAGCCTTTCTTGTTGTTTTGTATTCGTTGTATGGAAGATTAAATTCTTTAGCAGTCTCTCTAACTATTTTAGAGATTTTGGTGTAATGAATATGACTGATATGAGGAAATATATGGTGTTCCACTTGATGATTCAAACCACCTGTAAACCAGTTAACAATTCTGTTTTTAGTAGAGAAATTTATAGTTGTCTTTAGTTGGTGAATAGCCCAAGTGTTTTTCATGGTACCATCCTTTTCTGGTAATGGCATTTCTGCTTCTTCCATAACATGTGCTAATTGAAACACAACACTTAAAATTAAACCAGCAGTATAGTGCATGACAAAAAAACCGATTAAGATTTTCCACCAGGCAATATCCAAAATCAACATTGGCAAGACAATCCAGATTCCAATATAAATTAATTTAGATATAACCAGTTTACTCCAGTTCCAAACAGGATTAGGAAATTTTCCGTATGATAATTTACGCTTCATATATCGACTCATCTGTTGGAAATCTGTTGTAATGGCCCAGTTAATGGTTAATAATCCATACAAGATAATTGAATAATAATGTTGAAACTTATGATACCATTTCCATTCTGCATGTTCTGTGAAGCGTAAAATCCGTCCAGCATCTAAATCTTCATCATGTCCATGAACATTTGTGTAGGTATGATGCAAAACATTATGTTGTACTTTCCAATTGTAAGCATTTCCAGCAAGAATATAAATACTACTTCCCATTAATCTATTAATCCATTCTTTGTTAGAATATGAACCATGATTACCATCATGCATAACATTCATACCAACACCAGCCATACCGATTCCCATTGTAATGGTTAAAAGAAATTGGGCCCAACCAGGTATATTTAAAGTAAGAATTAAAAAATATGGTGCAAGAAAAATAGAAAACATGACAATGGTCTTTAACCAAAGCTTCCAATTTCCTGTACGTTTTACATTGTTATCTTTAAAGTAATCATTCACACGTTTATTCAGGGTTCTGAAAAATTTTGCAGAATCTGCTCTTGAGAAAGATAGCATCTGTTTCGTCATAAGTTTAGCTTTAATAAAAAACGATTTAAATAAATGTATCGTATTTGGGCGCAAAGATAAATAATAAAAGGAGGTATCTTAATAAAGTTTTCATAAAAATGCACACAAAAAATGTGTTATTTTTGTTGAAAAATTAAAGAAATGCAACTTATTTTAAAATATTTTCCGAATCTTACGGAAGATCAGATAAATAAATTTAGGCATCTTGAAGCACTTTATCAAGACTGGAATCTCAAAATAAATGTGGTTTCTCGCAAAGATATTGATGAGCTTTATTTGCGTCATGTGTTGCATTCACTAGCTATTGCGAAAATAATTCAGTTTAAAAATGGGAGCCAAATCATGGATGTGGGAACAGGTGGTGGATTTCCAGGTATTCCATTGGCTATCATGTTTCCAGAATGTCAATTTCATTTGGTTGATAGTATAGCCAAAAAACTTAAAGTAGTTGATGAAGTTGTAGATGGACTTGGTTTGACTAATGTTAAAACTACACATAGTCGTGTTGAAGACATTAACGAAACTTACGATTTTATTGTAAGTCGTGCAGTAGCAGCAATGCCAACTTTTGTGCTTTGGGTAAAAGGAAAAATCTCAAAAAAGCAAAAACATGAATTAAAAAACGGAATTTTATATTTAAAAGGTGGAGATTTAGGCGAAGAACTTCAAGATTTTCCGAAAGCTACCATTTATAATTTATCTGATTATTATAATGAAGATTTCTTTGAAACTAAAAAACTTGTGCATTTACCATTAAAATTCAAATAATAGAAAAAATAACTATGGATATATTAAAGTTTATAATGGCATTTCTAATAGGTTTTCATGCTTTCTCTCAAACGAGCATAGATTTTGGTTATGCAGACCCTGAAATCCCAGAACTTTCACAATTTGAATATTACCGAGGTGTATGGAAATCAACATTAGAAATGAGACAAGATGATGGAACGTTTAAAAAACTAGATGTTGTTGCTACTATCAAAGGAAAGTTTTTGGAAGATCATAGAACTTTTCAAACTCAATTTACAACTCCAAATGGTTTTTTTTCTACAGATATAAGAACATTTAATATTGAAATTAAAAAATGGAAAGCATTATTTCTTAATTCAAAATCACAAAGATGGCATGAATTTACATCAAGTTTGGTAGATGATAAAATGACTACTATAGTCATTGGAGGTTATAGTGGAAAAGAAGAATTTGATATCAAAGTTGTAGATACAATAATTTCTGACCTTAAATATTTAAAGAATGTCTATTACTCTTATGATGATCTTAAAACTTGGGAGCTTGTTTATAAAATTGAGGTTAATAAACAATAGAGTTGGAAGTTTAAATTAAAGTTTGCTTAATCCTTCAAAATTATCTCTAAAAAAGAATAACTGTTCTTTGTACCAATACGTTTCTGAAAACAGTTCAATATTTATATCATTTATGTTTTTTGGATCAATTATCCGAATTGCTTTATCAAAGTTTATTTTGGCATTTTCCATATCATTCATTTTGTAATAGGTTAATGCAAGACCAAGCAAAGCTTCATAATCCAAAGAATAATATTTTAGTGGTTCAGAGAAATCTGAAAGCGCTTTCTTATATTTTCCTAATAACAAATATGATGTTCCACGATAGAAATATACTGGCGTGTTATTAGGATCAATATTAATGGAACTATAAAAATCGTTTTTAGCATTTCTGTAATAATTAATACTTAAATAAACTAAACCTCTTCTAAAATAAATTTCTGCGCTGGGATTAACCAAAATGGCTAATGTTAAATCTTTCAATGCAAATAAAGGTTCTTCTATAGCTAAAAAAGCATCTGCTCTTTGCAAGTAAACACTAGAGTGGTTTGGTGCTACTTCAATAATTTTTGTTAAATCTAAAATAGATCCTTTAAAATCATTTAAATAATATTTTGCACTGGCAAGATTAAAACGGGCGTCAATAAATTCAGGCTCAAGTTTAAGAGCTTCTTCATAATCTTCTTTAGCACCATAAAAGTCTTGAAGATTAAATTTTGAATTCCCTCTATTGTAATAAATCTCTGCACTGGGTTTGTAAATGATTATTTTGGTATAGTCCATAATGGCATCATGATAATCACCCAAATCATTTTTTGCATTGGCGCGATAAAAGTAGGCATCAAAATTTTTTGGCTCCAGTTCAATGACTTTTGAGAGAAGTTCAATTTTTTCATTGAGACTGTCGGTTCTCATAGCTTTTCTTAAAAACTTATTGGCTTGAGAAAAAGAAATA
>DATGBV010000338.1:0-18011 GCA_035312485.1 Flavobacteriaceae bacterium | reverse complement strand
GCATTTTAAGAAGTCCTTGTTCTGGTCTTACTTTTGCACTTGGGTCATTATCATATTTAGGGTGACCAATAGCGCCAAACAATACAGCATCTGCTTTCATACAAATATCATGAGTCTCATCAGGGTATGGTTCTCCAACGGCATCAATAGCAGCTGCTCCTGTCAATGCTGATGTCCATGTAACATCATGATTGAATTTTTTTGCAACAGCATCACATACTTTTACTGCTTGATCTATGACTTCTGGTCCAATACCATCTCCTGCTAATAGCGCAATGTTTAATTTCATTATGTTTATTTTGAATCTTAATTTGTAATAATATTTAGCATTTTTTCGGTTGCCTTAATTGCCGAAACTGTTTGGTCAGAATCTAGACCGCGAGTTTTAAATTCTTTTTCTGGGCTTTTCCACGTTATAATAGTTTCGCACAAAGCATCTGAATGACTACCTGGAGGAATTCGAACAGCATAATCTATCAATTCCGGTAAAGTGGTTAAATGTGTCTTTTTATAGATTTCCCTAATAGCATTCATAAAAGCATCAAACTGACCGTCACCTTGAGCATTTTGTTCGTGAGTTTCACCATTTATAGTCAATGCTATCGTTGTAGAAGGCCTTAATCCTTTGGAATGTGTGAGCACATAAGAATCTACATGAACCTTTTCTATGTAGGAATAACTATCCAGAACATCCGATATGATATATGGTAAATCCTCTTTTGTAACGACTTGTTTTTTATCACCTAGCACAATAATTCGTTCAGTAACTTTTTTTAAATCTTCATCATTTAACTGAAGACCTAATTCTTGTAGATTCTTTTGAATGTTTGCTTTTCCAGATGATTTTCCTAGAGCGTATTTACGTTTCCTACCAAAACGTTCAGGCATCAGATCATTGAAATATAGATTCTTTTTGTTATCACCATCTGCATGAATTCCTGCAGTTTGAGTAAACACGTTAGCACCAACTATTGGTTTGTTGGCTGGAATCATAAAACCAGAAAACGTTTCTACCAACTTACTTACCGTATATAAAGCTTTTTCATTGACTGCAACTTCAACATCAGGCAGAAAGTCATTAACAACAGCTACAACACTTGCTAAAGGTGCATTTCCTGCACGTTCCCCCATTCCATTGAGTGTTAGATGGATTCCATCTGCACCAGCTTTTATGGCTTCCATAACATTGGAAACACTCATATCATAATCGTTATGCGCATGAAAATCAAAATGTAAATTAGGATACTTCTTTCTAATCTCTGATATGAAACTAAACGCCTCATTTGGTGTTAAAACACCCAAGGTGTCTGGCAACATAATGCGCTTAAGAGGTTGTGTAGATAAGAACTCTAAAAATTCATAGACATAATCTTTGGAGTTTCTCATACCATTACTCCAATCTTCTAAATAAACATTGGTCTCAATATCATGCTCTTTAGCTTGATTGATAACTTCTTCTATTTCTTTAAAATGTTGATTTGAAGTCTTTTTAAGTTGATGAGTTAAATGATTTAATGAACCTTTAGTCAATAGGTTTTGAACCTTTGCTCCTGCATTAATCATCCATTCTATTGATACACCTTTATCCACAAAGGTTAAAACTTCAACGGCATGAATATAATTGTTTTCTGTTGCCCAATTTGTGACATCTTTGACTGCTTGAAACTCTCCTTCTGAAACTCTTGCAGATGCAATTTCAATTCTATCAATTTTGAGTTCTTCCAATAAAAGTTTTGCAATGGTTAATTTTTCTGAAGCTGAAAAGGACACACCAGATGTTTGTTCGCCATCACGCAAAGTGGTATCCATTATTTCAATTCTTCGTTTTGACATCTTAACTGTAGTCCTTTAATAAAAATTAAGTGGACAAATTTATAAAAAACTAATTTTTTTTAGGTGAGGAATGCGCACTTAAGATACGATGCTCACGCACTTTTATATAATTGATAAGATTATGACTATATATTGAATTTAATGTAATTTTACTTACAAATCTGATAGGGTTATTATGAAATAAATATTATGTTCAAGTTAATTATATGAAAATAATAATGGGTTTAAGTATTAAAAATTCTATTCAATAGAGAATTGAAGTGATTTAATTTTTGAATCCTCTCCATTATTGACTTCTACATTTAAATCTTTATCGAAAGGATGGTTTAAATTATTTCCTGCCAGATCTTCTAATTTTGTATTTACAGAAATTATATAATTGCCACTTTCCCAATTTAAATTTGGCCGAAACTTTAAGGCAGATTCTTTGTTTGTAAGTGTAAAGTCACCACTAACAGTTTCTCTATTAGGATTTAAAACCTTAACTGTTTCGAGAGCCAAAGCAAAGTCTAAAGATTCACCAAAATCTATTGTCAACTCATTTAATGTATTTGCTTGAGGAGATGAAACTATCCATTTATTTAAGTCAGGAATTCTTGAATCCCTTTCTTTGACAACAATAGTTTTACTATAGTCTTTATCTAATAGATTTCCGTAAGCGTCTTTAAATTCTTTTGAAACATTAATTGTGTAACTTTTTCCGTCAACAATTGGCAAACCCAATTTTTTATTAGGTATTAAATCAGTTTTGATACGTCCAGGATCCAACCAAAGGGTTAATTGTGTATGGTCTTTGTTCCATAATTCGGTTTGAAGCTCAAGAAAGACAGAGACTTCTTCTTGTTTTGTATGTTCAGTTACTTTAATATATTCTAATGCAGACTTTACTTCTTGCATTGGTTTTGAAAACACAAAATACATTTTCAATAAATTCTCTGGTACTGTATCTTTTGTTGGATAGATAGCTAATAATTCAGGTTTTATGTGTTCAACTGATTGCTTTATTGTAAAGGCTTTAAGCAATTGGTTTTGATATTTAATTTCATAGGCTTTACCTTTTGAAAACGGAACAACTGGCGTGAAAATAGTAACACCATCTTTATTAATGATTTCTCCCAAAACAGGTGTATCGGTGATTCCTTTTAAATAAATCTTTATGCTGTCAATATTTAGATTCGAAGTGAAATTTACTTTTACAGCATTATCATTTTCATATAAGACATTCAAATCAGAAATTGCTTCTTGTTTTTTACAACTAAAAAATTGAACTAAACAAAAAAAGACCAAGATAAACTTGGTCTTAAATATATTTTTTTGAGGATTTACATCCATTGTTTAGTTCTGTTTCTCAAAACTAAATCTCCTTCTCTATCTCTAATTAGGAACAATACATTGTCTTGATCTAAATCGTCCATTTGAATAACATTAACAAAAGGCAAATTGTCATAAGTAACACCATCTGTTGCAGCAAATTCTGTAACTTCTTCAGTAAGAGATTCTTTAAAATTCACAATATCATCGTAATTAAAGCGCATTACTGGTCGGTTGGTATTTGACATGAAAAACTTTGGTTTTCCATTTTTTTCAAAAACTATCATATCTACTGGTGAATTACCTCCTCCCAATTCTGCTACAGTCCTACCTTTAATGTGCTCATTTCCTTTTAAATCTTTTAAAGGAAATAAAACCAGTGGAGTGCAGGTATAACTTGCCAATAAGTAATCTTCATCTTCAATATTGATAACATTAAATGCTTTGATTGGCGCATAGGTTTCAAATCTTCCATGAGCAGCATGCCAAATTTCCAAAGAAGCAAACTCTTGGTTCTTGTTGAATGGGAAAGCTATACTTCTGAAGGTAGACTTAAACTCTTTATTTGACAAACCAGAAACCATTACTTTTCCCTTATGGTACATCATGTCTGCAATAGCCCAATTTCTTATAGGGTTTCCTCTTCTATCAGTTTCATCAAGACCAACTGGATCTGTTAATTCAACTTTAGAATAGCTAGCATTACTTAATGAAATATTTTCAAACTCATCATCTATTAACTTTAAAAGAACTGGAGTACCATCGGTTATATTAACTGAAAAATAAACAGATTTTGAAACTGGATTTACAGCCATATCAGTAATTTTGATATTATCTTTGGTCGTTCCTAAAGAGGCTGCAACTTTGTTGTCAAAATCATTTATCATGATTTCTTCAGCCTTATCATTAGTTTTAGAATCTTTAGTGTCAATTGCATAGATGGCTGCGTTTTTTGAATCACCAATAAATAAAATTCCATCTGGGCCAAAGCTCAAAGCGTTAATTGATGCTATTTCTGTATCTCCAATTATAAAATTTTCTGTAAGTGGGTTGCGGTCTTTTTTAATTGCGGAAAGAGTTAATAAAACCAATCCAAATAGTGAAATGCTAATGAGTATTTTTTTCATTTTATATTAGTTTTATCTAAAAATATTATATAAATAAATATACGTCAAGTAATTAACATCGAATTAACGATACTTTAACAGCAAAAGGAAAATTAGAAAAATTGTTGCAATAAAAACCATAAACTTTTCTTAAACATGCCTTGAAGGATTAAAAATTATTTAAATTTAGTTAGAATGATGTCTTAATTTTTAATTATGAGAAAAGTTTACTTCTTATTTATTCTTTTAACTTTATTTTCTTCTTGCATTAAATCGCAAAATAATAAGGAAACCTTAAAAATTATTGGAGGACCATGTGAAGGATGTGAAGCTATATATGAATATGGAGACAGACATCTTAAAAATGTAGATACATTACCAGATTTTAACCATTCAGATCATAAAATAAAAATAAGTGGCACAGTCTACCAAAATGATGGTAAAACTCCTGCCGAAGGTGTTATTATATACATTTATCACACCAATGATAAAGGCATCTATCCTTCAACCAGCGAATCAAAAGGTTGGGAACGTCGTCATGGTTATTTAAGAGGTTGGGTTAAAACAAAAGAAGATGGAGAATATACGTTTTATACGTTAAGACCAGCATCATATCCTAATACAACCATACCACAACACATACATGTTACAGTAAAAGAGTCAGATAAAAATGAATATTATCTTGATGATTTTCATTTTGATGACGACCCCAACTTACCTAAAAGAATGAAAACAAAAGAAAGCCCCAGAGGAGGATCTGGTGTTGTTAGTTTACAAAGCAATGGTTTATTAAGTGAAGCTTCTAGAGATATCATTTTAGGATTAAATATACCTAACTATCCTAAAAAATAATCTATGCCATAGTTGGTAAATTTAAATCACTATCTAAATCTTTGTTTAGTTTTTCAATAAAATACGCAGAAAGTAAAGGTGATTCTTTTTCTATATTTTGATGCACAAAAAAATCAATTTCATTAATGCCTTGTGCTTTCCAAGTCTTTAAACGTGAAACCCAATCGTCCAGACGCGAGTAATCGCTTTTGTGGTTTGCTCCTACATATCTCACAAAGGCTGTTCCGTTAGTTAATCTCATATGAAGCAAATCTCTTCTTCCAGCAGTATCTACAATAATGTTTGAGATTTGATTTTTTTCCAACAAATCATAAAGTTCATTGGCAACTGCATCATCATTATACCAATTGGTATGTCTAAACTCAATTGCCAAAGATATTTCATTTGGCCAGCTTTCAACAAAAGTTACAACTCTATCAAAATCTTTTGGTGCAAAATTGTTGTGCATTTGCAAGAAAATAGTTCCGAGCTTTTCATTTAGATTAGATGCATTATATAAATAATTTTCAACAACATCTTTAACCTCATTTAACCGTTTCCAATGACTAATTTCCTGATTTAATTTTGGAAAAAACTTAAACCCTTCAGGTGTTTTTTCTTTCCAATTTGCAAATTGCTCTGCAGAAAATATTCTGTAAAAAGTAGCATTGAGTTCTATAGAATTGAATTGAGAAGAATAATATGTCAATTCATCTTTTGTACCTCTTGGATAAAATCCTTTAAGATCGGCCTTGTTCCATTTTGCACATCCAACATAAATTTTTAAGGGATTGTTATCGTTGTTTTGCTTCAGAACTCTTTGATTTTCAGGATGATCTGGCGGTAATGTAAAGTCTATATTTTCCGGATTATCAACACTTCCAAATTTCATAATTAAAGTTTTTATAAATATAATAAATCTAAATTGTTCATAACGCAGTTAACAAGTATCAACCTATCCTCTTTTTTAAAAATCTATAATCTATATTTTTAATTAAATTTTAAATGTTATGGACACTCGAGACACTAATTTAAAATCTATCCGTCCAGAAGTTTCTCCAAGTTTAATTAATGATAACATGAGTTCTGATGAACGATTTCAAAATTTGGTACTTCGACCAATTACAATGCTTCAAGGTAATTTGATCATAGAAGTTTTTAGAAATTATCTGACAAAACACAAGAACACTTTTTACAATCTTACTTTGGAAAAGCGTGTTGCATACATTAATAATTCCATAAATAAGGATATTAAATTCAGAAATTCTTTAAAAGGTATGATTATAGGGCTTTTTACGGTTGAGGAATATATGCTTTATATAGAAAATTCTTCTGCTTTAAATAAGCGAATGATGCACATTGTTAAAGAGCATTTACAGAATAACATTCAGGTTTTTGAAATGCCTGAAATGCTAACAGCTATATAAGCGAAACTCCATTGAGGTCTGTTGTAAGCACATCACTCATATAATTAAAATATGGGCGAATTAATTTGAATGCTTCATTTACTTTTTTAAGAAAGTCTGCCTCCAAAACTTCTTTGTCTGTATATTTTTTCACAAAAATATACTGTTTCTTCTTTATTAAATCTATTGCTGGATGGTTCTTATCAAAATCTCTTGGTGCAGATTTTACTTCGTCTCCAACTAAATCTCCCCAAACATTTTTAAAGGCCTCATTATTCATAATGCTTCGCATTTCCGTGTCATCCATTTCAAATTCTTTTCTCATACGAAATAAATCCTCTTTATTTGGTTCCCAAAACCCAGTAGCAATAAAAGACTCATTGTTTGGTGCTATATGCAAATAATATCCTCCTCTTAAATGTGGTTTTTTTCTGTGAAAGGATCCTCCAAAATGTGTTTTATAAGGTAATTTGTTTTTTGAAAACCGGACATCACGATAGATTCTGAACATTTTTAAGCCATCAACATCATCATGTGTTTTTATCATATCAAATAAAGCATTGTAAACTTGCTTTACTTTTGCTTCAATAGATTTGAATTCTTTTTTATGTTCGTTAAACCAATCTCTATTGTTGTTCTTTTCTAGCTTTTTAAAAAACTCTAAAGCTTCTTTGGGTATAGTAACACTAATCATAAGGTTTTGTTTAGTATTTAAAGTTATAAAAAAGTCCCGACAATGTCGGGACTTCAATTAATCAATCAAAAAATTATTTATTCAATCAAAATAAATTCTTTCTTTACTAGACCATTGGAATCTTTATCATAATATTCAACAACAAAGTTTCCTTGGTCATCAAAATATCCAATTCCTGTATAGTCATCAGACTTATAGAGATAATTATTATTTCTGCTGGCTCTTATAGCATGTCCAAATAAATCTCCGTCTATGTCGTCATTTAAAGACACGTTAAATCCTTTGCTACTTTTTTGGAATGTGTATTTTTGATCATTAAAAGTATAATAGCTTACCTCTGTTTTTGTATCATAGAATACATCATTATCACTATCTACTTCTATTGTTTTAGTAACTTTTGTTGGAGTTTCAACAATTTCCTGATTAACTTGATGCTTGTCTTTTGCATCTAATTTAATCTTTTGTTCTTCTTTGGTTGTAACTTTTACTTTCTTTTCTACAACTTTTTCTCCGTCATTAATTGTTACTGTTTTTTTTTCTGTTTCTTCAGAAACATTTTTTGGTTTTTCTTGCGCAAAAGCAATACTTACTAAAAAGAATGTCCCTATAAAAAATAATTTTTTCATCTTGTTTGTTTTATTAGTTATTAAATAAGTTTTAATTGTTTTTTTATTATTACTATTCTGTAGCATCTTCTATTTCATCAGCAACTTCGTCTGCTGCATCTTCAATTGCATCACCTGTATCTTCTATTGCTTCTTCAATTTTCTCTTCTGGAGATTTTTTTTCTCTGCAGCCAGTTAACACAGTTGAAAGTGTAAATAGTATGGCTAATGTTAATAGTATTTTTTTCATGATGTAATTTTTAAGATTCGTAATATCAAATAAGTCTTATCTCATTTTCTATTACAAATATAGGAGAGAGTAAGGCTGTTGACGTTACAAAGTTTTTGATATGATTTACACAATTTTCATAATCCATAATTGTAAATCATTAAAAAATCAACAACTAAAGTTTTTAATTGAATTTTATTTTATTTAGAATGAGTCCTGAAGCTGGAGCAATATAATCCATAACCTCTGTGCTTTCTGGTTTTAGTGAATTTTCAATATAACTTAAAGAAATATCTCCTTTGCCAAGTTTTATTAATGCTCCCATTATGAGTCTAATTTGGTTTCTTCCAAAACCTTTTCCTTTAACTCTTAAAATGAAAGATTTCTTTGGAAAGAAATTTGCAGTATACTCAAAGTTTTCTACCAATTTACATAATTCAATTTCTCTATTGTATTTACCATTGTCTGTTGCTTTGTAGCAATAGGTTTTGAAATTATGTTTTCCTTGAAAAAGTTTGGCTCCTTTTTTCATTATTTCAATATCCAATTCATCTAAAATAGTGGTCAAAATTGGTGCACAAAACGGATGATTTTTTTGTCCATGCGAAAACAGATAGATATATTCTTTTATTTTTGAATGTTGAATAATATTAAAATCTTCATTTACTTCTTCAATAGATAAGGCTCTAATATCTTGCGGCAGATTGTAGTTGAACAATTCCAGAAAAGCTTTTTTATCTTCAATAGGTTCATTTAAAAAAAGTTCAAATGCAGCTTCATTGGCAGAAACCATGGAGTCCGTTCTACCAGATGCTAAAGTCTTAAATGTCTTTCCTTCAAGAATATAATTGAACGTTCTATCAATCATTAAATGGATGGTTTTCAGTTTCGGTTGCTTTTGCCAACCATGAAAACGATAACCTAAATATTGAATTTTAAACAGATAATAATATTTCTTCAAAAACAAAATCTTTAAAATTATAATCAACTTACAAGTAACCTTTTTTACCAGAAATGACAAAATTTTTATACATTGTAATTAATTACTAACTAAAAACTAAATTAATTATGTCTGAAAATTCAACAAATAAACCTCCTTTTTGGTTTTGGCTCGTAAGTGCTATTGCGCTTATATGGAATGGCATGGGTGTTAATGCTTATATACAACAAGCGTATGATACTGAAAGCTATCGTGCTATGTACTCTGAAGAACAATTAGAAATTGCAGCCAATATGCCTGCCTGGTATACTGCATTATTCGCTATAGCTGTTTTTGGTGGAGTATTTGCTGCTATTGGGTTATTATTAAGAAAAAAATGGGCAACTACATTATGGATTATCTCTTTAATAGCAGTTATAATTCAAATGGGATATGTATTTATTAAGGGTTATGCATCAAGCATTCCAATGACTATTATGATAATTGTTTTTGCCTTTATATTTGTTTGGTTTTCAAAAAAATCTGCAGCTAAAGGATGGATTTCTTAAGCAAGAAATTCAATAAAAATCTTAAAAGCATTAATTATAATTAATGCTTTTTTTATTGATGTCTGGATTTTAAAATCTCTACAATATCTTTTAAAGAATACTCTTTTGCTTGTAAGAGAATTAAATAATGGAAAAGTAAGTCAGCACTTTCATTGAGAAATAAATCTGAATTGGAGTCTTTGGCTTCAATAACCATTTCTACGGCTTCCTCGCCTACTTTTTGGGCAATTTTGTTGATGCCTTTGTCAAATAATGATGCAACATAAGATTCTTCTGCATTTGAATTTGCTTTCCTATTTTTTATGATCACTTCAAGCTTTGATAAAAATCCATAAGTTTGAATATTACTTTCTGACCAGCAAGTATCTGTACCTTTATGACATGTTGGTCCAACAGGATTAACTTGAATTAATAGTGCATCGCTATCACAATCTATCTTAATATCAACCAGATTCAAAACATTACCACTTTCTTCTCCTTTAGTCCATAAACGTTTTTTGGTTCTACTATAAAATGTAACACGTTTGGTATCTATTGTTTTTTTATATGCCTTTTCATTCATGAAGCCAAGCATCAACACATTTTTTGTAATTGCGTCTTGAATAATCGCAGGAACAAGACCATCACTATTTTTATTAAAATCAATTTTCATTACAATCTTACTTCTATATTATTTTTCTTTAATTCTTCTTTTAAATCTTTAATCTCTATTTCTCCAAAATGAAAAACACTAGCTGCCAGAGCAGCATCAGATTTTCCAATTTTAAAGGTGTCTATAAAATGTTGAACATTACCTGCACCACCAGAAGCTATAATTGGAATATTTAATGCTTCAGACAATTTTGCTAAAGCTTCATTGGCAAATCCATTTTTAGTGCCATCGTTGTTCATTGATGTGAACAATATTTCTCCAGCGCCACGTTCTTCTACTTCTTTTGCCCATAAGAATAAATCTATTTCGGTTGGAATGCTTCCACCAGCAAGATGTACTTTCCAATTTCCTTCAATTTGTTTGGCATCTATTGCCACTACAATACATTGATTGCCAAATTTGTTTGATAATTCATTTATCAAATCAGGGCGTTTTACCGCAGACGAGTTAATAGATACTTTATCTGCTCCATATTTTAGTAATACGTCAACATCTTCAATACTCGAGATTCCTCCTCCGACTGTAAACGGAATATTGACTTGTTCTGCCACATGTAAAACCATATCCAGTGTTGTCTTACGTTCTTCGATTGTTGCAGAAATATCCAGAAACACCAATTCGTCTGCACCTTTTTCAGCATATTGTTTAGCCAACTCTACAGGGTCTCCAGCATCAATGAGATTAACAAAATTAACACCTTTTACTGTCCTTCCATTTTTAATATCCAAACATGGAATAATTCTTTTGGTCAACATATTACATGTGTGTTTCTAAATCCCTTAAACTAATTTTGCCTTCGTATAAAGCCTTGCCAATTATAACAGCTTCACAACCTAAATCTTCCAATTTATTGATATCTTCAATAGAAGAAACACCACCTGAAGCAATTAATTTAATGGTTTGTCCATCACTATTTGAACATTCTTTAATGATTTTTGTATATAAATCCAGCGAAGGACCTTCCAACATACCATCTTTAGAGATATCTGTGCAAATAGTGTATTTGATTCCCTTTTTTTGGTATGACTTTATAAACGGTATAATATCTAAATTACTTTTCTCTTGCCAGCCGCTAATAGCAATTTTCTCATCGTTACAATCTGCTCCAAGAATAATTTTGGTGCCTCCATATTTAGAAATCCAACCTTCAAAAGTTTTAACATCGTTTACTGCAATACTACCACCTGTAACTTGTTTAGCTCCACAATTGAAGGCTATATGTAAGTCTTCACTGGTTTTAAGGCCTCCACCAAAATCAATTTTAAGTGAGGTTTTTGAAGCAATTTGTTCAAGGATTTTATAATTAACAATTTGCTTTGCCTTCGCTCCATCCAAATCAACCAAATGTAAATATTTAATACCTGCAGCTTCAAATCTTTTTGCAACTTCCAAAGGGTTTTCATTATAAATCTTCTTCGTTTCAAATACACCTTTGGTTAGTCTGACACATTTTCCATCTATAATATCAATTGCTGGAATTACTCTCATTTATTAATTTTTTTAAATTCATCATAAGATTCAAACCAACCATTTCTTATCTTGTTTGTAGTATCAAACTCCATAAGTTTATTTACATTAGCATTAAATAAATCAACCATTATTTGCCAGTTTTCTTTTTCTCTAGTCCAATATTCGCGATCACTATTTAAAACCATTTTTAGTAAATCTCCTTCATAATAATCTCCTTCAACAAGAATATTTGTTTTCAATTTTTCAATTGCCAAAGGGATTAAATAATTTAATCCTATACTTTGACCAATCAAAATTCTTAAATCTTCAATATTAAAATCTATTAATGGTTTTCTTATTAATCCATAACAAGTTCTAATAAGGCTTGTTCCTTTATTTTCGTCTAAAGGGTTAAATTTCTTTTTTTCAAGGCTTTGTAATGATTTATATTTCCAATTATTTTCAAATTTCACAATTCAATAAAATTCTTTAAAATTCTTTCTCCATCTAAACTACTTTTTTCAGGATGAAATTGAACACCGTAAAAATTGTCGTTTTCTAAAGCAGATGCATACTCAAAACCATAGTTTGTTGTTGCAATGGCTTGATTTGAAAGTTCTGCATAATAGCTATGCACAAGATACATAAAGACATTGTCTTGTATTCCTTTAAACAGACCAGATTTTAAATTGGATATCGTGTTCCATCCCATTTGAGGCACTTTTACTTGATTAGGGAAACGCTTTACATGAGTATCAAAAATACCCAATCCTTTAGTATTTCCTTCTTCAGTAGATTTACATAATAATTGCATACCCAGACAAATACCCAAAACTGGTTGTTTTAATTTTGGAATTACCTGATCTAATTTACTGTGTTTAAGCATTGTCATAGCACTACTTGCTTCTCCAACTCCAGGAAAAATGATTTTATCGGCTTTTTGAATTTCTTCAGGATTATTAGAAAGAATGGCATTGATACCTAATCTATTAAAAGCGAATTGTATGCTTTTAATATTTCCTGCTCCGTAATTTATTATAACTAGTTTCATATTTTCTTCTCGATACTATTTCTCATTCTTCAAAATCACTCGAAGTGATATTCTATTTATAAAAAACCTTCCGACTTCGTTCAAGATGACAAATGCTATAACATTCCCTTTGTTGATGGTAAAATCATTTTTTCAACATCACGTTTTACAGCCATTTTGATGGCTTTTGCAAGCGCTTTAAAAATAGCCTCGATTTTATGATGTTCGTTTGTACCTTCTGCTTTTATATTTAAATTGCATTTGGCTCCATCTGTAAATGATTTAAAGAAATGAAAAAACATTTCGGTAGGCATTTTTCCTATCATTTCACGTTTAAATTCGGCTTCCCAAACCAACCAGTTTCTACCTCCAAAATCTATGGACACTTGTGCTAAACAATCGTCCATAGGCAAACAAAATCCATAGCGCTCAATGCCTAATTTATTACCAAGAGTTTTAGCAAAAGTTTCGCCTAAAGCGATGGCAGTATCTTCTATAGTGTGGTGTTCATCAACTTCTAAATCGCCACTAACTTTAATATTTAAATCCAATTGTCCATGGCGAGCAAGCTGATCTAACATGTGATCAAAAAAAGCAATCCCAGTATCAATATTGCTTTTACCTGTACCATCAAGATTAAGATCAATTTTTATTTTGGTTTCGTTGGTGATTCTATCAATACTTCCTGTTCTTTCTTCGGTTTTAAGAAATTCATAAACCTTCTTCCAATCATTGGTTTCTAATACAATGTATTTATTTAATTCTTCGCTTTTTGTTGAAATTTCATCAGTGCCTAAATTCGTATTGTCGTTAATATAAATACCTTTAGAACCTAAATTTTTGGCTAATTCAATATCTGTTAACCTGTCTCCAATTACAAATGAATTGGCTAGATCATATTCTTCAGAAAAATATTTGGTTAATAAACCTGTGTTTGGTTTTCTGGTTGGAGCATTATCTTTAGGAAATGTTCTATCAATAAATTGCTCTTTGAATTCTATACCTTCAGTTTTAAAAGTTTCGATGATAAAGTTATGTACTGGCCAAAAGTTCTCTTCTGGAAATGCGTCTGTACCCAAGCCATCCTGATTTGTTACCATGACAATTTCAAAATCCAACTCTTTCGCTATTCTACCTAAATATTGAAATACCTTTGGATAGAACTCCAGCTTTTCAAAGGCATCAATTTGCTCATCGGCTGGTTCTTTTATAATGGTTCCGTCTCTATCAATAAATAAAACTTTCTGGCTCATGATATACTTTTTAGTGCGTTTATCAATTTTTCATTTTCTGGTTTGGTTCCGATTGTAAATCGCAAAGAGTTTTCGCATAATGGCTCTTTGGTTCTGTTTCTTACAACAATACCATTTTTTAATAATTGTTCGTAGCGTTTGGTAGCATCATCAACTTTAACCAAAACAAAATTGGCATCTGTAGGATAGATTTTTGATATAAAACTGACAGTTTTTAACGAGTCTATTAAAGCATCTCTTTCTGTTAAAATATTGGTGATTTGATTTTTGACCAAATCCATATTTTGCAATTGTTTTAATGCACGTTGTTGTGTTAACTCGTTAACATTGTAAGGAGGTTTGATTTTATTTAAAACTGAAATAATTTCTTTTGAAGCATAACAAATACCTAACCTAATTCCTGCCATTGCATAGGCTTTAGACAGGGTTTGAGTAACTATTAAATTTGGAAATTCTTCAAATCGATTCAACCAGCTTTCATGATTAGAAAAATCGATGTATGCTTCATCTATCACAATTATACCTTGGAATTTTTTTAGCAAACCCTCTATTTTTTTATTATAAAAACTATTTCCTGTTGGATTATTTGGTGAGCATAAAAACAAAATTTTACTATTGGTATTTGATGCTTTTAATATTTTTTCAACTTGAGGTTGAAAGCTTTCAGAAAGCTCTACTTCAATAACATTGATAGCATTAACTCTAGCTAAAACCTTATACATACCATACGTTGGAGGTAAGATGATAATATTGTCCTCTTTAGGTTCACAAAAAACTCTAAAAACTAGATCTAAAACTTCATCACTGCCATTACCTAAAAGAATATTTTCTGTAGCAATCCCCTTGGCTTTTGAAAGCAGCAACTTGACTTTATCTTGTTGTGGATCAGGATAACGATTGACGCCATTTTCAAATGGATTTTCATTAGCATCCAAAAAGACCATGTCTGTTGTGAAATCTTTAAACTCGTCCCTAGCGGAAGAATACGGTTTTAAAAACTTTACATTTGGTCTTATAAGGTTGTTTATGTTGAAATCCTTTTTCATATTTTTCATTCAAAGTGGATTCCGCATCAAGTGCGGAATGACAGATTATTCTTGATTTATATCTTTTAAACGTAACGTTACTGCATTTTTATGTGCTTGAAGTCCTTCGGCTTCTGCCATAATCTCAATAGTATTACCAATATTTTGAATGCCTTCTTTAGTTATCTTTTGAAAGGTTATACTCTTTGTAAAACTATCTAAATTTACTCCAGAATATGCCTTGCAAAATCCATTTGTTGGAAGTGTATGATTGGTTCCTGAAGCATAATCTCCTGCACTTTCTGGTGTATAATTACCAATAAAAACAGAACCTGCATTTATAATTCCATCAACAAAATAATCTTCATTTTTTGAACAAATAATAAAATGCTCTGGAGCATATTCATTTATTAATTCAAGTGCGATTTTATCAGTTTCAACAAAAATTAATTTAGAATTTGAAATGGCTTTTTCTGCAATATCCTTTCTAGGTAATTCCTTTATTTGATTTTTAATTTCTTTAGATACATTTTTTAATAAATCTTTTGAAGTTGTGACTAAAATTACCTGACTATCTGTTCCGTGTTCTGCCTGACTTAACAAATCTGAAGCAACATAGGCTGCATTAGCAGTATCATCAGCCACAACTAATAGTTCACTTGGACCAGCTGGCATATCTATTGCTACTCCAAATTTGGTGGCTAGTTGTTTTGCAACAGTTACAAATTGGTTTCCAGGGCCGAATATTTTATAGACTTTAGGAATTGTTTCTGTTCCGAAGGTCAAACCAGCAATTGCCTGAATACCACCAACTTTTATGATTTTTGTAACTCCACAAAGTTGTGCTGCAAACAAAATTTCATTAGCAATTTTACCTTCTTTATTTGGTGGCGAACACAAAACAATTTCTCTACAACCAGCAATTTTAGCTGGGATTGCTAGCATTAAAACAGTAGAAAATAAAGGAGCTGTTCCTCCAGGAATATAAAGTCCTATTTTTTCTATAGGTTTTTTTTCTTGCCAGCATGTAACACCTTTAACGGTCTCTATTTCTACTCTACTAGTTTTTTGTGCGCTATGAAATTTTTCAATATTTGATTTGGCAATACTTATAGCTTGCTTTAACTCGTCAGGAATCTGATTTAAAGCATTTTCAATTTCGGATTCTGTAACTAGAAATGATTCTAAACTTACTTTATCAAACTTTAGCGTATACTCCTTAATGGATTTATCTCCTTCTAATTTTACTTCATTAAAAACCTGATCAACAATATCTTCTATATCATCAATCGTTTGTGTTGGACGTTTCAAAATTGCAGTCCAATCATTCTTATTTGGATTTTCAATTACTCTCATAATGCTAAATAACCATGTTATCTATTGGGCAAACTAAAATGCCTTGAGCACCATTTGCTTTTAATTCGTCAATAATTTCCCAGAATTCATTTTTATTAATTACCGTGTGAACAGAACTCCAACCATCTATTGCCAATGGCAAAACTGTTGGGCTTTTCATACCTGGAAGTATTTTAATAATCTCTTCAAGTTTTTCATTGGGTGCGTTCAACAAAACATATTTTGATTGCCTTCCTTTTAAAACTGATTGAATCCTAAACTGAAGTTTTTTTAGTATAGCTTCTTTCTCTTCAGAAATTTTTGGAGACATGGCCAAAACTGCTTCAGACGTTAACAACACTTCAACTTCTTTTAAATTGTTTTTAAACAATGTACTTCCGCTGGAAACAATATCTACAATGGCATCAGCCAGGCCGATATTGGGAGCAATCTCTACAGAACCATTAATAATATGAAGTTCTGCAGTTATATTATTCTTTTTAAGAAATTGATTGACTGTATTTGGGTATGAAGTCGCAATGCGCTTACCTTGTAAATCCTGAATACTTGTAAATTGTTTTGATTTTGGAATAGCTACAGAAACCTTGCATTTTGAAAATCCGAGTTTTTCAATAATATCGATACCGTGACCTTTTTCTATCAAAATATTCTCGCCTATAATAGCTGCATCTACAACACCATCTTTAAGATATTGAGGTATATCGCTATTTCTTAAGTAGAAAACTTCTATTGGGAAATTTCTGGCTGAAGCCTTAAGTTGATCCTTGCCATTATCAATTGAAATACCAATGTCTTTAAGTATTTGCATAGAATCGTCGTGTAATCGACCTGATTTCTGAACAGCAATTTTTAATTTACTCATGTTTAATTTACTTTTTGTTTGAGTAAATCCTGGATTAATTTTAAATTAAAAAACCCGTAAGATTTACTCAAACGGGTTTAAAATATATTTTTAATTTATTCAATACATTTTCAGCTCGCTTGAGTGCAAGTATGAAAATGGTGATGATGTGATTGAATAAAATTCATTTCTTTTGTTCTATGCAAATATTCAGAATAAAAATTTACAATTCCAAATCTTTGGCTTCAATTCTAAAATTATTAAATATTTCTAATTATTTAATCTATTCAATTATTGATTTCCTAAAATAATAGGCATTCCACTGTCCCCAGAACCAATAACAACAACTTTGCTGTTTGGAGATTCTGATAATTTGATAGTTGCTTCTATGCCTTTATCTTGTAAAATCTTATCTGTTAACGACGCACTTAAAATACGGTTTGCATCTGCTTTACCTTGCGCTTCAATAATTTGACGTTGAGCTTCTTTATCAGCAGTTATTAATCTAAATTCATATTCTAAAGATTCTTGCTCTTGTTTTAGTTTTCGCTCAATGGCATCTTTAATTGTTGGTGGTAATGTAACATCTCGAACTAAAACTTCGTTTAATTGAATATATTGATCTTCTACATACTTTTTTGTTTCTTCAAAAATTTCTTCTTGTATGGCATCACGTTTACTTGAGTAAAGTTGTTCTGGAGTGTAACGACCAACTACACTTCTTGCTGCAGAACGTATTGCTGGTAATAGAACACGTTCTTTATACATTTCACTTTTTTCCTGATGTAATTTACCTAATTCTTCAAATTTTGGCTGAAACCAAACAGATGCATCCAATTTTATATCCAAACCATTAGAAGACAATACATTCATTTTTTCAAATGCTTCTTGTTGTCTTACTT
>DATGBV010000337.1:0-2437 GCA_035312485.1 Flavobacteriaceae bacterium | reverse complement strand
AACCAATGCTGAAGGTAATGTGATTGATATGGAAATCAGAATATCTGAAGGGAAACCAGTTCATTTTAATAGTGTTACTGTAGTTGGTAATGAAAAAACCAACGATCATGTTATTTACAGAGAACTACGTACAAGACCTGGTGATTTATATAGTAAGCAAAATGTTGTAAGAACTGTTCGAGAATTAAGTCAATTAGGATATTTTGATGCTGAACAAATAAGTCCAGACTTTTTAAACCCTAACCCTAACGAAGGCACTATAGACATGCAATATTCTGTTGTAGAGACAGGATCAAGCCAAATAGAATTACAAGGTGGTTATGGTGGTGGTGGCTTTATAGGTACGCTTGGTTTATCATTCAATAACTTTGCTATTAAAGACATCTTTAAAAAAGATGCTTACAAACCAATCCCAATGGGTGATGGGCAAAAACTAGCACTTCGCTTACAAGCAAGTCGTTTTTACCAAACGTATAGTTTCTCTTTTTCAGAGCCATGGATGGGAGGCAAAAGACCTGTACAATTTTCTACATCTCTCTCCCATACAAAACAATTTTTATATAATCCAATTACCAGGAATGCAGATAAAAGCAGGCGTTTCAATATTACAGGTATTTCAGTTGGTTTAGCAAAAAGATTAACAGTACCTGACGATTTTTTCACCCTTTCTCAAGCAGTGAGTTTTCAACATTACAACCTAAAAAATTATAATACAGGGTTATTTACATTTGGAGATGGATATTCTAACAACTTATCTTACAGCGTAGGGTTAAGTAGAAACAACACATTTAATGATCCAATCTTTCCTGAAGGCGGTTCTAATTTCAGTATAGGTGCAAAAATGTCATTGCCATATTCATTGTTCAATAATGTTGATTATGCAGCATTAAAATCTGAAAGAGATGACCTGGAAGAAGAATTACAAGAAAACCCTGGCGATCAAGATGCCTTTGATAGAGTTGCCGAAATTGACCAAGAACGTTTTAAATGGTTAGAATTTTATAAAATCAATTTTAAAGCCGATTGGTATACCAGAATTGTTGATAGATTGATTTTAAGACCAAGTATCGAGTTTGGATTTTTAGGAGCTTATAATCAAGACCGTGGTGTCATTCCGTTTGAGCGTTATTTCTTGGGTGGTGATGGTCTTGGAAGTTACAGTTTGGATGGAAGAGAAAGTATAGCATTAAGAGGGTATCCCAATCAGGCACTTTCTGGGCAGGATGGTGATGCTATTTATAACAAATTCTCATTAGAGCTTCGGTATCCAATCACGTTAAAAGCATCGGCTAAAATTTTTGCTCTTACCTTTTTAGAAGGAGGTGCTTCATTCAATAATTTTAAAGATTATAATCCTTTCGATTTAAAACGTTCGGCAGGTTTAGGTATTCGTATTTTTATGCCTGCTTTTGGATTGTTGGGTATCGATTTTGGATATGGATTTGATGCATTACCTGGAGAAACTGTTAAAAATGGTTGGGAAACTCATTTTATTATTGGGCAACAATTTTAATTTTGGCACGATATTTTCTATACATGGTTTAATGATTTAACCAAGAATTAAAATTTTTAAGATTAAAATTCGTTAATTTTGAAAACATTAATTCAAAAATGGACAGAATCAGGAAACCATCTGTCGTTTTAGAATTTAACAGTCAATAAATAATAAAATATTAAACAGATGAAATTTAAAGTTCTTTTTTTACTGACTCTTACGTTTATGCTATCCATGTCAATACATGCTCAACGTGGTGTGAGAATTGCATATATAGACACAGAATACATTTTACAAAACGTTCCAGAATATCAAGATGCATCTTCACAGCTTGAATCTAAAGTTCAAAAATGGAAAAGTGAAATTGAACAACGCTTAAATGCTGTTGAACAAAAAAGAAAAGACTTAAGTAACGAAAAAGCCTTACTAACAAAAGAACTTATAGAAGAAAGAGAAGAAGACATTGCGTTTGAAGAACAAGAGATTCTTGACTATCAGCAAAAACGTTTTGGTGCAAATGGAGATTTAATGATCCAGAAAAAACAGTTAATGCAACCTGTACAAGATCAAATTTTTGCAGCAGTACAAGATATTGCTGAAACAAAAAAATATGATTTCATTTTTGATAAATCGGCAGATGTTGTTATGCTGTATTCAGCAAATAGATTTGATATAAGTGAACAAGTTTTACGAACTATCTCAAGAACATCACAACGTAAACAAGCACAATCTAGAGCAGACAGAAAAGCTGCAGAAAGTGAAGAACTCGTACCAGAAATAAATGAAGAACAAGAAGCTAGAGAAAAAGCTCTAGAAGAAAAACAACAGGAACGTGCTACTGCTACAGAACAACGTAGACAAGAAATTCTTGCAGCTCGTGAAGCAAAGAAACTAGAAGCGCAAAAACGACGTGACAGTATTGTAGCTGCTCGCGCACAAGCT
>DATGBV010000336.1:0-18693 GCA_035312485.1 Flavobacteriaceae bacterium | reverse complement strand
CACCCGAAAACATTAAATCAGGTGATAAGCTGCCAACACTATTATGGATGCATGGTGGAGGGTTTGCAGTGGGCTCAAGAGATTATAAAGATGACGCTCAATTATGTCAATATGCTGCACAGAATGGTTATATAGGTATTTCTATTTCATATCGTTTACTCCGAAAAGGAACTAAAACTGGTTTTGGTTGCGATTGCCCAAAAGAGGAAAAACTAAACGTTTTTAAGCAAGCAGCTATAGATTATTTAGATGCGGCTGCTTTTGTGGTTAACAATGCTGAAGAATTACAAATCGACTCAAACTTCATTATTGCAGGAGGAAGTAGTGCTGGAGCAGAAGGAACATTAAATGCTGTTTTTATGAGAGAACATTTTACAGATGATTTAGAGAAATATAAAGATGTGAAATTTTCAGGCATGTTTTCTTGTGCAGGAGCTGTTGTTAATGCAAATTATATAACTAAAGAAAATGCTATCCCAAGCGTATTCTATCATGGAACCGAAGATAATTTAGTGCCATTTGCAAATGCACCACATCATTATTGTAACCCAGAGAAGCCTGGTTTTCTCTATTTAGATGGTGCAAAAGTGATTGTTGAGAAATTGGAAACATTGGAAACATCATTTTATTTCAATATCGTAAAAGGTGGAAAACATGAGATTTCAGCAATTCCTTTTGAAGAGTTGAATATGGTATTCAACTTTTTTGAAAGAACAATTTTAAACAATGAAGTTATTCAGACTAAAATTATTAAAACAAAAACACAATGAAAATCTTGACATATTTAGCATGTATTGCTATTGTACTTCAATCATGCAAACAGAAAGAGGAGCAAAAAGACAAAAACAATGGAGTAAAGCGACCAAACATTGTATATATCATGGCAGATGACCATGCAGAACAAGCCATTAGTGCATATGGACATGTAATAAGTCAACTGGCACCAACACCAAATATTGATAGAATAGCTCAAGAAGGTGCGCTATTTAAAAATAACTTTTGCACCAATTCTATTTGTGGACCAAGTCGGGCTGTAGTATTGACAGGGAAATTTAGTCATATTAACGGTTTTAGAATGAATGGAAACCGTTTTGATGGCAGTCAACAAACATTTCCAAAGTTGTTGCAACAAGTAGGATACAATACAGCCGTAATAGGCAAATGGCATTTACATGGCTTACCTGAAGGCTTTGATTATTGGAATATTTTAAAAAATCAAGGTAATTACTATAATCCTGATTTTATTTCAATTAATGAAACCACTAAAACTGCTGATACTACAAGAATAGATGGCTATGCAACAGATATTATTACAGAAGAAGGTCTGGCATATCTTAAAAGTGTGAAGGATTCAGACAAACCATTCATGCTAATGTTACAACATAAAGCTCCTCATCGAAATTGGATGCCAGCATTGCGACATGCTAACAAGTATGATTCCATCCAGTTTCCGTTGCCAGACACATATTTTACAAATCACAAAGGGTCATTAGGTTCCACCCAACAACAACAAACCATTTATAAGGACATGTACGAAGGTCATGATTTAAAAATGACCAAAACAAAAGGCAGTCCAGAACTAGCATGGAATCCTTGGACTACAGATTTTGAAAGAATGACACAAGAACAACGTTCGGCTTGGGATAAGGCCTATCAAGCAAAAAACGATGCGTTTCATGAAGGAAATTTATCTGGTAAAGCATTGGCAGAATGGAAAGGGCAACGCTATTTACAAGAATATTTGGCAACTATTGCTTCTGTAGATGAAGGTGTTGGAAGGGTTTTAGATTATTTGGAAGAAAACGGATTAGCCGAAAATACTATTGTGGTTTACACCACAGATCAAGGTTTTTATTTAGGTGAAAAAGGCTGGTTTGACAAACGTTATATGTATGAAGAATCTTTAGCAATGCCTCTTTTGGTAAAATATCCAGGACATATTAATGCAGGAAGTGAAGTTCATGCACTTACACAAAATCTTGATTTTGCAGAAACATTTTTAGACTATGCAGGCGTAGAAATTCCTTCAGATATGCAAGGAAAATCACTTCGCCCTTTATTGGAAAACACAATAAAAGATGATGATTTTAGAGATGCTGTGTATTACCATTATTATGATTATCCTGCTTTCCATATGGTAAAAAAACATTATGGTGTTAGAACAAACCGTTATAAACTCATGCATTTTTATGATGATATTGATACTTGGGAATTGTATGATTTAGAAGAAGACCCTAAAGAGATTAATAATCAAATAGACAATCCACAATACGACAATGTTGAAAAACAATTAAGAAATAGATTAGCTGAACTGCAAAAACAATACGAAGTCACAAATAAAGAATTTGAACAAGCTCCTAAAGAACAAGTAGAAAAGGCTTATAAACAATTTGAAAAATTACGAGGGCATACAGGAACATCTTATAATCCTGTAATAGATAAAGACACAAAATTATAAAACATGAAAAGAACGGCAATATTATTAGCAGCCCTTATTTCTTTATTTTCCTGCAAAACAGACAACAAAAATGATACTGAAAAGGTTTCAAAATTAAATGAAACTATCGAAAATAAAAGAGATTACAAAACATATTGCAATCCTTTAGATATTGACTATTCTTACATGGTTTACAATTCAAGTAGAAATATATCCTATCGGTCAGGTGCCGACCCTGCTGTTATTGAATTTCGTGGAGAATACTATATGTTCGTTACACGTTCTTTTGGCTATTGGCATTCTACCGATTTGGTAAACTGGAATTTTATTAAACCACAACAATGGTTTTTTGAAGGCTGCAACGCACCTACCGCTTTTAATTATAAAGATTCCCTGGTGTACTTTGCGGGTGATCCTGCAGGTTACGGGAGTATTCTTTACACTGACGACCCGAAAAGTGGAAAATGGAACCCAACACCTTCCATTTCCAATAATATTCAGGATTCGGAATTATTCATTGATGATGACGGCAAGACTTATCTGTACTGGGGCTCATCTAATGTACACCCACTCCATGTAAAAATGCTGAATAAAGATGATCGCTTCTTGGAAACAGGTGTTAAAAAAGAATTGATTAACCTTGATGAAGAAAAACACGGATGGGAACGCTTTGGTGAAAATAATTTTCACCCAACTTTAAAAGAAGGCTATATGGAAGGTGCCTCCATGACAAAACACAACGGAGAATACTATTTACAGTATGCCGCTCCAGGTACCCAATTCAATGTGTATGCTGATGGCGTTTATATTGGAGATACGCCGCTTGGTCCTTTTACATATATGAAAAATAATCCCATGAGTTTTAAACCAGGTGGCTTTACCAATGGTGCTGGACATGGCATTACCGTTAAGCAAACCAACGGGCAATATTGGCATTTTGGTACTATGGCGCTTGCTTCAAACGCACAGTGGGAACGTCGATTGTGTATGTTTCCTACCTATTTTGATGATGAAGGATTAATGTATTCCAATACGGAGTATGGAGATTATCCTCGTTTTGGCGCTGACCATCCTACAAAAGCAGGACTACATAATGGCTGGATGTTGCTTTCCTATAAAGGGAATGCTACAGTGTCATCTTCCTTAATGCAAATAATGAAATTTACCTCCAATAATGATGAAGTGGAGGTGTCAGAGTTACCGCTTGAAAAAAATACCAACGGCACTATTATTTCGAAAGTATTAACTGATGAAAACCCAAAAACCTTTTGGGTAGCCGAAGCCAATGATAACAAACAATGGATAAAAATTGAAATTCTGAATCCCGGAAAAATTTATGCTTTTCAGCTGAATTTTCATGACCATGAGTCAGGAATCTATACGCGTACCGAAGGGTTACGGCACCGTTTCGTTATTGAAGTATCGGAAGATAGTGAAAATTGGCAAACCGTAGTTGATCGAAGTCATAGCAATATAGATGCTCCCAATGCTTATATTGTGTTAGATGAACCCGTTAATGCGAAGTACGTACGTTATAACAATGTGGAAGTACCTGGTGCAAACTTTGCCATGTCGGAGTTCAGGGTGTTTGGGTTAGGCCTTGGTAAAGTACCAGAAAAGGTTACAGGATTCAACATAAAACGCAAAACTGACCGGAGAGATGTGGCTTTTAATTGGAATCCAGTAAATGGAGCTCAAGGCTACAACATCCGCTGGGGAATTGCTCCAGACAAACTATACCAGTCGTGGTTGGTTTATGATACCAATGAACATTTTATGCGTTGCTTGGATCGCGATACGCCATATTATTTTAGCATTGAAGCATTCAATGAAAATGGCATTTCTGAAAAAAGTAAAATTCAATTTATAGAGTAAGATGAAATATCTTTTTATTATATTATTTTTAATATCAACCTTAAGTTTCGCTCAAGATTACACAGCAATGACTTATAATATTAAGTTGGATTATCCTAAAGAAGGTGAAAATAGCTGGACCAATAGAAAACCGTTTTTTATCAATCAAATTAAGTTTTATGAGCCTGATGTTTTGGGCGTTCAAGAAGCAATGCCTAACCAAATGAAAGACATGGATAGTCTTTTGATAGATTATAGTTTTGTTGGTGTTGGACGCGATGATGGCAAAAATGCAGGGGAATATTCAGCAATATTTTATAAAACTGATAAATTCAACATTATTAAGTCCAATACTTTTTGGTTGTCACAAACACCAGATAAAGTTGGTATGGGCTGGGACGCTGTTTGCAACCGAATTTGTACCTATGCCTTATTTGAAAATAAAGAAACCAAACGGAAGTTTTGGATGTTCAATACGCACTTTGATCATGTTGGTGTTGAAGCCAGAAAAAATAGTGCAACTTTAATTATCCAGAAGATGAAAGAAATTAATACTCTGAATTACCCTATAATTTTATGTGGAGACTTCAATATGGAAGAAGGTCATGAGAGTATTCAATTCATTCTTGAAAATTTAAAAGATTCAAAAGTCGCTGCTAATAATACGTTTGGACCAGAAGGAACATTTAATGGTTTCACGTTTGATGAACCCGTTACCAGACGAATTGACTATATTTTTGTTAGTTCAGAAATAGTCATTGAAAAATATGCTGTTTTAAGTGATAATTGGAATTTAAAGTATCCTTCAGATCATTTGCCAGTTTTAGTAGAATTGAGATGTAATTAAAAAAGAGCGTTCGAAAACACTAACATCAATCCTATTCTATCAAAGGTAGCCAGTATTCAAAAAGATTTATATAGAAACAAAAAACCTCTATCAAAAAAACGATAAAGGTTTTTGTACAGAGCATTTACCTATTCTCAAACCGAACTCTATACTTCTTTAAAAATTTTAATCAAATATAAAATTAGGATTCTATCGTCAATAAGAATTCAAAGATTTTGTTTGATAGATCTGAATCCAAAAATTGAAATCAACACAAAACATATTAGAGGCAATATAAATGAGAAATTAACTTCAGGAACACCTAATATTTTAGTATCGTTATAATTAGTTCCTCCAATATCCAAGACCATTCCCTGAAGCACTGGCATTATAGCACCACCAACAATTGCCATAACTAAAAATGCAGAAGCAAGTTTGGAATCATCTCCTAAACCATCCAAAGCAATACCGTAAATTGTAGGAAACATTAAAGACATACAAAATGATATGCCTACTAAAGCATACAACCCTAAAAAACCTTCTACAAAAATAGTTACAAGTGCTAAAGCAGTTGCGAAAATTGATAAATACGAAAGTAAATTACTTGAATTTACAAACTTTAATATATAGGTAAATACAAATCTTCCTACTAAAAACAATCCAAATGCTACATATGAATAATTAATTGCTTTATCATTGGCAATTCCTATATTTTCTGCATAATGATAAATATAAGTCCAGCACATAATTTGAGCACCTACATAAAGCATTTGTGCAATAACTCCTTCTCTAAAATTCTGTTTTTTAAAAATTCTAGATATGGCAGATTTTATACTTACTTTTTCATCTGAATTTTTCTTTTCTGGCATTTTTACAAAAGCAATAATTATCAACATCAACAGTACAAAAAGGCCTAGAGCGACATATGGGTTTCTAATAACTAATAAATCTGACGTACGAATTCCTTGTTTTACAGTTTCAGACAATTCACTAAACTTTTCAATATCATCTGACTGTAGTTTGCTTAAAACAAAGTTTTGTGCCACAAACAATCCACCAACTAATCCAACTGGATTAAATGCTTGGGCTAAGTTTAAGCGTCTTGTAGCCGTTTTTTCATCTCCCATCGCTAAAATGTATGGGTTTGCAGAAGTTTCTAAAAAAGCTAATCCAAATGTCAAAATATATAGTGCAATTAAAAAGAAAACATAGTTTTCATAAGCTGCAGCAGGAAAAAACAATAATGCTCCTGTAGCATACAAACACAATCCTATAAGAATACCTACTTTATATGAGTATTTTTTCATAAAAAATGCTGCTGGTAATGCCATGGTAAAATAACCACCATAAAATGCTAATTGTACTAAAGAGGCTTGTTTATTATTTAATTCCAATACCTTTTTAAATGCTGAAACCATAGGATCCGTAACAGCATTTGCAAAGCCCCATAATGCGAATAAAGAAGTGATTAAAATAAATGGAATAAGTACTTTTTTTGAAACTACAGGTATTTTAGTTTTATCCATAGGGATTATTTCAAGTTATAGAACGGTCTAAATGCGTATACCCACCATCTACAAAAAGGTGCTGACCAGTAATGTGATTAGCTTTGTCTGAAATTAAAAATAACGCCATACTTGCTATTTCTTCTTTGGTTGTCATTCTTTTTTCTAAAGGAATTTTACTGATAATTTCTTGTCGTTTCACTTCAGGATTGTCAAAAGTATTGAGCCAACTTTGGTACAAAGGTGTCATAACTTCGGCTGGAACTATAGCATTTACACATATACCATATTTTAATAATTCTACTGCCCATTCTCTGGTTAATGCTAATTGTGCTCCTTTTGCAGCTGCATAACCAGACGTATTGCCTTGCCCAGTAAATGCTGTTTTAGAACTGATGTTTACTATTTTTCCTTTGGACTTTTTTAACTCATTTAAACAAAAATGAGTCATTTCATAATAATGATTCAAATTATTTGAAACAGATGTATTAAATGCTTCAGGTGAGCCAAACTCTAAACCAACTGTATCATTTCGTCCTGCGTTGTTAACTAAAGCATCTATTTTTCCATATTTTTCAATGGTTTCAATAACTGCCTTCTTACAACTTTTGGTATTATGTAAATCTACTTGAATATAATGTGCTTCTTGTTTTTTAGCTTTCAATTCATTTAATAATAACAGGCCATTATCCTTGTTTCTACCAATAAAAACAGGAATTCCACCTTCATCAGCAACACCCCTAGTAATGGCTTCTCCGATGCCTTTTGTACCTCCTGTAATAATTACTATTTTGTTTTTTAGCCCTAAATCCATAACATCAATTTTCTAAATGAACATCTAAAGTAACAGCAATATCTTTAATCAAAGAAATTTCTTTTTCAATAGTTCCATAAACTACTTTTACTGTTTTATTGACTTTAGATCGTAGAGTTAAAGTTTCTAATTTTCCTTCATTCCATGAAATATCAACTAAAATATTTCCTCTTGCTTTTAACCCTTTAATTGAACCTTCTTTCCAGTTGTTTGGTAATGCCGGTAAAATTCTTAAAAACCCTTCATGTGATTGCAATAAAGCTTCTGCAACTCCAGCAGTAAAACCAAAATTTCCATCAATTTGAAATGGCGGATGTATATCTAACAAATTACCATAAACTGAACGCTCTTTAAACAATTGAATATTCTCTTCAACTGCTGATTTGTCTTGCAAACGTGCAAAAAAGTTAATTATCCATGCTCTACTCCATCCTGGTCCTGCACCACCATGATCTAAACGATATTGGATAGTTTTTCTTGCAGCCTCAAACAATTCTGGATCCTGAATTGTTATATCATCTCCTGGATATAATGCATATAAATGTGAAATATGACGATGTCCTTTTTCAGGTTCTTCATATTCTCTATCCCATTCCATCAGCCTGCCATCAGAACCAATTTTAATTCCTGAATGTAAATTAGCTTTTTTATTTTTAATCTCTTTAATAAAATCATCATCTATTCCTAAAATGGAAGCTGATGTTAAAGTATTATCAAAGACTTCATCTATAATTTGATGTCCCATTGCATTTCCATACGAAGCTGCTGCAGGTTTACCATCAGCTGCTAAATATGAATTTTCTGGAGAAGTCTCTGGTGCAGATATTAGTGTATTATCACGTTCATCCAAAACCAACCAATCTGCATAAAATTGGGCATACGATTTTATAGCAGGATAAGCTCTTTCGCGTAAAAAAACTGTATCTTGTGTAAAACGATAATGTTCCCAATAATGTTGAGCTATCCAACCGCCACCATGAATCCATGAGCCCCAATATGGTTGTGCTGCACGCATCCAAGGTGTCGCCCACAAATCTGTAGTTTGATGCGCAATTGTTCCTCTCATTCCGTATTGCTCTTTGGCTAATATTTTACCTCTTTCTATTAACCTATCCGTTAAATCAAATAAGGGTTTGTGGCATTCGCTTAAATTGGTTACATCTGCCAACCAATAATTCATCTGCAAGTTAATGTTTAAATGATAATCAGCATTCCAAGGTGCTATAATATGCTCATTCCAAATGCCTTGTAAATTTGCTGGATTGGTATTTGGCCTTGAACTGGAAATTAACAAATAACGCCCATAATCAAACAGTTTCGCAGATAATTCAATATCTTCTTTCCCTTCTTTAACCAATTTTAATCGTTCGTTAGTTGGCAAAGTGTCTAACTCATGATGTCCTAAATTTAAAGTGGTTCTGTTATACAAACCTTGGAAATCTTCAATATGTCTTTTTAAGATGGCATTGTAATTTGAAGCGTTTATTTTTTGAAGTGTTTGCTTATTTTTTTCAACAAAATTTTCTGTATAAAAAGAGGTGTTACATACAATATAAATGGATGCGTCTTTTACATTTTTTAAAGATAGACCACCATCAATTTTTGAAATTTTTCCTGAATTATTTTCTACTTGAAGCATTGTTTCAAACTTTACACCATGATCAACCTCAACAGGAATTGAATGCACCATTCCCTCATATTGCGTTACCATACCTGTCATTTTAATGGTGTTGTTTGATGGTGTTGTGACATCAACGGTTTTATGACCATTATCATCAGGTCTGGATAATTTTAAATCATAATTTAAGCCATCTGGATTGGTTGTGCTTATTTTGATCACCAAAACATCATCTGCCGCAGATGAAAACACTTTTTGCGAAACTTGATAACCATCAACTTTATAACTTGTAGAAACAAAAGCTTGACTTAAATTTAATTTTCGATTATAATTTTCAACTTCTTTTTCTTCAAAATCAATAAACAAATCGCCCATGGTTTGATGCGAACGTGCAACCCATTTATATGAAAAACGTTCAACCAATAAGCTATCAGCCAAATGCACATTTCCAGTTCTAATAAGGTTTCGTATTTCTTCTAAATCTTCTGGTGTTCCTTTTGAATTTCCCCATTCTGGTCCACCAGGCCACATAGAATCTTCATTTAACTGAATACGTTCATTTACGGGGTCACCAAAAACCATGGCGCCTAAACGTCCGTTACCTACAGGCAAAGCATTATCCCAGTCTTCTGCTGGAGCTGTGTACCATAATATTTGTTCTTTTACTGTTGCTTTTTGCTCTTTATTTTTTGATGTGCAACCAAGAAAAATTAATGTAATGATGAATACTTTTAAAAAGAATTTCATTTTAATTGATATTATAAAATTTCATAGTATTCTTTCCCATAATGTCTTCTTGTTCTTTTTGAGAAAGTGGTGTCATGTAATTTTCAATCAGTTTAACAACTTGAGCGTAATTTGAAGCTAATAAGCATACAGGCCAATCGGAACCAAACATCAATCTTTCTACACCAAATGCTTTAAAAACAACATCTAAATAAGCGGTGAAATCTTCAGGTTTCCAACTATTCCAATCTGCTTCTGTTACCAAACCTGAAAGTTTACAGTATACATTTTGAAATGATGAAAGAGAAAAAATATCTTCTTTCCAAGTCGTGATTTTATTCGCTTTGATTTCAGGTTTAGCCAGATGATCTAAAACAAATTTTTGTTTTGGAAATGTTTCAACTAATTTAATAGCTTCTTCTAACTGATGAGGGGAAATAAGAACATCATAAGTCAGATTAAATTTTTCAAGAAGGGAAATTCCGTTTAAAAATTCGTCTTGTAGCATAAATCCTTCAGGTTCTGCTTGAAGAATATGGCGAACACCCTTAAATTTTTTATGGTTTGATAATTTAGATAATGTTTGTTCAATATCTTGATTCATTAGGTCAACCCAACCTACAATGCCTTTTATGAATGAACTATCATCAGATAATTGTAATAAAAACTGGGTTTCATCAACTGATTGGTCTGCTTGTACCACAATACAACCATCAAATTTATTTTGGGTTAGAATTGGCTGTAAATCTTTGGGTAAAAAATCGTTTTGCAACACCAACATGGAATTATCAATCCAAGTATCTCTATTGGGATCATATTTCCAAAAATGCTGATGTGCATCTATTCTCATTTATTGATATGCCTTAACATGTTGTTTTGAGCTGCCCAAGCCTTCTATACCTAATTCAACTATATCACCAGCTTTTAAATAACGTTGTGGATCTAAACCTAAACCAACGCCAAATGGTGTTCCTGTAGAGATAATATCGCCAGGTAAAAGTGTCATATATTGGCTAATATAACTCACCACTTCTTGTACGTTAAAGACAAAATCTGAAGTACTGCTATTTTGCATTGTTTCTCCATTTAATTTTAGCCATAGGTTTAAATTATTAGGATCTTTAATATTTTCTTTAGTGGCTAAAAATGGTCCTAAAGGTGCAAAAGTATCACAGCTTTTTCCTTTTACCCATTGCCCCTCTTTTTCCAGTTGAAACTCACGTTCGCTGTAATCGTTATGTAGCACATAACCTGCAACATAGTCAAAAGCTTTTTCTTCGCTTACATATGAAGCTGTTTTACCAATTACAACACCTAATTCTACTTCCCAATCTGTTTTTACACTTCCTTTTGGAATGATTAAATCGTCATTAGGGCCAACAATTGCAGATGTTGCTTTAAAAAACAAAACAGGTTCTTTAGGAATTGCCATGCCAGATTCTTTAGCATGCTTTGCATAGTTTAATCCTACGCAAACAATTTTTGAAGGTCTTACTATTGGACTCCCTAATCGCGTATTACTTTCAATTACAGGACACGAAGATTCATTGTCTTTTAACCACTCTTTTAGTCTTTCTAAACCATTGGTTTCAAAAAAATCTTCTGTATAATCTTCACCAAAACCAGACACATCTATTCTTTGTCCGCTTTCAAGTTGAATTCCTGGTTTTTCTTGTTTTATTTGTCCGAATCGTATTAATTTCATTTTTACTTTTTAGTATTTATTATCCGTTTAATTTAATGAAACCACCATCAATAGGAAATTCTGTCCCTGTAATAAAAGATGCTTCATCAGAACATAAATATAAAGCTAAATTAGCAACTTCTTCAGCTGTCCCCATTCTACCAATAGGTTGAGTTTTAGATAGTAATTCAAACATTTCTTGTTCTTTACCTGGATAGTTCTCTTTAATAAAACCATCTACAAATGGTGTGTGTATTCTTGCAGGAGAAATACAATTACATCTAATACCTTCTTTAATAAAATCTTTAGCAATGGAGTAGGTCATTGTAAGTACTGCGCCTTTTGTCATGGAATAAGCAAAGCGGTCAGAAACTGCAACAGAAGAAGCTACAGATGCCATATTTAAGATAACACCCGATTTTTGTTTTTTCATGCTTGGAATTACTGCTTTGGCACAGTTATAAACCCCTTTTATGTTTACTTGATAGAGTTTATCTAAATCATTTTCGGTAGTATTTTCTATATTTCCAACATGAGCAATTCCTGCATTATTTACTAAAATATCTATTGAAGTGTTTTTGGAAATATCTTGAATTACTTGATTTACTTCTTCCTGAATAGCAACATTGCATTGGTGTAATTGTACTTTAAATGCTTTAAATGTTAAATTATTTTGAAGCTCTTCGCCAGAAATTTTGTTTAATTCCAGAATATGAACTTGAGCGCCTTGTTCTGAAAAAGTTTGTGATATGGCTTTTCCAATACCTCTTGCGCCTCCAGTAACAATAGCTGTTTTGTTTTTAAGGCTAAACTTCATTTTTTAAATTGCTACAGTTATATTAGATTTTAAATCTTTTACCCAAAAATTTCCATGAGGAAAACCATATTCTGCTAAAGATTCTTTTTTCATTTCAATACTATAACCTGGTAAAGTAGGCATCATATAAGCACCATTTATAACTTTTACGGGATCGACAAAATGTTCGTGTAAATGGTCTACATACTCAATAATTCTATTTTCTAATGAGCCACTGATGGCAATATAGTCTATCATTGCTAAATGCTGTACATACTCACATAACCCTACTCCTCCTGCATGAGGACAAACAGGAATATTAAATTTATTGGCCATTAAAAGGATAGCTAAAATTTCATTTACGCCTCCAACTCTGCAGCCATCTATTTGACAAATTCCTATAGCATTAGTCTGCATTAGTTGTTTAAATATAATTCTATTTTGACAATGTTCGCCAGTAGCTACATGGATTGGCTTAATAGCTTTTGCTATCTTGGCATGGCCTAAAATATCATCTGGATTTGTAGGTTCTTCAATCCACCAAGGCTTAAATTTTTCTAATAACTTCATATTATCAATTGCCTCTTGGACATCCCATTTTTGATTAGCATCCATCATGAGCTTTAAATCATAACCTATTTCTTCTCGAATAATTTTTGCTCTTCTAATATCATCTTCAATATTTGCACCAACCTTCATTTTGATATGCTTCCATCCTTTGCTTAAAGCATCTTTGCACAAGTTTCTTATTTTTTTGTCAGAATATCCTAACCATCCTGCAGATGTTGTATAGGCTGGATACCCATTGTTATGAAGGTAAGAAATACGTTCTTGTTTTGTTGCTTCTTTAGACTTAAGCATTTGTATTGCTTCTTTGGGCGTTATTACATCACTTATATATTTAAAATCGATGCATGAAACCAATTCTTCTGGCGACATATCTGCTAACAATTTCCATAAAGGTTTCTTTTTTGATTTTGCGTATAAATCCCATACTGCATTGACTATAGCTCCAGTTGCCAAATGTATTACACCTTTTTCTGGGCCTAACCATCTTAATTGGCTGTCTCCAGTTATCATCCTCCAAAATGCAGCCATATCTTTTGTGAAAGAACTTAACGTCTTATTTAAAACTAAATGCGACAAAGATTCTATGGCTTTAACACATATTTCATTACCTCTACCAATGGTAAAAGTCAAACCATGCCCTTCTAAACCTTTTTTGTTAGTTTGTAAAATAACATATGCTGATGAGTAGTCTGGATCTGGGTTCATGGCATCTGAACCATCCAAACTTCTACTTGTTGGAAACCTAACATCCTTAACAAGAACATTTGTAATTATTATTTCATCTATCATACTTTACTTTTGTATATTTTATATGGTTTTTCAAATATTCTGAAGGGGAATATTTTGTAATTGTTTTGAACTGTCTGTTAAAATTTGATAGGTTATTAAATCCAGATTCATAGCAAATATCTGTTATACTGTATTTTTCTTCTAGAAGTAATCTGCATGAATAGCCTATGCGTATTTCATTTACATATTTTGAAAATGTTTTACGACTTACCTTTCTAAATAATCTACTGAATGACGATGGGTTCATATTTGCAATTTTTGCAACATCTTCCAACACTATCTGATCTTTAAAATTGTTGAACACGTAAGAGTAAACCTTATCCAGCTTTTTGTTTTCATTTTCTACTATGGCATTGGATTCATCTTCATTGCACAACAAAGTATAGTTTTCATCTTTTGCGAGCGTGTTTAAAATTTCAATGGTTTTCATTACTTTTTCAAAATCATCCAAATTGATAAGTTGCTTAAATTCTGAAATTAAGGTGTAATTATTGTCTGAAAATTTAATTCCTCTTTTGGCTCGTTTTAAAAGATATTTTATTGATATCATTTCAGGTGTGTTTAAAAAATCTTCACCCATGAAATTTTCCTTAAAATGAACTGCTATGGCTTCGGCTTCCAATGTAGAGTCTTTTTCAAAATACACACCATCATTTAACCACATATGCGGCAAATTCTTCCCTAGTAAAATGATTTCTCCTTCATTAAACTTTTGAATACTTTCTCCAACAAAACGTGTTCCAGTACTCTTTAAAATAACTACCAATTCTAGCTGTTCATGGTAATGCCAAACTTTTAAAAAATTTTTATACTTATTATGATGAACTGAAACAGATTTGTTCTGTAAATCGCTTCTATCTAAATGGTGTAATTTCATTGATTATCATTTAATTTATTCTTTCCATACTGATACTCCACCAGGTTTTACCGTTTGATTTCCTATCAAAAATTTATTTTTATTTGGTTTTAGTAATTCATAATTTTTTGAAGAATAATTTACTGCAACCCAAAAACCATCCCGCCAATCTATATAAACTCCTTCAGGGTAATTTTCTGTACTGATATTGGCATTTTTGTAAACACTCTTAATAACATCTCTCTCTAATTGTACATCGTCAGTATCTACTCCTATATATGTTACAGTGCCTTCACCAATATTATTTGTAACAACTGCTGCCTTTCCTGCATAAAACTGATCTTCATAAGTAGCCAACACATTGTCAGGATTGTTTGCATTTACTAAATCGGCCCAATTATTCCAGTTATAACTTGTATTAAAGCCAGATATTTTGCCTTTCATGTCTGGTAATAAATGATCGAAATTATCAATTTTTGCATCTAATAAAGGATATATTTTTTCTCCCCAACCAGAACGGAAAATATGTCCATTTCTATCTTTTACTCCTGTTCTCACTGTTAAAACCAAGTTTCCTCCTTGCTCGACATAATTTGTCCATTTTTCTATCAATGTGTCATCAACCAATTCAAAAGCTGGAATAATCACTACATTATAATCATTTAAATTATCATCTTCATAAAGAATATCGGTTGGCGCTCCAAAAGATTTTACTATCTCTAAATATTTCTGAAAAAAAGACATTGTATTCCACTGACTTGTTTGTCCTTGTCTAGACATACTCCATAAGTTGTCATAATTCCAAAGTAATGCTGTTTTCCTTTCTTTTAATTCTTTTGGCATTGCTGCTTGAGAGTTATAAGCGTCTCTTAAAATTTTCATTTCCTGAATAACTTGCTTATAATCTTCCCCACCTTGTGAGAGGGTAACTCCATCTAACTTTGTAATACCACTATGATATTGTTCTGCACTATAATTTATTTGTCTGTATCTATATGAGCAAGCAAAAGATAAATCTCCTGCAAAACAATGATACAACCACATACGTAACGCCCCTGGTTGTAATAATGGATTAACTTGTCCCCAGTTAACAAAACCTGGTTGTAATTCCATAACACCAGTAACTCCTTTATGTGGTCTGAAAAAATCTGTTGCAAATGATAATTCTGTAGGATCTCCTAATCTAAACCCTAACTCTTCTAAATTTGCATTACCTTTATTTGGATATGAGGTAAACGAACTAAAATCTAATTTTTCTGTTCGCCTCGGATCAGCAGTTGGTATTGTAGCAACATAATTAGTTGTTATAAATTGATCTTCTGAAATTGTAGTACAAAGTATTTCTGCTTGAAAATCTAAAAATTCAGCTTGCATATCTGCAGAATAGCGCTTTAAATCTAATTGAGAATGCGGATTTATTCCCCACCAACCTACAAGCTTTTGATTTGGAATTTTTATCTGACTAAACGCACTATATTTTTGACTCCAAAAAGCTGTTCCCCAAGCTTTATTTAAATTTTCGATGTTTTTGTATTTATCTTTTAACCAATTTTGAAATGCTTTCTGTGAAGATGGGCTAAAGTCTGTTTTTGCCCATGGTTCATTATCTATTTGCCAGCCAATTATCGTTGGGTTTTGTCCATAGCGCTCGCCCAATTTGATAACGATTCTTTTTACTAAATTTCTCCAATTTTGGTTACTTAATGATTGCTGATCTCTAGTACCATGTTCTTGCCTTTGGTAATTAGCATTCATTAAATAAATATCTGGATATTTTATTCCTGCCCAAACAGGAACTATTGAGGAAGGTGTACCTAGTATTACCTTTAAATTGTATTTAGTTGCCAAGTCAACAACTTCATCAAGCCATTTAAAATTATATTTTCCTTCATCTGGTTCTAAATCTGCCCAAGAAAATTCTGCTAAATGAATAAATTCAAAACCAATATCTGCTATATTTTTTATATCACGTTCCCATTCGCTTTTATCCCAATGCTCTGGATAATAGTAAACACCCATAGACATTAAATCTTCTTTTGGAAAAAACCGCGAAACATTTTGTGCACTTATGTTTAGTGAAAACAATATAATTAGAAATGTTATTGAAATCAGATTTCTCATATGTCCATTCAGTTTTAATAAAGGATTCTTGCGGTAATTTTAGCAAGAATCCTTAAGACTAATTCAAATATTAAAACAACTTTTCATTTACTTTTAGTTTAAACCTTCTATTAGTGCATCCAACACTTGTTGGTCAAATACGGTATTGTCATTTCTATTGAAAATACCACTTGCATGGTTGTTAATACCGCCATTATCCCAGTAAAAAGGTAACAGACCGTTTGCTTTTGCTTGCTTTACAACATACTTATGGTAATACGCTCTTGATGCTAAATGTAGTGTTAGGTTATCTCCTGTTAATGTTGAACGCCTCATAGCTGAAAATTCTCCTAAAACAACGGGAATTCCTTGGTCTACAAACTGGTTTTTCATTAATAGGAAATAGTTGTTCAGATCATCTTCTTCTCCCCATGTGGCATTACGTGTGGTATCGGTTATGGAATGATAACCATTGCCCCAGTAATAGAACATATCACCCCAACTGGCATCTTCTTCTAACCCACAAAATTGCCAAGGTGTGTAATAATGTACCTCTACCATCATTCTATCTTCTACCGTATCGGTGGGTAATGAATTCATTAAATTGTTCGTTTTTTCAATGTCGGTAGAAGGTCCCTGAATTACTAATGTACGATAAGCATTTTTCCCTCCTGTAGCTCTTACAGCGTCTATAAATGTTTGATGATATGAAGTTAAAACAGCCATTCCTGTTGCATCTTCAACATTAGGTTCGTTGGCACTTGCAAATAATAAGTGTTCATCGAAATCACGTAAGTATGTAGCTATTTGTTCCCAAAAAGCTTTTTGTTTTGCGTTAACTTCTTCTTCACTAGCTTCTGTAATATTGTTTTCAAGCCATCCGCCATCCCAGTGAATATTTAAGATGGTGTACATATCATTATCAATACAATATTGAATAACTTCTTTTACCCTGTTGAGCCACTCGGTATTTATCTTTGCGATATTTGGATCCGATAAATGTTGATCCCAAGAACACGGAATCCTAATAGCGTTGAAACCGCTTTGTTTGACCAAGTCAATTAAATCTTTTGTTACCACCGGATTTCCCCAACCTGTTTCACTTCCCGAGGCCTCTAATGAGTTTCCTATATTCCATCCTAATGATATCTGTGCTGCTAGTTCAGCAGCTGTACTATTCATTCCTGTTACATCTGCAGGAATAGGGTTTGTGTTATAATCAGGATATATACCATTACTTGAAGTAGCTCCATCTTGGGAAACTTCAATTCTTACTGGTGTAATACCATTTGCATTAATAATAATTGTTGTTGTACGTACTGAAATGTTTGGGTTTTCTAAAGCGGTTATAGTAACCGTAGTAGTTCCTGCTGTTCCTGACGTTTGATTCAATTCAATCCAGCTTGTTCCAGAACTGCTAATAACCCATAAGTCAACATTGGTTGTAATACTTACATCATAACTGCTTTCTACATTTTGAAATTCAATAACAGAAGTGTCTGCGGTAAGCGATTTTTCTTCAATAATATCTGGCATATCGTCTGTCGAACTATCATTTCCGCTACTACTACAAGCCAAAAACCCAAGAAGCATAAATAAGGCTATAATTATGGTATACTTTTTAAATTTCATAGTCATTTTTATTTAATTATAATTGATACTGTTTCATTATTAGATTTTGAAGAGTTCCCTATTTTTAAAATGTACTTACCAGGTTCAACTTCCCATTGTTTTTTATCTTCATTGTAATAGGCCAATTCTAATACTGGTAATGTAATGGCAACTGTTTCACTTTCTCCAGATTTTACAAGTACTTTTTTAAAGCCTTTTAATTCTTGTTTTACTCTTTCTACAGAAGATTCTGGTTTAGAAATATACAATTGTGCTACTTCCTTTCCATCAACACTTCCTGTATTTTTTAAATTGAATGTTACTTCTATTATATCATCTTTACTGTATTCTGATTTGTTTGTTTTTATATCTGAAAATTCAAAATGGGTATAAGATAAACCATACCCAAAAGGATACAATGGTTCTATATTTTTTGCATCAAACCAACGATATCCCACAAAAAGACCTTCTATGTAGGTTATGCTTTCATCACCAGGAAAACTGTTT
>DATGBV010000335.1:0-2809 GCA_035312485.1 Flavobacteriaceae bacterium | reverse complement strand
TTTTTGCAACAAATGGTAATAATGCAGGTTCATCATCATCTGGAATATGTGCAGTTGGACTTTCTGGTTGTTCAGCATTAAAAGTACCTGTTCTCCAGCGTTGTAATTGTCCGCCCCAAAGTCCACCAAAGTACATATAATAGCTATCATCATCATCTTTAAATACTGCAGGATCTATAGAGAAACTTCCCTTAATAGCTTCTGGTTGTGGTGTAAATGGTCCTGTTGGTGAATTACTGGTTGCTACACCTATTCTGAAAATATCGTCGTGTCCTTTTGCTGGAAAAAACAAGTAATATCTTCCATCTTTATGAGCTGCATCTGGTGCCCACATTTGTTGTTTAACCCAAGGCACATCATCAACATGTAAGGCTACTCCATGGTCTACAGCTTCACTATCTATACTATCCATGGAAATTACACGATAATCTTCCATAGCGAAGTGACTACCCAAATCATCAAACGCCTCACCTGCATCAACATCGTGGGATGGATAAATATATATTTTACCATTAAACACGTGGGCAGATGGGTCTGCTGTATATATATGATTTACCAAAGGTTTAGAAATTGCTCTTTGGTTTAAATCGTCAAAATCAATATGGTCTATTGAATCTTCAGGCATAATTTGATAATTTATCGTTAATATCTTCTTTGGATCAAATCTGTTTCGATTTGTGTTTCCATTTTTTTATTGATCTCGTATTTAAACAATAGCACAGTACCAATTAAAAATGGAATGGCTGGATAAATACTTACCAATAGTTTAATACCATTAATCGCTGTTTCTGATTGTTCTAATGCTTTTGGAATATAGTCGTAAGCATTAAGGATAGCTGTAACTAATGCTCCACCAATACTTAAACCTGCTTTAAGTCCAACCATCATGGCCGAGAAAATAATGGCAGTAGCTCGCCGATTGTTCTTCCATTCTGAAAAGTCTGCCACATCTGCAATCATAGCCCATAAGATTGGAATGGTAATCCCGTAGAAAAAACCATGTAGTATCTGTGAATAAAACATTAAGCTAACAGAGGTAGATGGGAATAGGTAAAACGCCATAATAAATAAAGTACTTATAAATAATGCAACACCAAACACATCTCGTTTTCCATATTTGTCTGCCAGTCGTTTTGACAAGGTAATTCCAACAATCATGAAAATAATACCACCAGCATTAAATAATCCAAATCCGGAAGACACTGGGTCTCCATCAAAATAATGAAACCCAAAATTTCCAAAAAAGTCTAATATAGGTTGTATGAATACTTCAAGCCTGCTCTTATCAACATAATTTTCAAAATAATATACATAAGAACCTCCTTTCATAGCTAGGGTTATAAAGACCAAAGTTGTTAAGGTTAGCATGATTAACCATGGTCTGTTTTTAACTAAATCTCCTAAATCTTCTCTTAAACTTGATTTCTGCTCTGGCTTTGGTACAATTCGTTCTCTTGTGGTGAAAAAAGTAATTAATAACATAATGGTACCAACAATAGCTAATACAGTCATTACTTTTTCAATACCAACAGCTTTATCTCCACCACCAACTTTTAAAATAATTGGATACATAAATACTTGTACAAAAAACTGCGCAAACATTACTGCCACAAAACGGTATGCTGACATACTGTTACGTTCTGCCATATCACCAGTTATAACACCACTTAATGCTGAATACGGTAAATTGTTTGCTGCATAAAGCAATAGTAATAAGGTATAGGTGACTACAGCATAAATTACTTTTCCTTTATATGAAAAATCTGGTGTTGTAAAAGCAAGAAGTGCCATCACACCTAATGGCACAGCAGTCCAGAGAATCCATGGTCTAAACTTACCCCAACGTGAACGCGTTCTATCTGCAATTGCCCCAACTATTGGATTAAAACCAAAAGCAGCAATAAGTCCAACTGTTAACATAATTGCCGAAGCATGATCTGTTTCCAGACCATAAATATCTGTATAGAAATACGCCAGATAAGTAATTAATGTTTGAAAAACCAAATTGGCTGCTAAATCACCCAGACTATAACCTATTTTTTCACCTACAGAAAGTTTTTGAGATTTGAAATTCATGAATTTAATTTTTAGTTAGTTGGTGTATGGAATTACTCTTTTGATTTTTTTAAAGCCATTATACTATCGTAAGCTTTTTTAGGCATATTATTTCTATCAAACAACAACGGATGATCTGTCCTGCCAGGTATTGGCCAGTTGTTTTTCCAAGAATCATTATCATTAACTCCCCAAAGTGTTACACGACTTATTTTGTCTTGATGTTTCAAAAACAGTTTAAAAATATCCTGATAACGCTGTGCCAATTGTATTTGGATAGAGTCTGGAAGACTTTCTGGATAAGGATTCATTGTTGGGTCTGTGCTTTCAAACTTTACATTGACATCTGCGCCACTGAAATCCCATGGCATCGGAATAACAGAGATATCTAATTCTGTAATAGCCACTTGAATGCCTAAAGAGGCATAATCTAAAATGCTTTCCTCAATTTGTTCTATACTTGGGCCATTTAAACTCCAATGTCCTTGCATTCCAATGCCATCTATTTTAACACCTTGCTCTTGCAGTTTTTTGATCATTTTTATTGCTCCTGCCCTTTTTTGTGGATTGGTCATGCTATAATCGTTATAATATAAATCTACTTCAGGGTCTACTTCTGCAGTTAATTTAAATGCCAATGCTAAATAATTTTCTCCCAATACTTCTAAAAATACTGTTTTCCGTAATGTTCCATCATCATTTAATGCTTCGTTTACAACATCCCAACCATCTATTTTACCTTTATATCTACCAA
>DATGBV010000334.1:0-4686 GCA_035312485.1 Flavobacteriaceae bacterium | reverse complement strand
ATGCAGTTTTTATATTTTTTGGTTTTAATCGTTTTTGGAGACCTCTACCAATACCCCAAACATCTTCAATCTTTATCCACTTTAATGCTTTAAGACGTTTCTCTTCAGAATCAATCACATAAACTCCATTTGTTTTATCTGGAAATTTTCTCGCAATTTTATTGGCAACTTTACTTAATGCTTTTGTTGGCGCAATACCAACACATGTTGGTATGCCTGTCCATTTTAAAATACGTTGTCTAATCTGGTTTCCATAATCAGTATAATTGTAGTTTTCAAACCCTTTAAACTCCAAAAAGGCTTCATCCACACTATACACTTCAACATTTGGCGTAAATTGATATAGAATATTCATGACACGGCTGCTCATATCTCCATACAACGGATAATTGGATGAAAGTACGTGAATGTTGTTTTCTTTACAAAATGCTTCCCATTTAAAGATTGGAGCTCCAAACGGAAGTTTTAGTGCTTTCGTTTCGTCGCTCATAGAAATCACGCAACCATCATTATTGGAGAGTATAGCAACTGGTTTTTTTTGCAAGTTAGGATTAAAAACCCGCTCACAAGAAGCATAAAAATTGTTACAATCTACCAGTGCATACATTGTATAAAGATATTGTATTTACTTCATTTTTCATATTTGCTATTCGTTAAAAAGTATAAAGAATTTCACTAAACTCTTTTCAGTCTTTTTATTATTAATAAATTTGTCCGACCAAAAAACCAACCAAATGTATTCATTAAGGCTTGTTATAATTCTATTTTTATCATTATTAATAAGTTATGTGTCTTTTTCACAAGATTTATCTAAACAACAAGAATTAGATTCTGTTGTTATTACATCGAGCCGGATTGATTTACCATTTAAAGAAAACTCAAGAACCATAACCATTATTTCATCTGAAGATATTGTGCAAAGCACAGCAACCAATGTTGCAGATTTGTTACAACAAGTTGCTGGTATTGATATAAGACGTCGTGGTGTGAATGGCATGCAGGCTGATTTATATATAAGAGGAGGAAGTTTTGATCAGACACTTTTGCTCATTGATGGTATTAAGGTAGAAGACTCACAAACTGGTCATCACACCATGAATATGGCTCTGCCTATTGAAGTTATTGAGCGTATTGAAATTATAAAAGGACCTGCAGCGAGAGTGTTCGGTCAAAATGCATTTACTGGTGCTATTAACATTGTTACAAAAAACAATGCTGAAAACGTTAATGAAATTGGGTTTCAAGTAGGCTCATACAACCAACAAAACTTTAATGGCACATTAGGTCACGATTTTAAAAACAGTTCGCATATTGTACATGCGTCTATAAACAGCTCTGATGGTTACAGACATAATACAGATTTTACAAATCAGAATTATTTTTTAAAAAGTACCTTCAATAAAAACAAATTGCCAATAAGTATCCTTGGATATTTTACCGAACGTAAGTTTGGTGCCAACGGATTTTATGCTTCACCTTCAGCAATTAATCAATATGAAGAAACGCAGAGTAGTTTGGTTGGTCTTTCGTCTATTTATAAAACTAAAAACCTAACTTTAAAGCCACGATTATATTGGAAACGCAATCAGGATATGTATGTTTTTGTACGTAATAATCCTGCTATTTACAGAAACCTACACCAAACCAACAAAGTTGGGGCAGAAGTAAATGCATCTTTAATTTCTAATGCTGGAATTACAGGCTTCGGAGTAGATTTTTCTAAAATATATCTATCCAGTAACAATTTAGGAAGTCGTGAAAGAGATATGGTTACTGTGTTTCTAGAACATCGGTTAAAGCTTATTAATGAAAAATTAGACGTCACTCCAGGAATAGCTGCAACTTATTTTTCCGATTTTAAATTTCACATTTTCCCAGGAATTGATTTAGGGTATAGAATAAATGACACATTTAAAGTCTACGCCAATGCAGGATATACCTACAGGATTCCAACATATACAGATTTGTATTACAGTGATCCAACAACACTTGGTAACGAAAATTTAGATCCTGAAGAAGCCATTACAGAAGAGATTGGGTTGAAATTTTCAAAAAATAATTTTACTGGAAATATTACTGTTTTCAACAGAAGCTCAAACAATCTTATAGATTATGTTAAAGAAAATGAAGACGACCTTTGGCAAGCCACCAATATTCAAGATGTAAATTCTTTCGGTTTTGAAGTTAATACAAATTATGGATTTAGAATGTCTGGTTTTAACCAGCATTTGAATTTTGGTTATAGCTATTTGAACGAAAATTTAAAGCATGTAAAAGCTAACTTCTCTAGGTATTCCATAAACTCATTGAAACACCATATGACAACAACCTATCATTCGCAATTCTTGAAAAATGTTTCTCAAGACATCACTTACAAATATGCAAATCGTACTACGGGCGAAAGTTATCATGCTGTAGATGTTAAAGCTACTTTGGCTATAGAATCTTTTACCATTTCTGTTATAGGAAATAATATTTTTAATACAGAATACACAGAGACCAATTTGGTGCCAATGCCTAAAGGAAATGTTCTTTTAGATTTAAAGTATCTTTTTTAAGCTATAAATCTTTAAGTCGTGAAATTTGCGAAAAGTGAAATTTGGTAACAATTTCTTAACTTTAGCCTCTTTATAAAAACAGACTATATTGAAATTAAATCTTCAAGATATTCCTCGAGTGGAAACCATAACCAAAGAGGATTTCATTAAGTATTATTTCAAACCACAAAAACCTGTGGTTATTGAGCGTTTTATAGAAGACTGGCCTGCCTATTCTAAATGGAGCCTGGATTACATGAAAGACATTGCAGGCGATAAAACCGTGCCACTGTATGACGATAGACCTGTTGACTACAAAGACGGATTTAACGAGCCTCATACCAAAATGAAAATGAGCGACTATATAAATCTCCTTAAAAAAGAACCTACACGATATCGCATTTTTTTGTGGAATGTTTTAAGGGAAGTCCCTCAACTTCAACAAGATTTCAAATATCCAGATTTCGGATTAAAACTCATGAAGGGTTTGCCAATGCTTTTTTTGGGAGGTGAAAACTCACATACCTTTATGCATTATGATATTGATTTAGCCAATATTTTTCATTTTCATTTTCATGGTAAAAAACAAGTTATCCTTTTTGATCAAAAACAAAATAAGTACTTATATAAAGTTCCTCACTCACTAATTACACGAGAAGATATCGATTTTTCCAATCCAGATTTCACAAAATGGCCTGCATTACAAAAAGCAAAAGGTTACACAACCGAGTTAAACCATGGTGAAATTTTATATATGCCTGAAGGGTTTTGGCATTATATGCGTTATGTAACGCCTGGAATTTCTATGAGTTTAAGAGCCATTGCAAGAAAACCTAAAAACCTGGGGCGCGCTATTTATAATATTCTTATTATGCGGTATTATGATAATACCATGCGAAACTTACAAGGGCAAAAATGGATTGATTGGAAAAATAGACAAGCTATAATCAGAACACATAAAAAAATAAATAATTATAAAAACCCATAAATGACAATTATCATGTTTTAATTGTTGTTTTATTCTTTATTTTGATATTCATATTATTGGTATGGTATGATTGTTATAAAACAGACAAGGATATAATAAAAAGATTATTTATATCCTTGTCTTATTTTTAGGGTTAATAGCAAATAAAATTAAGGAATAAGCTCATTTACTTTATCATAAACCAAAAAAGGCTCCCAACCTCTGTACAAAAGATAATCTACCAGTTTCTTTTTTCTCTTTAATTTGTTTGGTTCTTTAAGTTGATTGTATCTTTTTTCGACAAGTGCTTCAAAAATCTCGTTGTATTCCTGTTGGTTTATTTCTGCAAGTGCAGCATTTATATTATTTTTGGACACATCCCTTTTCTTTAATTCTAAAGTTAGGCGATTTTTTCCCCAATACTTTTGCCTTAACTTTCCGCGTACATATGCTTTGGAAAAACGTTCTTCGTTAAGATAGTTATGCTCAATAAGATGACCTATAATTAGGTCTATCGCTTCAGGTATCATATGCATTTGCTGAAGCTTTTGTCTAACCTCTTGATGACAGCGTTCTTGGTATGCACAGTAGTATTCTAGCTTTTTTTTGGCTTTTTCAACTGTGTATGATTTATGTTTGGGCATGTGTAAAAATAATAACAAATTGTTAATAACAGCAATTGTGTAATGGCTTGATTTTTAAGTAAATTACATTATATTTGTTGGCTTTTTATAAAAAATTTGAATTAATTACTCTCTATGATAAAGAAACATTCCCTCGTTGTTTTATTACTACTATGCGCCAATTTTATGGGGTTTGGGCAAATACTAACTTTTGAATTTAGTGGTTTAACAGGCAATGAAGTTTCAGCAAACTCTAACTTTAATGATATAAATCTTGGAGCTTCAACGATTATAAGAGGTTCTGGGTTAACTGCTTCCAATAATGGCGGAAGATTTAATGCTACAAATTGGGCTTTAACGAGTATTGCAAATGCTGTTTCAGGAAATAATTACATGGAATTTACTATTTCTCCTAATTCTGGCTATAGTTTTGATGTTTCTTCAATAGTAATTAGTTTACAGCGTTCTGGTACTGGCCCTAGCAGTATTGCTTTGAGAAGCTCAATGGATAGCTATGCAGTTAATCTAGATGCAGAATATGCGATAACTGATAATACTT
>DATGBV010000333.1:0-2955 GCA_035312485.1 Flavobacteriaceae bacterium | reverse complement strand
ATTTCATTTACCTTTTTTTAAATTCGTTTTCAATAATCTAGACTATAAAAGTTTAGATGGCATTATCATTATTGTAAGTTTGGTAATTTTAATGTTAGTTGTAAACGCTTTTGTATTATACCTTATATTTTTTCTTTCTCAATTTGTTGGCAAAGTTTTACTGGTGTTATTTTTCATCATCAATGCTGTTGCCTTATATTTTATAAATACCTACAATATTATTATTGATGAGACAATGATTGGTAACGTTCTCAATACCAATTATGAAGAGGCCAGTAGTTTCTTTTCCTTTCGGTTAATTGTCTATTTAATTGTATTAGGTATAATTCCAAGCATTATAATAATTAAAATTAAAACACTTAAAGTACCAGTCAAAAATTTTTTGATAAACTTTTCGTTGACATTAATATTTATTATCTCCATGGTTTTTGTGAATGCTGGTAATTGGTTATGGATTGATAAAAATTCAACCGAATTAGGAGCACTAGTGATGCCATGGTCTTATGTGGTAAATACATCACTGTTTTATATTCATAAAAGTCAAGAAAATAAAAAGGAAATTCTATTACCCAATGCAACAATAAAAGACGCTGAAAAATCTGTTGCGGTTCTTGTTATTGGAGAATCTGTAAGAAGTGAAAACTTTTCATTATATGGTTATGAAAGACTTACAAATCCTTTATTGTCTAAGACAGAAAATGTTTACAGTTTTAATGCAACGGCTTGTGCCACATATACAAGAGCAGGAGTAAAGTGCATATTAGAACATACCAATACTAAAAAATTATATGAAATTTTACCTAATTATCTATATAGAAACGATGTTGAAGTCATATGGAGAACTACAAATTGGGGAGAACCACCTATTCATATTAAAAACTTCATTAAAAAAAACGATTTAAAAAAGGACTGTGAAGGAGATAAGTGTAAATATGATGAAATTCTTTTAAGCGGATTAAATGAGCAAATTTTAGCAAGTGATAAAAATAAAATTTTAATTGTTTTACATACAAGTACCAGTCATGGACCATCTTACAGTAAGAAATATCCTCCTGAATTTGAAACCTTCAAACCAGTATGTAATAGTGTTGAATTAGGTAAATGTACATCTGAAGAACTTATTAATGCTTATGACAACACCATTGTTTATACAGATTATATTTTGTCTAGCTTAATAGAAAATTTAAAGCAATTAAAAGAATACAATAGTACAATGATATTCGTTTCAGACCACGGTGAATCTTTAGGAGAAAATAATTTATATATGCACGGAATACCAGCCAGAATAGCACCTAAAGAACAATTAGAGATTCCTTTTATTGTGTGGCTTTCTGACAGCTCTAAAAAACTCAAGCCTAATGAAACACTATCCCAAAATCATGTTTTTCATAGTGTCTTAAATTTTTTAGCCATTAAAAGCCCTATTTATGATGAAAGCATGAGTATATTTGAATAATTGATTTGGTATTGCAAAATTATTTTGAAATGAATCAGTTTTATGTGATTTTATATCTCAATTTTTATGAATAAACTCTTTGTCATTTAATGTATTTCAATTCTTGCACATAATTGTCTTCCAAATAGGAATTAACACTCTCAGCATTATTTATCAAATCTTCATAGATTGATAAATGAACAATTGACGACATTACAATAATACCAACTACTTCTGAAGGATTCTCTATTGACAAAATACAATGACGCGTATATGTAGAAGATGCACCATAAAAATTAACACCTTTTTTATAGATAATTTCTAATCCTTTAGAGTTATGACATTTACCTGTAAGTTCACGTAATTCTTGTCTTGCCTTTTTTGGTAACTGATTAAACCGTTCAATTTGTTTATCATAATTTGCATAAAACTTATTTAACTGTAGAGTAAGCGAATCGTTTATAAGAAAGGTTTCTTTACCCAATATTTTTAATTCATCCCAAGTATTTTCCGTTCTATCTACAGGTAATACCTCTGATAAATCCCAGGCAAGATAAGTAGCTATTTGAGCAGAATCCATAACTTTTGAATCCTTTTCTTCAATAGCTTTTAGAACCTCTATTCCAATGCTGTAATGATTGGATAGCATCGATTTGCACACATTAATTTTTTTTATGTCATTCTTTAAATCCTTGTAAATAGATTGAATGTAACTTTTTTCTTTAATAATAGCTTTTCGATTTTCATTCCAATTATTGATAGACAGCGCAATCAAAATCCCAATGACCACCAGCACAATTTCACCAATGGCATATTTGAGATATTTGGAGGTTTTGCCTTCGTTGAGAAGGTTTTGACGAATATTACGAAAGAATTTTAACATTGGTTAATGGTTAGTTATAATGAAGACTAATGCTATAACATCAATCTTAATTTTAACAATGGTAAACGAAGTTCGACTATTTTTTCATGAAAGTCAAACCTAATATATTGTTATTCAACTAATTCTAATACAACGACAGAATTAGGTGGCATATTGACTTCTAATTTCCCATTTTTAATAACAGCTTTTTCAAAAGAATCAGGTGTAATCTTTGTTGGATTTTCAAAAGAATTGTAGTCTTGAATGTTAGCCGATGTTAAAATTCTACCAGACACTTTTTTGTATGTGCTTTTTTGTAAGTCGATATCTATTTTTTGTTCATTTTTATTATCAATATTAGTAATAGAAATATGTGTTTTTCCAGACTGATCTTTAGAAGCAGAAACAGATACAGCAGGAATGCGTTGGTCATTCATTATAAAATCATTGGAAGTAACCTCAATAGGAATTAAAGTCGCATCCTGATGCACTTTATACATTTCCATAACATGATAGGTTGGTGTAAGTATCATTTTCTCTTCTTGAGTCAAAATAACAGCCTGCAATACAGTAACGGTTTGAGCTAAATTTGCCATTCTTACGCGCTCTGCATGATTGTTAAAGATATTTAAGGTCATACCAGCAATCATGGCATCAC
>DATGBV010000332.1:0-10309 GCA_035312485.1 Flavobacteriaceae bacterium | reverse complement strand
AATTTGGCTCTACTATATCATAAAAAAGTGAAATAAATAAATTTCTATACTGACTTAAGTTATTGTTTCGTAAAGCTTTGTTAAGTATAGATGTTAAGTCTTCCTGATTTACCAAATTAGAATACGTTGTGCGAAGTTTTTCTACACGATCCTCAAGTATAATTACATTCCTTTCTTCTTCAAAATTATAATTCTCACTTGAAAAACCGTATTCATACAATTCATTAATGATTTGTATTCCTGTATTTGTAATACTTTCAAAATCAGAAGAAGATATAGAATCTGTATTTATCTCTTTTAACGCATCTCGATAATCTGCTTCAACTCTACTTTTTACATCGCTATTCAGATTAAAATAAAGAAAAGCATTATTACTAATCGTTTCTTTTTCAGAATCAATTTCACCCTGGGTTTTTTTAATGGCAAAATTAAAAGGTGCATACAAATTTTCAGATTGCCAAGGTTTTCCTTTTTCGAAGCTGTATTTGAATTTGCCGCTTTTTGGGAATAGATAAACAATTAAAAAAGTAGTACTTACAAATAATAAAAGTTTATATGCTAAAGAATGGTTTCTATATAACTTATTTGTTAGGTCTTTCATTTAAAGTATAAAGGTTACCAAATGTAATAAATATCCTTTTATTAGTATATTTAAAATACTGTAATCGTTCTAAATTCTTCTTAAAAATGATTAATTTCGCATCAACAAAATAAACAAATTTTAAAATGAGCAAAGAGGTTGTCATAGTATCTGCGGCTAGAACACCAATAGGGAGCTTTTTAGGGTCACTATCAACAGTTCCTGCTCCAAAATTAGGAGCAATTGCCATAAAAGGAGCTTTAGATAAAATTAATCTAAAACCAGAATTAGTACAGGAAGTTTTGATGGGAAATGTTGTTCAGGCTGGTACTGGTCAGGCACCGGCTAGACAGGCTGCAATTTTTGCTGGAATTCCTAATACAGTACCATGTACAACGGTAAACAAAGTTTGTGCTTCTGGAATGAAAGCAGTTATGCAAGCTGCACAAGCCATTGCGTTAGGTGATATAGATATTGCTGTAGCTGGTGGCATGGAAAATATGAGTTTAATTCCACATTATTATCATGCACGTTCGTCAACTAAATTTGGGCCAGCTACTTTTGTTGATGGTATGCAAAAAGATGGTTTGGTAGATGTTTACGATCAAAATGCTATGGGAGTTTGTGCCGATGCTTGTGCAACTGAATATAATTTTTCCAGAGAAGACCAAGATGCCTATGCAATTCAATCTTATAAACGTTCTGCAACTGCCTGGAATGAAGGAAAATTTAATAATGAAGTTGTTCCTGTTGAAGTTCCGCAAAGACGTGGAGAATCTGTTATAGTTGATAGAGATGAAGAATTTACCAATGTTAATTTGGAAAAAATTCCAACACTACGACCTGCTTTTACAAAAGATGGAACTGTTACCGCAGCAAATGCATCAACAATAAATGATGGTGCTGGTGCTATGGTTTTAATGAGCAGAGATAAAGCTAATGAATTAGGATTGAATCCTCTTGCAACCATTAAAAGCTATGCAGATGCTGCTCAAGAGCCTAAATGGTTTACAACTGCTCCTGCAAAAGCATTACCTAAAGCTTTAGCCAAAGCTGGCTTATCTATCAATGATATTGAATATTTTGAATTTAACGAAGCATTTTCGGTTGTTGGTTTAGCTAATATGAAACTTTTAGGATTGAATGACTCAAACGTTAATGTAAATGGTGGTGCCGTTTCACTTGGCCACCCATTAGGTTGCTCTGGAGTTAGAATAATTATTACACTTCTAAATGTTCTAGAACAAAATAATGCCAGAAATGGTGCAGCTGCCATTTGTAATGGAGGTGGTGGCGCTTCAGCAATAATTATAGAACGTAACTAATTTTTTTGATGCAATACGGAATCTGTAATTTAAGCATTGTTCCAATTCGTTTTGAACCGTCTGACAAAAGTGAACTTGTTTCGCAATTACTTTATGGTGATCATTTTAAAATAATTGAAAAACGAAAATTTTGGTATAAGATCCGTGTTGCCTTTGATGGATATGAAGGTTGGATAGATAAAAAACAATGTTTTGAAATTTCAAAAGAACAATATAATTCAACTGAAAAATCAGACATTGGTTATTCGTATGATTTGATCGAATATGTTCAAAGCAAGAATCAGGAATTAATTTTGATTACGATTGGTGCTTCACTAAATGGATTACAAGTTTTTGAACACAATTTTGATGGTAATTCCATAAATGGAATTCAACATAAAAAAAATCTTATAAACACCGCTTTCCTCTACATGAATGCTCCATATCTTTGGGGCGGAAAAACACCACTTGGTATTGATTGTTCTGGATTTACCCAAATGGTATATAAAATAAACGGTTATAAATTACTTCGTGATGCTTCTCAACAAGCAACGCAAGGCGAAGCCTTAAGTTTTATTGAAGAAAGCGAACCAGGGGATTTAGCATTTTTTGATAACGATGAAGGAAACATAGTGCATGTTGGTATTATTCTTAAGGACAATTATATAATTCATGCTCATGGTAAAGTGAGAATTGACAGATTAGATCATACCGGAATTTATAATGTTAACAAGAAAAAACACACTCACAAATTAAGGGTAATTAAAAAGATTGTATAAAAAATGCCCTTTAAAAGGGCATTTTTTTTATAATTAACCGAGTATTTTTATTTAATTTCCACTTTCAAGAGTTTCAACTTTAGCTTTTAGTGCTTTAAATTTAGCATCATCTCCTGTAACACTATAAATGTTCATAAGAGTTTTAGCTGCTTGAAGATTATCCGATTCTATCTCTAAAGCAGATTCAAGATATGGTATTGCATTTTGATACAAAACTTTTCTTTCTTCTCTCAACTCATCATATCTTTTATCGTCAGCTGCAGAACTTCCTAAACCATTCATTTCTTCAATAAGAGCTTCTTCTTCTGACAAAATCAATGCGGCCATATTTATTTGTGCATTAATGTAATTAGGGTCTAATTCAATAGATCTGTTATAATATTTTTTTGCGCTTTCAATATCACCAGATTCAGCAGCAATAACACCTAAATTATATTGTAATTCTGGATTATTAGGATCTTTTTGTGTTGCCTCTTCCAAAATGCTTTTGAATTTATCTTTATTACCCATTTTATAATGGATGTTGGCTTCAGAAAGTAATAAGTTAATGTCATCTGGGTTTTCTTTTCTTGCATCAGACATTGCTTCTAGTGCTTTTTCATTTTCTCCATTACTAACATAAATCAGTGCGATATTTTTTACAATTTCTGCTCGCTTTGATTCTGTTTTCTTTTCTTTTGGGCTAATATGTGTTCCTGCTTTTATAGAAAGATCTCTTAAGCTTGCACTTTGAAAAGCTTCTTCTTCTCCTGTTTCTTTATTTGTTGCAACAAATTCTGTTTCAACACCTGTAAAACCTAAATCCTTAAGTTCTTTATATAATTTTAATGAACGGTCATAATCTTGAACGCTAACTGCCGTTGATGCCGCATAATAAAGGTACAGTGTATCTCTAGTTGAAGCTCTATAGGCTTGTTCAAAACTATGTGATGAGGATTCATAATCTTTCTTTTCGTAATACTCATTACCTTTAGTTAAAAATGAATTAACCATTTCTTGTTTCAATTCTGCAACCTCTGGTGAATTTTGGTCTCCAATATTATCTAAACTTTCCAAAGCCTTATTAATATCAGTGTTATTACCTGCTCCATTAGCAAATAATGCTTTAGCATTTAAATAATAATATTCATCTTTTAATTTGGTGTCTAATGAAGATAGCATCGATGAAACCGAACCCAATGCTGCTTTAGCCTCTGCAAAATTGTTATCCTTTATAGCTTTTTCTGCTGTTCTTAATTCTTTCTTCTGGGCGAAAGAAAACGTGGATATTAATATAGCAAAAGCTACTAAAATTTGTTTTTTCATTTTGTTTAATCTTTAATTTATTCGTCCTTATTGTTTTCGTCTTGATTCATATCAAGAGTTGTGCCATCTTCTTTTTCTATACTATTAGAAGTGTCTTCTATATCTTCTACTTCGTCTTCGTCATGCATTACTTTAGCAACTGCAGCAATAGAATCGGAATTCTTTAAATTAATGAGTTTGACTCCTTGTGTTGCTCTTCCCATAACCCTTAAATTTTCTACTGCCATTCTTATCGCAATACCAGATTTATTGATAATCATTAGGTCATCAGTGTCCGACACTTCTTTTATAGCTACTAAATTACCAGTTTTTTCTGTAATAGAGATAGTTTTAACACCTTTTCCTCCTCTATTGGTAATTCTATAGTCCTCTAAACTTGATCGTTTACCATAACCATTTTCTGAAACAACCAAAATATCACGGCTAAAATCATCTACTGCGATCATACCAATTACCTCATCTTTATCATTGGCCAATTTGATACCTCGAACGCCTGAAGCATTTCTACCCATGGGTCTTGTTTTAGCCTCTTCAAAACGAATAGCCTTACCAGATTTTAAAGCCAACATCACTTGACTTTCGCCAGTGGTTAATTTTGCTTCTAACAATTCATCATCTTCACGAATGGTAATGGCATTAATGCCATTTGTTCTTGGTCTTGAATATTGCTCAAGTGAAGTTTTCTTAACTTGACCTCCTTTGGTAGCCATGATCACATAATGGTTATTGATGTAATCTTCGTCCTTTAAATCTTGAGTACAAATAAAAGCCTTGACCTTATCATCTTGTTCAATATTTATTAGATTTTGAATAGCTCTTCCTTTTGAAGTTTTACTTCCTTCTGGAATTTCATAAACACGCATCCAGAAACATTTTCCTTTTTGAGTGAAGAACAGCATATACTGATGGTTAGTACCAACAAACAAGTGTTCTAGAAAATCTTCATTTCTTGTTGTAGAAGCTTTTTGACCTACACCTCCTCTATTCTGCGTTTTGTATTCAGTAAGGGACGTACGTTTAATATATCCTGCATGAGAAATTGTAATGACAACCTTCTCATCAGGAATCATATCTTCTATACTTAAATCGCCACCTGCATACTCGATATTAGACCTTCTCTCATCACCATATTTTTCTTTTACAACCTGAAGCTCTTCTTTGATAATATCCATTCTACGGTCTTTTTTATCAAGAATATCTTTTAAGTCTTCTATGGTTTTCATTAACTCTTCATATTCAGAACGTAATTTATCTTGTTCTAAACCTGTAAGTTGTCTTAAGCGCATTTCTACAATGGCTTTGGCTTGTATTTCAGAAAGCTCAAAACGTTCAATTAATTTCGTTCTTGCTTCATCAGCATTAGATGATGCTCTTATTAAGGCAATGACTTCATCTATATTATCAGAAGCTATAATCAACCCTTCTAAAATATGTGCTCTTTCTTCTGCTTTACGTAATTCGTATGTTGTACGTCTTACAACAACTTCATGCCTATGTTCTACAAAATATTGAATTAATTGTTTTAAATTCAATAATTGTGGTCTACCCTTTACTAATGCGATATTGTTTACACTAAATGAAGATTGTAACGCCGTATATTTATAAAGCTTATTCAATACAATGTTTGGAATTGCATCACGCTTTAGTACATACACTATACGCATACCATTTCTGTCTGACTCATCACGAATAGTAGAAATCCCATCTATTTTTTTATCATTAACCAAATCGGCAGTTTTCTTAATCATATCTGCCTTATTTACTTGATAAGGAATTTCTGTTACTATAATTGACTCTCTTCCATCTACTTCTTCAATAATTGCCTTTGCTCTAATAACAACACGTCCTCTTCCTGTATGAAAAGCTTCTTTGACACCATCATAACCATAAATAGTTCCTCCTGTAGGAAAATCGGGTGCTTTAATATGTTTTATAAGCTCATCAATCTCAATGTTACTATTATCAATATATGCTACAGTACCATCCACAACTTCACTTAAATTATGTGGAGGCATATTTGTCGCCATACCAACTGCAATACCAGAAGCGCCATTAACCAATAAGCCAGGTATTCTAGTTGGAAGCACTGTTGGTTCCTGAAGCGTGTCATCAAAATTTAGTTTATGGTCAACAGTTTCTTTATCAATATCTGCCAACATGTCTTCCGAAATTTTACGCATTCGCGCTTCAGTATAACGCATTGCTGCAGGACTATCTCCATCAATTGAACCAAAGTTACCCTGACCATCAACAAGCATGTACCTTAAACTCCATTCTTGGGCCATACGTACCATTGTGTCGTATACAGATGTATCTCCATGTGGATGGTACTTACCTAAAACTTCCCCAACAATTCTTGCAGATTTTTTATGTGCTGTATTAGACCTTACCCCTAGTTCATGCATACCATAAAGTACACGTCTATGTACAGGTTTCAATCCATCTCTAACATCTGGCAAAGCACGTGACACAATGACCGACATTGAATAATCAATGTAAGCCGATTTCATCTCATCTTCTATATTGATTGGAATCAGTTTTTCTCCTTCTGCCATAATAATTTATTAGTTATTTTACTGTTTTTTTAAATCGTGCTAATATAATTATTTCATAAGTTATTGTAAGGTTTAATGGCTTGTTTTTTCTGTTTTTTATTAACAATTTTTAGTGATTTATTGGTTAATAAATATGAACGGAAATATTTTGATTTAGTCGCCTTTTTTTGTCAATTAGCCCTGTAAATATTAATTTAGGGTATAGTTTTTGCCATTAATAAATATGTTTTAGTATTTTTAATGCAGAAAGAGAAAAATGTTATGGACGATAATTTTTCACCAAGAGTAAAAGATGTCATTGCATATAGCAAAGAAGAGGCATTGCGTTTAGGCCATGATTTTATTGGGACTGAACACCTCATGCTTGGACTTTTGCGTGATGGCAATGGCAAAGCTATTAATATTTTAAATGCTTTAGAGATTGATTTAAATCACTTAAGGCGTAAAGTAGAAATTTTAAGTCCAGCCAATCCAAATGTTACCGAACTGTCAAACGAAAAGAAAAATTTACATCTTACACGGCAAGCAGAACGGGCTTTAAAAACAACTTTTTTAGAGGCCAAACTATTTCAAAGTACTTCTATTAATACAGCGCACTTACTCTTATGTATTTTAAGAAATGAAAACGACCCAACTACAAAACTTTTAAATAAACTAAAAGTTGATTACGATAACGTAAAAGAACAATTTAAACTTATGATTACTAGTGACGATAATTATTTAGATTCACCAAAGGCTGAATCATTTTCTGAAGAGGACGATACTTCTGAAGAAACATCAAAAGATAACCCTTTTAGTCAATCTACCACTAAAAGCTCCAAGAAATCTAAAACACCTGTTCTAGATAATTTTGGTCGTGACCTTACTGCGCTTGCTGAAGAAGGCAAACTCGATCCTGTTGTAGGACGAGAAAAAGAAATCCAGAGGGTTTCGCAAATATTAAGTAGAAGAAAAAAGAATAACCCGCTACTTATTGGTGAACCTGGCGTTGGAAAATCTGCAATTGCTGAAGGCTTGGCTGAACGCATCATTAAAAGAAAGGTTTCACGTATTTTGTTTAGTAAGCGTGTTGTTACTCTTGATTTGGCAAGTCTTGTAGCTGGAACAAAATATCGAGGCCAGTTTGAAGAACGCATGAAAGCCGTCATGAACGAACTTGAAAAAAATAATGATGTTATTCTGTTTATTGATGAAATTCACACCATTGTTGGTGCAGGAGGAGCTACTGGTAGTTTAGATGCATCAAATATGTTCAAACCTGCTCTCGCACGTGGTGAAATTCAATGCATTGGAGCTACAACATTGGATGAATATAGACAATATATTGAAAAAGATGGAGCATTAGAACGACGCTTCCAAAAAGTGATCGTTGAACCTACTACTGTTGAAGAAACCATTGAAATACTTAATAATATAAAAAGTAAGTATGAAGACCATCACAATGTAGATTATACCAATGAAGCTATTGAAGCCTGTGTAAAATTGACTAACAGATATATGACAGAGCGTTTTCTACCTGACAAAGCTATTGATGCTCTGGACGAAGCAGGCTCTCGTGTACATATTACCAATATTGCTGTTCCAAAACAGATATTGGAATTAGAAAATCAACTTGAAGGCGTTAAAGAAACCAAGAATTCGGTTGTAAGAAAACAAAAGTATGAAGAAGCTGCAAAGCTTCGTGATGATGAAAAACGATTGGAAAAAGAACTCTCTATTGCACAAGAAAAGTGGGAAGAAGAAACAAAACAGCATAGAGAAATAGTTACTGAAGACAATGTTGCAGATGTCGTCTCTATGATGACTGGAATACCTGTAAATAAAATTGCTCAAACTGAAAGCAATAGATTGGCAAAATTACCCGAACTTATCAAAGGAAAAGTTATTGGTCAAGATGAAGCTGTGGCAAAAGTTGTTAAAGCCATACAACGAAACAGAGCTGGTCTTAAAGACCCAAATAAGCCTATTGGTTCATTTATATTTTTAGGTCAAACAGGTGTAGGTAAAACACAGTTAGCCAAAGTGTTAGCTCGCGAATTATTTGATAGCGAAGATGCCTTGGTAAGAGTAGATATGAGTGAGTATATGGAGAAGTTTGCAATATCAAGATTAATTGGCGCTCCTCCTGGATATGTAGGTTATGAAGAAGGTGGCCAGCTTACAGAAAAAGTAAGACGCAAACCTTATGCTGTTATTCTTTTGGATGAGATTGAAAAAGCACATCCTGATGTCTTTAATATGCTCCTACAGGTTCTTGATGATGGCTATTTAACAGATAGTTTAGGAAGAAAAATAGATTTCAGAAACACTATTATTATTATGACCTCTAATATCGGTTCCAGAAAATTGCAAGATTTTGGCACAGGTGTTGGGTTTGGCACTGCTTCGCAAAAAGCACAACAAGATGCCAATGCCAGAAGTGTTATAGAAAATGCGCTTAAAAAATCCTTTGCTCCTGAATTCTTGAATAGAATTGATGATGTTGTGGTATTTAATGTTCTTGAAAAAGAACATATCAATAAGATCATTGATATTGAACTAGAAAAACTATTGTTAAGAATAAACGATTTAGGTTACATTCTTAAATTGAGCAAAAGCGCAAAAGAATTTATTGCAGAAAAAGGTTTTGATAAACAATATGGTGCGAGGCCACTTAAACGGGCCATTCAAAAGTACATCGAGGATGCCTTGGCTGAAGAAATAATAACTTCTAAAGTGCATGAAGGCGATAAAATTATTATGGATTTGGACAAAAAAGAAAGTAAGCTAAAAATCAAAATAGAAAAGGCCGAAAAACCAACAGAATCCTAAATTGTTAAATAATTCAAATGAATCCTACTTTTTATAGAGTAGGATTTTTTATTTTATAAAATGACTAAAGAAGAATTACAAAACATAGAAGAACTTATTAAAAAGGAGATCCAAAATGCTGAACGGTTAATTGAAAATTATAAGGATTTAACAAAACCCATTGCTCCAGAAAATGCGATTGGTAGAGTTTCAAGAATGGATGCCATCAATAATAAGTCTATAAATGAAGCGGCGTTAAAAAAAGCTCAACAAAAACTAAAGAACCTTCAAATTGCACTTTCAAATATTAATGATTCTGGATTTGGCAACTGTGCAAAATGCAATAATTCAATTCCTATTGGTAGAATTTTACTGGTACCACAAAGTAGATTCTGTGTAAATTGTGCCAGATAAAAAGGCTCTAATCTTTTATTATACGTTTTACAGTGCTTTTGTTAAATTCATTAATGGAAATTTTCATTAGGTAAATTCCTGATGGCAAATCATCCATATTTGATATCACAATTTTAGAATCATTTGCAGTTTTATGAAGTCTAAAAATAGATCGTCCAATCAAATCAAACAATTCAATGTCAATTTTATAATTTATAAACTCGTTTGGTAATTGAATTGAAAGCTTATTGCTAAACGGATTTGGATGAATAAGTACATTGTTCAGGTTAAAATCATCTATTCCCAATGTCTGATCAGAACCATCACAATCTTGATCTATACCATCGTTGATTATTTCTGGTGCACCAGGATATACCGTATCCATAGTATCATCACAATCTGTATTATCAGCAACTTTTCCTGATACTGGTGAGCATGAGTTCTCTGCAATCGCTGATTCATCTCCAAAACCATCTTCATCTGAATCTGGGTAGTAGTCTAAAAAGACTAATCCGTCGTCCACTCCGTTAGCGCAATCATTATCTATACCATCACAAATTTCTGTATTACCAGGATAAGATGCGGCTTCTGTATCATCACAAT
>DATGBV010000331.1:0-14917 GCA_035312485.1 Flavobacteriaceae bacterium | reverse complement strand
AGCGGAAAAGATTGAAGGAAAAACCAATGTTACCACAGGAGCTTGGCGAGCTCCAAGGTCTCACTTTACTGCAGGCGCAGAACAAGCATTCCTGGATGAGGTTGCAGAATTGGCAGGCAAAGATCCTATTGATTTCCGTTTGGAATTATTTGATCGAGCTATAAATAATCCAGTTGGAGAAAAGTATGAGTACGATGCGGAACGCTATGCAGGAGTTTTGAAATTAGTTAAGGAAAAATGTAATTGGGATAAAAAAGATCCAAATATTTATAGAGGTGTGGCTGCATATTTCTGCCATTATTCTTACGTAGCAGAAGTTGTTGATATTGTTATGGTTGACGGAAATCCAAAAATTAAAAAAGTATGGTGTGCTGTTGATTGTGGCATTGTTGTGAACCCTGATGCTGCCACAAATATAATTCAAGGTGGTGTGATAGATGGTATTGGACATGCAATGTATAGCCAATTAACTTTTGAAAATGGAGTTCCAAATGAAATGAATTTTGATAGATATCAATTAATTCGTCATTCTCAAGCTCCGGATGAAATAGAAGTATTTTTTGTTGATAATGATATTGAACCTACTGGATTGGGAGAACCTGGGCTTCCACCAGCAGTAGGCGCATTGGCAAATGCTATTTACAAAGCCACAGGAAAACGAGTATATAAACAACCTTTTATTCATAATATGGAATTTGAAAAAGTTATTGGTTAACTAAAATTCACTTCAAAAAGTAAAAGCCTTCTAGGAGGCTTTTATTAATTTTTTAATATGACTCACGAAATAAAAGACATCATAGAAGCTTACTTAAAAGCAAAAGAAAAAGGGCTTAAAACTGTACTTGCATCTGTTGTGGATTTAAAAGGTTCTTCATATAGAAAACCTGGTGTTAGAATGTTAATTCTGGAAGATGGTTCAATGATTGGGGCTGTGAGTGGTGGTTGTGTAGAGAAAGATATTTTAAGACAATCTGAAACGGTTTTCAAAAATGGAGTTCCTAAAATGATGACTTACGATGGTCGTTATAGATTAGGTTGCGAAGGAGTACTTTATATTTTGATTGAATTTTTTCAACCTAATGCTGAATTTATTTACGCTTTTAATTCAACTATTAAAAATAGAGAAGCATTTAAAATACATTCGCAATATAAAACAGTAGATGGAGAAGATAGAGATATTGGAACTTACTTTGAATTTAAAAATGAAAATTTTCCGATTTCTAATCGAGAAGATAATATTAATGAAGCTTCCGATTCCTTACTGCTATTTTCCCAAACCATGCCACCGTGTTTCAAACTCATGATTTTTGGCACTGAACATGACGCTGTAGAACTTTGTCAATTAGCACGTTTCAATGGTTGGGAAGTTACTGTAATTTCTGGACCTTTAGAATCAAAGACTATTAATAATTTTCCTGGAGCATGTGCGTTTTATTCTGTTTCTCCAGATGATTTAGAGTTAAAATCTATTGATGATGAAACAGCTATTGTGTTAATGTCTCATAATTTTGCAAATGACCTTAAGTACTTAATCGAATTAAAAGATACACGTCCTGTATATTTAGGAATGTTGGGTCCAACCAAGAGAAGAGAAAAAATTCTCTCTCAATTTTTAGAGTATTGTCCAGATGTTGATGAAGCTTTTTTAGATCTAATTTGTGGTCCTGCAGGATTAAATATTGGAGCAGAGACACCACAAGAGATAGCAATTTCAATTTTGTCTGAAATTTTGTCTGTTACTAGGAAAAAGACACCAATGCCACTAAAAGAGAAGATTGGCAGAATACATTCTTAATCAATTAATTTGTCGGATAAATTAAATATTGCCATTTTAATCCTTGCAGCTGGAGAATCTAAAAGAATGGGAACTCCAAAACAATTGTTGAAATGGAAAAACACAACATTATTAGGTCACACCATTCAAGTTTCTGAAACTCTGAATCTAAAAACCTTTGTTGTTTTAGGAGCAAATTTTGAAGAGATTAAGAATTCTATCAGTAGTCGTTCAATTCAAATATTAAATCATGAAAATTGGAAAAATGGATTAGGAAGTTCTATTGCTTTTGGTGTAGACTATATTTTTAAAAATGAGCTTGATATTGAAGCTATTTTAATAGTACTGGCCGACCAACCATTAATAAATTCTGAATATTTAAACTCGATGATTTCAGTATTTGAAAAAGGAAAAAATCAAATCATTGCTTCCTCATATAAAGATGGAAAGAAAGGTGTTCCAGTATTGTTTGATAAAATTTATTTTAAAGAATTAGCCCAACTTTCAAATGATAAAGGTGCTAAAAGATTGATTGAAAAATATACTGATAAAGTGGTTTTGTTGAATGCAGAATCTATGGTTTCAGATATTGATACACTAGAAGATTATAATGGTTTATACCAAGCAAACCACCAATAGTCATCATGCTTTGGTTTTAATAAACACTTTTTAAAACCTTTACTTTTATAGATTTACTAATAGGTGTTTGACTTTTTCTAGCGTATTGATTAATTGGTACTAAAGGATTTGTTTCAGGGAAATATGCAGCTAAATTTCCTTCTGGAATATCATAAGGTATCACTTTAAAGTTTTCTACTTTTCTTTCGTAGTTATCATAATTACTAATCAAACTTATTACATCCTTACTTTTTAAATCTAGTTTATTCATGTCTTTTGTATTCATCATAACGATTCGACGTTCACCCAAAACACCTCTATATCTATCATTCATGCCGTAAATAGTAGTGTTAAACTGATCATGTGAACGAATTGTCATTAAAATAAATTCATCATCATTAGTTTTAATATCTGAAAGTTTACACAAACTAAATTGTGCTTTTCCTTCGGGAAGTTTTGAAAAATCTAAATCACGAACATTATTAGGTAAGTAAAATCCTTGCTTTTGAGCTTTTTGGGCTATACCATCAAACCCTTGGCAAACTTTACCAATTTTTTCTCTTATCAAATCATAGTTCTCGCTTAATTTTTTCCAATTTACACTGTGGTTTCCTTTAAAGAAAACATCTGCAATACCTCCGATAATTTCAGGTTCACTTTTTAAATTTTCAGAAGCTGGTTTTAAAACGCCTTGAGTAGTATGGACTTTTCCCATACTATTTTCTACAGTTAAAAATCGTCGATTTTCAAACTTCTCATCCAGTTCTGTTCTACCAAGAGTTGGTAAAATTAATGCTGTTTTACCTGTTATTAAGTGCGAGCGATTTAACTTGGTACTAATCTGAACAGTTAGTGAACATTTTTGTAATGCTTCTGCTGTATAATAAGTATCTGAAGCTGCAGATAAAAAATTGCCGCCTAAAGCTATAAATACTTTAGCTTTATTATTATACATGGCTTCTACAGATTCAACAACATCTAGACCTTGTTTTTTAGGTGCTTCAAAACCAAACTCTTCTTTAATGGCATTGTTAAGGTTTTTTGAAACATAATGCATAATCCCAACGGATCTGTCGCCCTGAACATTACTATGCCCACGAACTGGGCAAGTACCAGATCCTGGTTTACCTAAACTACCTTTTAACAATAGTAAATTAACACATTCTTTGATGTTATCTATAGCATTTTTATGTTGTGTTAAACCCATTGCCCAACAAATAATGATTTTACTTTTATTGGCTAAAAGTTTTACGGCTTCGTTGATTAGCCTTTCTTCTACACCGCTTAATTCTAATAAAGATGATTCATTGTAGTTGTCTAAATCTTCCAACAAGCTTTGTGCCCCAGAAGTATGCTTCTTTATAAAGTCCCAATCAAAAGTATTTCCTTTTTGGTTTTCTATACTTTTAAGCTTTTTTAAAATAAGCTTTAATAAAGCAACATCTTGATTAATTTTTACTTGTAAATAAATATCTGCAAGAGCAATTCCAGAACCACTGTAGCCTCTTATTTCTTGAGGATTCTTGAAGTTGATTAATCCAATTTCCTTTAAAGGATTTACTGCAATTATTTTTCCTCCATTACGTTTGCACTTTTCAAGAGAAATCAACATTCTTGGATGGTTTGTTCCAGGATTTTGGCCAAGAATCATAATAACTTCAGCTTGTTCAAAATCTTCAAGTTTTACAGAACCTTTTCCTATACCTAAAGTTTCAGATAGTGCAACACCACTGGATTCATGACACATGTTTGAACAATCGGGTAAGTTGTTGGTTCCAAAAGCCCTTACAAATAACCCGTACAAAAAGGCAGCTTCGTTACTGCTTCTTCCAGAAGTATAAAAAATTGCTTCATCTGGATTATCCAGTTTTTTAAGTTCATCAGAAATTAAATTAAAAGCATTTTGCCAAGAAATAGGTTTATAGTGGATTTCATTTGGATATAGAACCATAGGTTCAGTAAGTCTACCGCTTTTACCAATTTCAAAATCTGTCCAATGGGATAATTCCTCGACAGAATATTTTTCAAAAAAAGATGAGTCAACCTTTTTAGTTGTAGCTTCTTCTGCTATAGCTTTAACTCCATTCTCACAAAATTCCCCTAATTTCGATCGTTTTTCAGGATCTGGCCAAGCACAACCAGGGCAATCAATACCATCAACTTGATTTAAATGCGCTAATGTTTTAAAAGAACGACCAACTCCCATTTCGTTCAAAGCATGCTGAATGGCTATTTTAACGCCTGTCAAACCAGCCGCAGAATCAGCAGGTTCTTTTAATGTTATTTTATTAAACGCTATTGAACCTGTAACAGAAACTTCTCTTTTTTGGTTTTTACTCATGCTTTTTCATTTAAGCCGAAATATTATATAATCAATGCGTTTAACCACCAATAGTAATCATACTTCTGTTTTGAGAATGTAATTTAGGCTCTTCGAGTTTTTTTAATGTGTCCATGCCGCCTCTAACTTTATATTTAGATTGAATTGCTTTCTGGATAATAGGTTCAATATTTTGCCCTTGTCTTAAAGGAGTCAATAAATCAGATTCTGTAGCAGAAAACAAACAATTCTTCAATTTTCCGTTGGCTGTTAATCGTATTCTGTTACATGAATCACAAAAAGGATTTGTAACAGAACTTATAATGGCAAAAGTGCCTTTGTAATCTTTAATCTGATAGTTTTTAGATGTGTCATTTGGCGCATCTTGTAATCTTATAACATCTTCAGGTTTAAAGTTGTCGTTTACATAAGCCATAACTTCTGCATACGAAACCATTTTCTCTTTATCCCATTTATTACCATCAAAAGGCATGAATTCTATAAAGCGAACTGAAACTGGAAGATTCTTTGAAAGTTGAATAAAATCAATAATTTCATTATCATTAAATCCTTTAATTAATACAGCGTTTAGTTTTACATTAAAACCTTCATTAACCAGAAGCATGATATTTTTATAGACTTTTTCAAAGTCATTTCTTCTGGTTATTTGTTTGAATTTTTTATTGTTTAGTGAATCTAAACTCACATTAATATTATGGATTCCACAAGATTTGAAAACATCAATAAACCTATCCACAATAACCGCATTTGTTGTTATAGAAAGTTCTACTGGTAATGTTGCCAATTTTTTTAAAATTACATCTGCATCTTTTCTTACCAAAGGTTCACCACCAGTCAATCTTATTTTTGTTACTCCATAATCTACGAATGTTTTTGCAAGCGTATAAACTTCATCATAAGTCATAATATGAAACTTTGGTGATAACTGAATTCCTTCTGCAGGCATACAATAGGTACATCGTAAATTACAAAGTTCGGTTAGTGAAATACGTAAATACGTATGCTGTCTTCCAAATTTATCCTGCAATATGTTGTTCTGATTTTCCATTAATTATGCCTGTTGCCTTTTAATATTCCAAATACATGAAGAACGGCAGGAAAAATAGCATCCATAGATTCTTTTGCACCATTTGTTGAACCGGGTAAAGCTAAAATTAGAGTATTATTAATTGTTCCTGCAATACTCCTGGATAACATTGAGTATGGTGTTCTATTTTGTCCGTAAGCTCTTATGGCTTCTTCAATACCTGGAATTTTACGTTCAATAATTTCATTAAGGGCTTCGGGAGTTACATCGCGTTTGGATAATCCTGTACCACCAGTAAAGATTATTAAATTTACACCCAAACCTTCATAATGTTTTGTTTTCTCTTGAATGGTTTCTTTTTCATCAGGAATTACAATATAATCTGATATAGAAATTTTATTTTCTTCAAGCTTTGAAATAATACTTTTTCCTGCCTGATCTTCTTTTTGACCAGCAGCAATAGTATCTGAACATACAATAACAGCTGCCGTTAGTTGTTTTCTGAAATGGTTTTTAAAATCTGATTTTCCACCTTTTTTATTAATCAATTTTATATGATGAATTTCTACACCTTTATCAATTGGTTTTAACATATCATACATATTAAGAGCTACAACACTTGCTCCATGCATGGCTTCTACTTCAACACCTGTTTTATAAATGGTTTTTATAGTGCAAGTGATATTGATTTCCAAATCATTTATTTCATAATCTATTCCTGTAAATTCAATAGGTAAAGGATGACAATCCGGTAATAAATCAGGGGTTTTTTTAACGCCTAACAACCCTGCAGCTTTACTCATAGCAAAGACATCACCTTTTGGAACAGTTCCATTTTTGATTGCTATTATAGTTTCAGGTTTACTCACTTTAACTATAGCTTGTGCTGTTGCAATTCTTAATGTATTTGATTTGTTTGTAATATCAACCATAATTGTGTTATTTATTTGTTGTTTAGCTGTTAAGTCGAAACAAACTCTAAACGACTTAACGAAAAACGAATAAACATTTTAATTATTTACTTTCCATTGGTGTGTTTCGTCTTCAAAAATTTCTTTCCCATAAACAGGAACTTTAGCTTTAATTTCTTCGACAACAAATTCCAAAGCTTTAAAAACTTCTTTTCGTCTTGTTGATGAAACAAAAACAAACAGACATATTTCGCCAGCATTTACTTTGCCAAGACTATGGTAAATGTGCATGCATGTTAAATTGAATTTTTCAAAAGTATTTTCACGAATTTCATGAAACTTTGCATTCGCCATGTCTTTGTAAGCTGTATACTCGATTGCTGAAATGGTTTTATCATCAATTTCATCTGCTCGAACTTGGCCCAAAAAAATATTATGTGCTCCAATAGAAATTTTGGTTTGATGCTTTGCAATAGATTGGCTTATAAATTCAGATGAAATAGCTCCATCTATAAAAACATTCTTGGGTTTTCTCTCTTTCATTATATCTTAATTTTAAATAGTTGAATTAATTCTGAAATACCACCTTTAAGACTATAGCAATTTGTAATACCATGTTCTTGAGCTATCCGAACCGCTTTTTTACTTCGTATACCACTTTGGCAAACAAAAATATTTGTATGTTTTGAATTGATTTGATTCAAATTGTCTACTAATTGACTCAAAGGAATATTAAAACACTTTGGTATATTCAATTCAGGTTGCTCATAAGATTCTCTAACATCTATAAACATAACTTGTTTTTTTTCAAGGGTATCTTCAGCAGTAATTTCTTGAATTAAAGTTTCACAAGAAATATCTTCATGTAACGCTTTAAGATTATTTTTTTGCTTTAAAACTTTTTTGAATTCAGAATCATTTCTATTAATCTTTAATGTAGTTGTTTGTGATGTTTTTGCATTATAACAAAATAGCTTTCCGGACAATACATCTCTAAAACCAAGTATGATTTTAATGACTTCATTAGCTTGCATACTTCCAATAATTCCTGTTAAAACACCTAAAACACCAACTTCTGAACAATTGGCTACAGAACCTTCTTTTGGAGGATTTGGAAATAGGCAACGATAACTTGGTCCATTTTGATAATTAAATACAGATACTTGTCCTTCAAATTTATAAATAGCTGCATAAACAACAGGTTTGTTAGTTAGTATTGCAACATCATTTATGAGGTATCGTGTTGTGAAATTATCTGTGCCATCAATAATAATATCGTATTTCTTGAATAAGTCTAAAGCATTTTTGGATGTTAGTTTTTCAGGATAAGCATTAATAGTTATGGTTGAATTTAAATCTTCAAGACGAGTTTTTGAAGCAATTGCTTTATTTTTCCCTAAAGTTGATGTGCCAAACAAAACTTGTCTCTGGAGATTAGATTCTTCCACAATATCAAAGTCTATAATCCCAATGGTGCCAATACCAGATGCTGTAAGATATTGCAATGCAGGGCAGCCTAAACCACCTGCTCCAACAACCAGTACTTTGGCTTTTAGAAGTTTGGCTTGGCCTTCTTGACCAACTTCCGATAAGATAATATGTCTGCTATATCTATTCATAGTATTATCCACCTGAAAATGGAGGTAATAATGCAATTTCAGTTTCTGAAACTATTGTTCCTTTTGAAACAATTTCGTTATTCTGTGCTACTTGAAAATCTTTGTCTCTTAAATCTGGATACTTATTAAAAAGTAAACTCAATAATTCTGAAACAGATGAGTTTGAAAACTCTACATTTTCCTCATTACATTTTGTAATTTCTGCCAGAAGTCCGAAATATTTAATATTTAATATCATTTTTAATCTATTTAAACAAACAATAATTTAATAGATGCAATAATTAGAACAAAAGCCAATAAATGCCTTAATTTTTTGTTGTTGAATTTTCTACTTCCATAATAACTTCCAATAAATCCTCCAACTATAGCAAATGCAACCAAAATAAATGATTGGATAGAAATGGAAACACCACTACTTATCTGTCCTGTTAATCCAGCAGCCGAATTCACCCAAATAAACAACGCCGAGACTGCTGCAGCTTCTTTCATTTTTCCCCAATGTAAAAGTAAAATCACAGGAGTTAATATGATGCCACCACCAATACCAATAAGCCCTGAAAAGAAACCTATAATACCTCCTACTAAAAGCCCTTGCCATAGTTTCACATCTTTAATTAATGAACTTTCTTTCCCAAAAACATTAAGCATTTTAAGAATTGCAAAAATTAAAAGAATTCCTAAAACCTTTTTATAGATTGAAGCATCAAGCTCTATCATACCACCAAAAAAAGCAAATGGAATTGAAGCTGTTGCAAAAACCAAGAACAACTTTTTATTAAAATAACCAGCTTTATAATAATGGTAAAAAGCAATGCCTGCAACAAATAGATTGAGCAACAATGCGGTAGGTTTCATAGCTTCTGGCGCAAACGAAAACAAAGCCATTAATGCTAAATACCCACTTGCACCACCATGCCCTACACTTGCGTATAAAAATGCAACAATAGGAAGCGTTATAAGAAATAGCCAGATATGTTCTATCTCAAAAATCATTATAATGATGATTGTGTTAATTGTTTTTCTAAAAATTTTTTACAATTATCATTAATTAAGTCAAATGACTTAATTAATGACTTCCCATATGATGTTAATTTAGCACCACCACCACCTTTACCACCAATACTCATTTCAATAACAGGTTTTTGCGCTCTATTGTTCATGGCTTGTGCTAAAGACCATGCTTTTTTGTAAGACATTCCTAATTGTTTTGCTGCTTTTGAGAGTGAACCTGTAGCTTCAATGGCGTTTAATAAGCTTACTCTGCCATTACCAAGCAATATATTACCTTCTGCTTCAATCCATATTTTACTTTTAATTTTATATTTCATAAAGAATTAATTTAAAGGAAGAAGTATTGTTTCAACTTTATCTTTTACTTTGATTTCGTTTTGATCTTCAGGTAAATAAACCAAAGCATTTGAAATGGCAAAGGTATGTAGCATAGAAGAATTCTGACCTTCAAGTATTTTTACTGTTCCGTTTTTATAGATGGCTTTCAAAAACTGTGACCTATGGCCAGATTTTTTGAAATTTGATCCTGATGATGCTATGACTTTGTTTAATGAAAATTCTAAATGGCCAGACATGATTTGTAATGCCGTAAGCACATAAATATAGAAACACGTTAGAGAAGCTGCTGGATTTCCTGGAAGAGCAAAAACATAAGTATTTTCTTTTTTTCCAAAAAATAAGGGTTTCCCGGGTTTTTGGTTCACTTTATAAAATAGTGTTTCAACATTTAGTTTTTGCAATGCGCTTCCAACAAAATCATAATCTCCAACAGAAATACCTCCAGACACTAATACTAAATCATAATTATTAATAACTTCATTTAATTTGTTAAAAGTGTTTTCAAAATTATCGTCAACCTTGTGAATACTTACTTTATTATAACCAAATCTTTCTAAAACAGCTTTAAGCATTGCAGAATTGCTCTCATATATTTTACCATAAGAAAGCTGTTGTCCAGCTTCAATTAATTCGTTACCAGTAATAACAATAGCTACTGTAGGTTTGCAAAAAACGTTAACTTCTGTAATTCCTAACGAGGTTAAAAAACCAATAGAAGCAGGAGTTAGTTTTACCCCTTTTTTTAACGCGATGTTTCCTTTTTTAACTTGTTCTCCAAAGTTTCTAATATTGGCACCAGGATTTATTGCTTCATCAATTTTTATGGTTTTATTATTGACCACAACCTTTTCCTGAATGACTATTGCATTAACAGTTTCTGGAACAGGTGATCCTGTAAAAATTCGTACCGCTTCACCTTTCTTTAATTTTGGTTGATGATGATCGCCAGCTTTTATTTCATCTATAATGGTATACAACAGTTTCTCATGTAAGTTTACAGCATAACCATCCATTGCAGATTGTGCAAAAGGAGGCATATTGATTGGAGAAATAATATTTTCAGACAAAACATAGCCACAAGAATGAGTAAGAGTTTTTTTTTCAATTTTCTTTAATGGAGATATATTGTTATTTAAAATATTTAATGCTTTATCAACAGAAATCATATAATATCGTTATGTATTTGTAAATATAACGAGTTAATATTTATTTTCAGCAGTATGTTTTAATTTTAATAGAAATTAAGTATTTTTAATATCTAAAATAAGACTTAAAGTTTTGTGCTATTCATCGATTATATGTATTACGTCGATGAAATTATACACTTAATCGTATTTATTTTATCTTAGCTACTGTTTAGCATACTTTAGTTGCACTTAATAGCACCCAAATCATTTTCCCTCCGCTTTTAAGAAAATATTAATCCATTTTTTAGACGTTTTTTGTCATTCCCTCAATTTGTATTACAAAATTGATATGCCTTTGTTGGTATTTTAGTTTTAAGATTAATTATCCATTTTATCCCTCAAACAAAAGGATTTGAAAGTCAAGTCCCGGATTTTGAAAATTAATATTGAAAAATAGATAAAGTGTTGTTTAACCTTAAAATTGAAATTATGAAAGCCCTAAAAATTACTTTGATGTTAGCCTTATTATTAACTGCATTAACGTCTTGTACTAAACAAGATTTAAATGAAGATGATGCATTGATAACACCTGAAGATGCAACAGCTCTTCAGATTGACATTGAAACAGGAGTTATTGACATCCATCTAGATACTGGTGGAAGTGTTGATGACTAACACCTGTTACATCTAAAAAAGATATTTAAGGTTCTTTATAAAGTTATGAAGAGCCTTTTTTATATTATTAAAAAATTATAAATACATTTGAGGAATAACTTAATTCCTTATTGTTGAAGTTTAATATATTCTTCATATTTATATTAGTATTTAACTTTTCAGAAAGTCAAACATCTAATTTGGCCAAAGTTGATTCTATTCAAAAGTACGTTTTAAATTCAAAATCAAAAGATTCTGTAACAACAGCTTTAGCTCACTATTATATTGGAGAAATTTATAGATATACCCTTTTAAGTGATAGTGCTTATTATCATTATCACAGGGCAGAAAAAATTTTTGAAAAATTAAAAGACACATATCAAACAGCATTAACTCTATATGGAATTGCTGTTATTCAAAAAAATGAAAAGGATTATATTGGAAGTGAAGTTACTTCTGTTGAAGCTTTATCTCTTTTAGAGACCTTGGATGAAACACAAGATATAATTAAGTATAAATCATTTATTTATAATAATCTAGGCATCGTTTTCGATGAATTAGAGCAATTTGATGAATCAATAAAATATTTTAATCAAGCGCTCAAATTAAAACGAGAATTAAAGGGGAATTTTAAAGAAAGTATTGATAACACTATTAATAATTTGGCTAAAGTATATAGACGTTATGGAGAATATGATTTAGCCATCAAGTTATATGAACAAATTTTAGAAAACAAAAACCTTATTAATGAAAGGCCCGATTTTTATGCTCTAGTCCTAGACAATTATGCTTATACAATGTATTTGTCCAACAATTTAAAAGAACTTCCTAACCTCTATCTTAAATCTTTGAGAATTTGTGATAGTGTAGGAGCCAATTATTATTCAATTGTCGTCAACCAACACCTAGCAGAATATTATAATGATAGAAACCAATAGGACTCGGCTAAATATTATGCTTATAGAGCAAAAAACATTTCGGAAGAATACCACAACGATGACTTGTTAAAATCTTTGTTGTTGCTATCAAATATAGAAGACGATAGTCTTGCTGTTAAATATTATAACCAATATATTGTTTTAAACGATAGTCTTCAGAAAAATGAAAGAAATATAAGGAACAAGTTTGCTAGAATTCGCTTTGAAACTAAAGAGATTGAAAAAAAGAATATTCAAATAGCCAGAGAACGAATGTGGCTTATGATTCTTTCTGGAGGGCTTTTGGTTACATTGCTCCTTTTGTATATTATTATCACGCAAAGAGCAAAGAACAAAGAATTACGTCTTATTCAACAGCAACAGGAAGCTAATGAAGAAATATATAATTTAATGCTTTCGCAACAAGATAAAATTGAAGAGGCTAGAACTGCAGAAAAAAGTAGAATTTCACAAGAGCTTCATGACGGTGTACTTGGTCGTTTGTTTGGAACACGGTTGAGTCTTGACAGTTTGAACATGAATACAAACCCAGAAGCAGTTAAAACCAGAGGTCAGTATATTGAAGAATTAAAGAATATTGAACAAGATATTAGAAAGGTATCCCATGAATTGAGTTCAGATTTTATAGCAGGTTCTGGATTTATGGACATCATTAAAACGCTTGTAGAAACCCAAACTAAAGCATATAAACTAAAATATAAACTTGACTTTTCAGAAAATATCAATTGGGATAAAGTACCAAACAAAACAAAAATTCACATTTATAGAATTGTTCAGGAATCTTTACAAAATATTTACAAACATGCCAAAGCCAGTATGGTTAAGGTTAGCTTTATTTTAAAAAATAACGTAATTTGCTTATCCATAACTGACGATGGTTCTGGGTTTGATGTTAATAAATCCAAAAAAGGAATTGGTATTAAGAACATTACGTCTAGGGTTGATGAGATTAAAGGTAAGTTGCTTATAAATTCAGAAAAAGATGCAGGAACTAAAATTGAAATTCAAGTTCCGGTGAAATTATAAATTGAGGGGATGGAAGGTACAATTCGTATACTAATGATTGATGATCATCCAATGATTATTGAAGGATATCAGAACACATTACTTTTTACTAAAAAAGATAATCAGCATTTAGAAATTGATATAGCCAATAATTGTGATGAAGCCATTTATTTCATGGAGAAATCACTTAAAATTGCAAAACCTTATGATGTACTATTTGTAGATATTAGCTTACCGCCTTCAACCGATGGTTCTATGAGTTCTGGTGAAGATTTAGCAGTTCATGCTCGTACTATTCTTCCCAAAGCAAAAATTGTTATTCTAACTATGTTTAACGAATCTTACAGAATTCATAATATTATACAAACCATTGATCCTGATGGATTTTTAATCAAAAGTGACCTGACTTCTAATGAATTGGCAAGTGCATTTCAAGCTGTATTAAACAACCCTCCTTTTTATAGTGGAACGGTGAATAGCTACCTTAAAAAAACAATTACTAGCGATATTTATGTAGATGAAAAGAACAGAAAGATTCTTCATTTATTATCTCAAGGTGTAAAAACCAAAAATTTAGCTGAGCATTTAGATTTATCCTTAAGTGCTGTTGAGAAAAGAAAGAAACAACTCAAATCCCTTTTTGTTGTTGAAGATGGAGAAGATGAAACCTTAATAAACGAAGCCAGAAAAAAAGGATTTATTTAATACTTCAATTAATTTTCAATAAAATTTTTTAATTACGGTTTTTCCGCAACAAAAAGAAAAACCAATCATTTATATTTGACATGTATCAACAGTACACATGATTAATCCCTCATTAAATTTGTTGATAATAGCAATTTACACTAACCTTGTGGCTTCTCAATCTTAGAGAAGTCATGAGGTTTCTTTTTAGAAAGTAAATATTGCAGATTTATAATTCCAAACTTCCATAATAAACAATCCTAAATAAACTACAGAAACAACAAACTTCAAAAAAGTTCCTGTTAAAAAACCAATAAGAGAACCAAACGCTGCTCTCACAGCAGTATTAGAATCAGATTTATTTATAAGCTCTCCTACAAGAGCTCCTATAAAAGGCCAAATTATAATACCAAAGAAGCCTAAAATAGGAAAGAATATAGCAACCAAAAGACCAACAATAGTTCCGAACATTCCTGCGCGACTACCACCAAATTTTTTGGTTCCAATAGCTGGAATTATATAGTCTATTAGCCAAATAAAAATGGCAATTACTAAAGTGACTATTAAAAAAGTCCAATTTTGAGGTACTGCTTTTGTAAAATGTAAAATAAGCAAACCAATCCAGCTAGTAAAAGGTCCAGGTAGAATAGGCAAAAAGCTCCCAATGATGCCTATGAGCATAAATATAAAGGCAATAATTGTTAAGAATATATCCATGTATTTTTTAGTTATCTGACGAAGATAGATAAAGAATGTTACATTTTTTGACAACTTCAGGTTTTAGACTATTCAGATAAAAATTGTACTTTTCGGTTTCAGTTTATATTATGCAAAGAATTTTTGTTTTTTTAGTGTTTACACTGCTTGTT
>DATGBV010000330.1:0-7305 GCA_035312485.1 Flavobacteriaceae bacterium | reverse complement strand
AATCACAGCTATTTTATGGTTTGTGTTTTACCCAATGTATTCTAAATGGAGATACAAAAGACATTTTAAAAAGCACGTTGAAGAAAATTATAAAAATCGGATTAACAAGCCTGTGGTAATTGACTTTAGTGAAAATTCGGTAAATGCAAAAGATTTTACGTCTGAAACCAAAATAAACGGAACTGAACTTAAAGAATTGATTGAAACAAAAAATCACTTCTTTATAAAATTGACAACTGATTTATCGCTAATTGTCCCAAAACACTCAATTAAAAACCGCACGGAATTTAAAAAACGTGTGACAGAATTTGGGGCTGAATATGTTGACGAGCTGAATTGGAAATGGAAATAAAAAAGTACTAATGCCAACAATGGCTATGAATAATAGTTCTGTTCTGCCTACTTCTGTCACAGTACAAAAAAATGGATGGCTACGTAAGAATTTTATTTAATTTTAAAGGAATAAACATAATAGAAATAAACACAATTGTTTATTCCAACATCATGAGCAATTTAAAACACAAACACTGTCCAATATAATATGACAAAAAAAATCAAACAGGTACTTAGAATAGTATTTATCATTGCAAGCATATCTTCATTGTGGTTCGTACCTTGGATTTTGGTAAAAGCTTGGATTTTACCACTACCTGATACAGTCCAAGAGCAAGTAAATGAAACAATTGGGAATGGATTTGATGGAATGATTGTCTATGTGGATGAGGCAGGAAAACCGCCAGCCTTCTATACAGGTGGTTGCAAAAACCGAGAAAACAAAATACCTGCCGATCCGAAATCATTATTCAAAATTGCAAGCATTAGTAAACTTTATACAGCAGTTGCAATTACTAAATTAGTTAAAGAACAGCGTTTGTCTTTTGATGAAACCCTTACTGGTTACTTTCCCGAACTTAAAGGCAGGATTGAAAACACGGAACATATCACCTTAAAAATGATGGTGCAACATAGAAGTGGAATCCCCAACTTTACCGACAATCCAGCTTTTTGGGAGGATGAACAAAAAAACGGTAAAAATGCTCTTGAATTTGCCCTAGATTTACCTGCTAGTTTTAAACCAGATAAGGGTTATGAATATTCAAACACGAATTATTTGTTGCTTCGTAAAATCATGGATACGGTTTTAGGATACAACCACCATGAATATATAAAAGAAAGAATATTAAAACCACTAAAGTTAAATAACACATTTTTTTCGCTTAACGAGGTCAATTTAGAAGATGTTATGAGTGGCTACTATGTTGGCGTTGAGGAAGATTTAAAGACCCATGAAAATGGTATGTTAGCTACAGCAGAGGACGTAGGCATATTCTTGCGGGCATTAAATGATGGTTCAGTATTTGATGAAGGAGAACAGGAGATCTATCCCTATGTTTATAACCATGGAGGACTCGTTCCAGGGTACCAAAGTCTAGCAGAATATCATCAGGACATCAATACGGTTGTTGTACAATTTATTAATACAACTGATTTTGAAGGATATGAATGGAACTTATCGGAAATTTCAATTAACCGTATCGTAAAAATATTGAGAAGTAAAAAAAGCTCATAACAATGTATATAAAGAATGGGCGAAATAGCAGTAAAACTTTTTTTTGCTCGTAATAAACTTTCTGTTTAGCCCTAAACTCGAGCTTCAAAATTGCTTACTTTTCATATACTAACTATTATAAGTAATAAAGTGAAATTTTTGATAGAAACAGAAAGGTTGTTATTAAGAAAAATTACTCTGGATGACAAAGAGGAAATGTTCCAGTTGTATTCTAATCCAGACGTACAAAAGTATACGGGAGAACCTCTGGTAGAATCAATTGAAGAAATGGAACAGGCAATACAGACAAGAATTGACGACTATGAGAAGTATGGATTTGGAAGGTGGGCTACTTTTTTAAAGGATGGGATGCAATTTGTAGGCTGGGCGGGTTTGGCCTATCTGCCTGAATTTGATGAAATTGATCTTGGGTATAGATTCTTGCCCGAATATTGGGGATTAGGTATCGCAACAGAGGTATCTCACGCAATTTTGACTTATGGATTTGATTCACTCAAAATAAAAAAGATAATAGCAATTGCTATGAAGGAAAATAAAGCATCCATCAGAGTAATGGAAAAAGTTGGGATGGAATTCGACAAATTTGCACCTTATGAACCTGGAGGTAAAGATGTTGTCTGGTATTGGTGTGACAAAAAGCTTATAACAAAAAATAAAGCGCATTAAAACGGTCTTGTTCAAATCGTTAATGGGTAGTAATTCGTAAATATAAAAATTCCTACCGACAAGGTGTCTTTTCTTTTCGTTCTTTTCTTTGGACAATCAAAGAAAAGAACAGCACAAAAAAACGGATGCTTATGTAAGAATTTAATTTAATTTTAAAGTGAATAAACATAACGGAGTTAAGCACAATGTGTTTATTCCTACATTGGGCACAATGACTTTCAACAGAAACCAATTCGACCACTTTTATTATTTACCCATTTTTAATAATTTTAAATAAATTATTATTAATTTAAAAACCTGCTTATAGTATTGACATTGAATTTTACATGCAAATTGTAATTAAACTCATATAAAAATTGATTCGATGATTACTCTCATATATATAACAAGACTTTGGTTAATAACCCTGTATATATTGAATATTATAGCGTTTATAATATTGGCAGTAAAGTTTCATAAAATGAAACCAGTGATCGAGAAGAAAAAAGGTCCATTGCCAACTCCCGGTTCCCTTTTAACTTGGGGAGTTCCTTTATTCTTTTTGCTAACTCAATTAGGCGAGATTTCAACAAATTATTTCGCACTTCAAATCATTGGTCTGACTTTAAGTTTTTACCATTTGATTATGAATATTTGGGCTGTGCGAACTATGGGGAAACACTTTGTTCCTGGAAGTGGTGTTTTTCAGAACCAAAAACTAGTCACAAATGGCCCTTTTAGGTTCATGAGACATCCTATTTATTCCGCTCATATTGCTTTATGGCTAGGAACTGCTTTAGCGACTTCCAATTGGATTTTATTAATAACATGGCCGTTGTATGTTGCAATTATGTATTTTGGTCCTGTAAGAGAAGAAGAAAAATTGCTTAACACTAAATTTGGTGCTACATTTCAAAAGTATTGTGAAAATACAGGAAAAATATTCTTTAAAATAAAACAATAAAGTTAATGATAGAAAATAATTAACTGTGCCCAACACCGGCTACAATCTATTGCTTGCAAGATCCAGGAGATAAGCCATCAAGCCCAATTCCGGCATGGCCGGAAACACCTATGGTAAGAATAAGGCACACAATCCGTCAAGAATTGGTGAAGCCCTGGAAACAATTTAGGATTGTGGGCTTGGTTTTGTAACGGTAAAACGGCAACAAAAGTTCCTACCGACAAGGTGTCTTTTCTTTTCGTTCTTTTCTTTGGACAATCAAAGAAAAGAACAGTACAAAAAAACGGATGCTTATGTAAGAATTTAATTTTAAAGTGAATAAACATAACGGAGTTAAGCACAATGTGTTTATCCCTACGTTGTGTGCCATTTAAGACACGTTAATAATATTTTGAACTTATGATAAAAATTAAAAACTTAATTGTCAATAACGGAATCAAAGAATATGACTTTGACCAAATACATTCTGACAAAAAAATATTTCAATTAGCAAATTCTGTTATTATTTTAAGTGGACTTGAAAAATTATCCGACAAAATAAATTCAGAAAAAGGATTAGTATATGTTAAATGCAACTCCGACTTTTCTTTAGGAAGTGCGGAATTAAAAAACGTGTCAACAAAACTATTGACAGAATTTGAAAACACTAAACCTTAATATCTTTTTTGGACTGAACATCTGCTATTCTTTGCATATCTTCATCCTTAAACCCTATAAAAGTGGATATTCGCCTAATCATAGGAAATGAAACTAAATCATCCAATTCGTATGAATTAATAATATCAACCAAATCTTGAAAATGCTTACCATTGACAAATTCTGGATTTGCTTGAATAACAGTTGAACTATTTACAAACGACATAAAAAACGCCACACAACACCGTGTATATTGCATTGCTTCGGATTTTCCTTTCGGAAAATACTCGTAACCGCAATGGTAGTTGTACTTTATTTAATTAATACTTAACTCTCACAACGCACCATACACAAGCACGTTGTGTAACATTTGAAAAACAAACATTTGACTGAATTTCATAAAATATCCGAATTGTTAACAAAAGAAATGATTTTACTTCAAAAAGGGAATAAAGAAATCATTGAAAATTCTGAAAATTGGACTTTAGAAATTGACTCAAATTGGAACTCTAAACGAATTGATCTTACTATAAAATCTAGGAAATCTAATCTTTACTCTGAATTCACTCATTGCTCAATAAAAAAGGCTTTTTTAATAAGTTTAATTGCTCGATACGATAATTATAACTTATCTGGAAAGGCTAGTGAAATATCGAATTTTTTACTGACAAGCCCATTATCACTCAACTTGTTAAAAAGCAGAAAAGCAAGTTTTGAACTGAATGGAAAATATCTGATTTATAATTGTAGAATTGGTCGTCGAGATAAACACAGTTTGTCGAATATCTTTATTCTGATTGAAAAATTGACTAAAGAAATTGATAAACTGACTGATAAAAAAACGTTACACAACACCGGCTATAATTCAGCGTGGCGACAGTGCATAAAACGAAAGTAAAAGCATATATTTAACCTGATTTCTCTGCGGAATAGTCCTGTGGACGATTCCACGCCGAAATCATAGCCCAACCGTTGTAGCACATTCTGACCCGTCCTGAATAAAGGCTACATAATTTTAAACATTATGTACAAAAACAACAAAGTCATCAGGCGGTATTCAGAACCTTTCAAATTAGAAATCTTAAAAATATTGTCTATATACTCACTTTCCTCTGTTTTGCATCGATACGTAATGCAGCTATTCATGAAAACCTTTCCGTATAGCCCACAAAAGAACAAGCCATTTGGTAGCGAGTAAATATATTATTAATTTTAGACGAACAAGCCCTTTAACTTTTAATTTATATTATTGTGTTAATCAAAAATCTCTGGATACAGGCACAATGTAGAGGAATGAAAAGACGTCGATTCATCGAGTTGCTATCAATGGGAGGACTTGCTGCTGTACATATGGCCTTTAAGGAATGGGAAATACCGGCTCAAGATCAGGATTGTATCGTCATAGGTTCAGGCCCTATCGGTGTTGCCTCGGCGATAAAGCTCGCAGAGAATGGAAAACGTGTATTGGTTCTTGAAGCTGGAGATGCTATATCCCAACCAGCAGGTTCGCATTTCAGGAATCAACCTAAATTTGAAGAAAATCCAGATAGTTATTTTGATGCTATTTCACCATTTCTTAAAACTTTCACTGATTCTCAAAACACCGTTCTACCGGGACTAGCAGATAGTAATCTTTATGGTGGACAGGGTGTTATATGGACCAATAATTGCCCAAGAGCTTCAGAATTTGAACTCTGGAAAGCTCTTCCTTCCAAAAAATGGGACGATAGATATTCCGAAGCTGAAAAAGCTTTAGGAGTAAATCCAGATCCATCGGCTAATTCATTTACAGGAAACACCGTAAAGTCAATCCTTCAAAAGAACCTGAAAAATGGACGACACATACGCGGCTTGCCATTTTCGGGGAAGGTTGACAACGATGGTAATACATATTTCAATGCGCCTTGGGATATGCTAAATAAAGTTCAGGAAAAAGTTTACAAGCGTATTCAAATTAGATCAAATACTAAGGTATTAAAGATAATTCATGATAAAGGTCAGGTAAGAGGAGTGAGCATAAAAGGTCCCAATCGCCAGAATGTTACACTGAAAACTTCAAACTTGTTAATGGCCTGTGGTGCAGTTGGAACACCGCAATTGCTTATTAATTCCGGTATAATGCTGGACGCTTTGGGCAAAGGGTTTTCATTTCATAGTCTATATTTTGGTCAAATTATCATTAATTCGGAATTCGCAGCACCTGCTTCTGAAAGGGATTTGCCAACTCGGCTTTGGATTCCACCAACCGAGAAAAAACCGTGGCACATCCAAGTTTTAAGGGATACTTTCCCAATACCAACAAATGAAGCAGTGAAAAATTCAAATCGTTTACTTGAATTCCAAGCTTTCCTTCCCATTGAGTATCGAGAAGAAAACACTTTAGTCTTTACTGAGGGAAGCCCGACAGTAGTTCAGTTTAATTTCTCCGATAACGACAAGTACAAAATGAAAGAGGTAGAGAAAGACATTGAAAAACTTGCCAATTCAATTGGGCGTTGGCGAAAAGGAGGGGAACCTGTTTGGATACCTCAGGGTACAGCTCACCTGGTAGGCACCTGCCGAATGGATCTTCCTGATTGGAAAGGTGTTGCAGATAATAATGGTCAAGTTCATGGTTTTAAAAACCTCTACATTGCTTCTGTTGGACTTATTCCGTGCCAAGTAGCAGTTAACCCAACCTTAACCGCTGCCGCTCTAGCTTTAAATACTGTGGATGAAATTTTACGTCAAACTAAATAATCATAAAAAAGTATTGTAAAGATCTTTAATAAGTAATGGCACTCTTCTGCCGAATATCACTATTTAAAATAAAGCGCATGAGTAATCTTAACAATGCCAACTAAATTGTCAGTCTGCCTGCATCGAGCGTAGTCGAGATGAGCGCATCAGTTTATAGTGAGCATAGTCGAACTATGGCTATCTCTTTTTAATAGGATATAAGAATACTATAAATATATAATGTTCAAGCTTTTATGGTTTCCCCTTAAAATAAGTCCTACATTTTTTTGTAAATTCAACTCCTGTATAATTCACTTAAGTTTGTAGTGAATAAACATAACGGAGTTAAACACAATGTATTAATTCCTACGTTGTATCACATTTGACAAACCGAAAAACAGAATACTATAACCCAAGATAAAAATATGACAAACTACATAGATGGCTTTGTTCTTCCAATTCCTCGAATTCATTTGGGCGAATACAAAAAGGTCGCTGAAAAAGTAGCTGAAATTTGGAAAGAGTATGGTGCAATTGCCTACTTTGAATTCGTTGGTGATGACATGTCTTTAGAAGGCACTAAATCTTTTATAGAAACCATAGATGCAAAAGAAGATGAAGAAATTGTATTTGGTTGGGTTGTTTTTCCTTCAAAAGAGATACGTGATTTAGCCAACAAAAAAGTTCCCACCGACCCAAGAATGGTAGAATTAGTTACGCCATTGACCAATCCTGAAAAATTGATTTTTGATGCCAATCGGATGGTTTATGG
>DATGBV010000329.1:0-3753 GCA_035312485.1 Flavobacteriaceae bacterium | reverse complement strand
CAATGGAAAAAAAGACTCAAATTTTTGGTTTAAGAGCGATTATTGAAGCTGTTAATTCTGGTGAAAGCATTGATAAAGTATTTTTACAAAAAGGGCTAAGAGGTGATCTATTTAGCGAGCTTGAAAGTATATTGAATGCCAACTCAATTAATAAATCATATGTGCCTGTTGAAAAACTAAATAGACTTACCAAAAACAACCATCAAGGTGCAGTAGCAAGCATCTCTCCTATTGAGTTTCATGATTTAGATGATTTGGTTTTGAAGATCATTGAATCTGGTAAAGCACCTCTCTTTTTACTGTTAGACCAAATTAGTGATGTGCGTAATTTTGGTGCTATCATTAGAACTGCTGAATGTGCAAATGTAAACGGAATTATTATCCAGAAAAAAGGTGGAGCTCCAGTTAATGGTGACACAGTAAAAACCAGTGCTGGTGCAGTTTTTAAAGTACCTATATGCAAGGTAGACCATATAAAAGATGCATTGTTTCATCTACAATCAAGTGGTATAAAGGTAATTGCAGCTACAGAAAAAACTAACAATTCAATCTATGATGTTTCATTTAAAGAGCCTTGCGCAATTATTATGGGTTCTGAAGGTCAAGGTATATCGCCTTCAATTTTAAAACTTGTAGATGATAAAGCCAAATTACCTCTTTTGGGAGAAATAGAATCTTTAAATGTTTCTGTTGCTTGTGGCGTGTTTTTATATGAAGCAGTTAGACAACGTCTTTAATCTTTATTTTTGGGTTTATATGTGTAATTTATTTTAGGTTGAGAAACATCATCACCAGAATCTTCTTCATCTAAATTTTCAATAAAATTTCCATTTTCATCAAAATGCCTTAAAAAAGGATCTCGTTCTTCATTATAATCTACCGATTCCCAAACATATTTTTTTGGTTTTGCAATTTCCCTTCTAAAAATTAAAGCAAATGAAATTCCAGTAATAAGACCAGACAGGTGTCCTTCCCAAGACATGTTTTCCTTAATTGGCATTGTGTACCAAATCATACTACCATAAAGAAAAACAACAAGAAGTGATAGCGCAATCAATCGATAATGTTTAGCAAAAATTCCCTTAAAAAAAGTAAAACTTACCAAAACATAAATCAAGCCACTGGCTCCAATATGAAATGCTGGCCTACCAATTAACCATGTTAAAAGTCCAGAAAGTAAAATTCCATAACCAAATATTTTCCAGGCAATTGGCTTATAGAAATAAAATACCGCAGATGATAAAACAAACAACGGAATAGTATTGTGATACAAATGATCTATACCACTATGTATAAATGGACTAAACAGAACGCCTTTCAATCCACTCAATGTTCTTGGAAAGACACCAAAACTAGTAAAATCAAAACCGAAACGTATTTCAAACCAAAAAACCAGCCAAATTATCAATACAAAAGCTATTGGATACCCAATAACTCCGGTTGAAAATTTAAATTGTTCTTTACCTTCCATTGTATAAATTTAAAACATCTCTGCAAAAAACCGTCCACTAATGCATTATATGAAATATTGTCACTTAAATAGTTATTGATCCAATACTTTAATTCAGTATTTAAAGCTAAATACCTTAATTTTACAAAATGAATGAACCTTTAGCAGAACGTTTACGTCCAAAATCTTTGGAAGATTACTTAAGCCAATCGCATTTAGTTGGTGATGAAGGTGTATTGACACAGCAAATAAAGCAAGGGCTTATTCCTTCAATGATTTTTTGGGGACCTCCAGGAACTGGTAAAACTACCCTTGCAAACATTATCGCCAATGAAACAAAGCGACCTTTTTACGCTTTGAGTGCTATTAATTCTGGTGTTAAAGATGTTCGGGATGTCATAGAAAAAGCCAAACAAAGTGGTGGTTTGTTTACTACTAAAAATCCCATTTTATTTATTGACGAAATTCATAGATTTAGCAAATCGCAGCAAGATTCTTTACTACAAGCTGTAGAAAAAGGTTGGGTAACACTTATAGGTGCTACTACAGAAAATCCAAGTTTTGAAGTTATCTCTGCATTATTATCAAGATGTCAGGTTTACGTTTTAAATGCGTTTGAAAAAAACGATTTGGAGATACTTTTAGAGCGCGCATTGAAAGAAGACGTATATATCTCTAAAAAAAATATAAGTCTAAAGGAGAACGAAGCCCTTATACGTCTCTCGGGTGGTGATGCCAGAAAACTCCTCAATATTTTTGAATTGATAATAAATTCGTTTGACACTAACGATATTGAAATTACAAACAAAATAGTATTACAAAAAATTCAGAAGAATACAGCTCTGTATGATAAAACTGGCGAACAACACTATGATATTATTTCAGCTTTTATAAAATCAATTCGTGGTAGTGATCCAAATGCAGCTGTATACTGGTTAGCTAGAATGGTTGAAGGTGGTGAAGATGTAAAATTTATAGCAAGAAGAATGTTAATCTCGGCTAGTGAAGATATTGGTAATGCCAACCCAACGGCTTTGGTAATAGCCAATAACACATTTCAAGCAGTTTCAACAATTGGATATCCTGAATCTCGCATAATATTAAGCCAATGTGCCACATATTTAGCTTGTTCTCCAAAAAGCAATGCTTCCTATTTAGCAATAAAAAATGCACAGCTATTGGTTAATAAAACTGGCGATTTAAGTGTTCCATTGTCTATAAGAAATGCACCAACAAAACTTATGAAAGAATTGGATTATGGTAAAAATTACCAATATGCACATGATTATGAAAACAATTTTGTGGAACACGAATTTTTACCAGATGAAATAAAGAATACTAAACTTTATGATCCTGGAGATAATAATAGAGAGCATGGGCATCGAGAGTTCCTTAAAAAGAGATGGAAAGATAAGTATGATTATTAGCCTAAAGTTCTATTAAAACTTAAACACATGAAAACTATTGATAAACCTGTTATTGTTGAGCAAACTTTTAATACATCCATTCATCGTGTATGGGATGCCTTGACTAAACTTGATGAAATGAAAACATGGTTTTTTAATGCTATTGAATCATTTGTTCCTGAAAAAGGCTTTGAAACTGAATTTGTCGTTCAGGTAGAAAACAGAACCTTTACGCACTTATGGAAAATTACAGAAGTCATTCCTGGTAAAAAGATAGTTTACAACTGGAAATACAAGGAATATCCAGGAGATTCATTCGTTACTTTTGAATTGAGTAATCATAATAGTAATACAAAACTTAAACTAACAACAGAAGTGATTGAAGATTTCGCGTCAAACATACCAGAATTCACAAGAGAAAGTTGTGAAAACGGATGGAATTATTTCATCAAAGAAAGTCTTAAAAACTATTTAGAACTTAACAGGTAATTGTTCTTTCTTTAAGACGTTATCTTCATAATATTCCAAAATCCAATCATCTCCATTTTTGTACAAAATGGCATTTCTGCCTTCTATCAAATAAACATTAGCAAGACTTGTTCTTTGTATTTTATAGACAACTTTTGGTGTGCTATCTACTAATTGAAAACCATTATCAATAGCTTGGGCATATAAAAGATTTGAAGTTACAGTTGGTTCTTTAACTGGTTCTTCTGTAACCACTTTATCTTCTTGTTGACTCACAACAGCAGGAGTTTCAACCAATACAACTGGTACTTTTTGAGCTTGTGCAGATTCTTCCTTAAGCTCTTTTATTTCTTCTTTTAATTTTTCAACCTCGTCTTCTGTTGTAGAACTTGTAGCTTCTTCTAATGCAATAGCAGTTTCACTAGGTTG
>DATGBV010000328.1:0-8400 GCA_035312485.1 Flavobacteriaceae bacterium | reverse complement strand
TTTGAATTGTTTGCCATGTCTGTAAATGATCATGATAATGATTTGGTACCTTCTTATTTAGAAGACTTGAATGGTGACGGAGAGTTTACATGGGATATTGAAGAAGAAACTGATACCACTGATGATGATACTGATGATAATGATATTCCAGATTTTTTTGATCCGGATGATGACGGAGATGGTGTTTTAACAAGGTATGAGGACATTGATGGTGATGGAGACCCTACAAATGATATAGGGATGAATGGTATACCTAAATATTTAGATAAAGACGAAACAGAATCCAATCAAGATTAATAAAAAAAGCCACTTTTAAAAGTGGCTTTTTTATTTTACAATATCAGTGAAAAGCTTAATATTAATTGTTCGGGTCTTGTGTCTAAACGGCTTACAGCTCCACCACCTATATTGTTATCAATAAAAGTGGCTTCATTTTCGTTAAAGCCTCGTTCATATTTTAGGTCTATACCTATCTTTTTAATATTGAGTCCAATACCAAAATTAAAACCAACAGAAAAATCGTTTTCTACATCATCTATAGAAATTCCATCAAACTCACTATCTAAAATATACTGAAAAGAAGGACCAGCAAAGACACTCACAGGACCAATTACTTTTAAACCTACCAGAACAGGAAGATCCAATTTTTGCATTTTAAAATCGTCATTATCATAACCACTTTTTGTACTAGTAAAAAGTAACTCTGGTTTTAAATACACTTTTCCACCTATTCGTCCAAAAACACCTAAATGGAAACCAACATTCTTATCAGGATGTTGTGCATTGGCATCAATAGACGAAAAGTAATCGCCATTACCATTGTAGTTTAAACCACCAATAAGACCAAATCCGTCTTGGGTTTGTGCAAAAGCGCTGCTAGTAATGATTAGAAAGAATAAGGGAATTAAAATTAACCGTTTCATAAATTATCGTTTTTTGATTTATATTTTAAAAACGGATTAATTATAAAATTATTTTCTTTTAATTACTTTTTCAGATGCTTTTACAATGGCTTGACTATTTAACCCATACTTATCCATAAGTTGGGCAGGTGTACCAGATTCACCAAAAGTATCTTGTGTAGCCACGAATTCTTGAGGAGTAGGTTTATGAGTTGCTAACACTCTTGCCACACTTTCGCCTAAACCACCAAAATAATTATGCTCTTCAGCAGAAACAACACAGCCTGTTTTGGCAACAGAGTTTAAAATTGATTTTTTATCTAAAGGTTTTATTGTATGAATATTGATAACTTCAGCAGAGATTCCTTTTTCATATAATGCTTTAGAAGCTTCCAAAGCTTCCCATACCAAATGCCCGGTAGCAACAATAGTAACATCGTTTCCTTCGGTTAAATGTACAGCTTTACCTATTTCAAATTTCTGATCTTCTGGCGTAAAAATTGGAACAGATGGTCTTCCAAATCTTAAATATACAGGGCCTTTATGTTCTGCAATAGCTATTGTAGCTGCTTTGGTTTGATTAAAATCACATGGGTTTATCACTGTCATGCCTGGCAACATTTTCATAAGACCTATGTCTTCAAGAATTTGATGAGTTGCTCCGTCTTCACCTAACGTTAATCCAGCATGTGAAGCACATATTTTAACGTTTTTTCCAGAATAAGCTATAGACTGACGAATCTGGTCGTAAACCCTTCCTGTTGAAAAATTGGCAAAAGTTCCTGTAAATGGGATTTTTCCTCCAATGGTTAATCCAGCTGCAATTCCCATCATATTGGCTTCAGCAACACCAACTTGAAAAAAGCGTTCTGGATTTTCATCAATAAAAGTTTGTATTTTAAGCGATCCAACTAAATCTGCACATAGTGCAACAACATTAGGATTTGTTCTTCCTAATTCTGTCATTCCTGCACCAAAACCACTTCTAGTATCTTTTTTTTCTGTATATGTATATGTTTTCATTTTTTTGATTTCTTGGTTAGTAGTCTCCTAAAGTTTCAGGGTTTTGTGCTAACCCAATGGCAAGTTGTTCATCATTTGGTGCCTTACCATGCCATGCATGTGTGTACATCATAAAATCTACACCATGACCCATAATGGTTTTTAACAAAACACAAACAGGTTTTCCTTTTCCAGATTTACTTTTAGCTTCAGCCATGCCTTTTAAAATGGCTTCAATGTTATTACCTTCTTCAATTTCTAAAACAATCCAACCAAAAGCTTCAAATTTTGCTTTTATGCTTCCCATTGGCAAAACATCATCAGTAGCTCCATCAATTTGTTGACCATTTAAATCTACAGTTGCAATAAGATTATCAACTTTTTTTGCAGAAGCATACATAATGGCTTCCCAATTCTGACCTTCCTGTAACTCTCCATCGCCATGCAAGCTATATACCAAATGGCTGTCATTATTTAATTTTTTGGCATGGGCAGCGCCAATAGCTACAGACATGCCCTGACCTAAAGAACCAGATGCAACACGTACTCCAGGCAAGCCTTCATGTGTTGTTGGGTGACCTTGAAGTCGTGAATCAATAAGTCTAAATGTACTTAATTCTTCTATTGGAAAATAACCAGCTCTTGCCAATACACTATAAAAAACAGGAGAAATATGACCGTTGGATAAAAAGAAAAGATCTTCGCCAATTCCATCCATATCAAATTCTTCTTTTCTATCCATGATCTCATTATACAGCGTAACAAAAAATTCTGTACATCCTAACGAGCCACCTGGATGACCAGAATTTACCTTATGAACCATTCGTAAAATATCCCTGCGAACTTGTGTTGCTAGAGTTTCTAATTTGTTTATGTCTGCCATTCTTAAAGAGATTGAAATATTAGGTGTCAAAAATAAGCGTTTATGATAGTTTGTCAAAGTATTATTAGCCTATTTTCTTATTGCAAACAGGACTGTTAATAAGTTTATTTGCTGAAATTATAATTGCAATAGTTTATTAGTTACTTATCTTTGCCAACTCACTATTTTTTCTTTATGACTTTTGATTTAAAAGGACAAGATAAACATACCAAAGCCAGAGCAGGATTGATTAAAACAGATCATGGCACTATTGAAACACCAATTTTTATGCCTGTTGGAACTGTAGCCTCTGTTAAAGGTGTACACCAAAGAGAGCTGAAAAATGATATTAATCCAGATATCATTCTTGGCAATACCTATCATTTGTATTTGAGACCTCAAACACCAATCCTGGAACAAGCAGGTGGTTTGCACAAATTCATGAACTGGGACAGAAATATTTTGACTGATTCTGGAGGTTATCAAGTGTATTCACTTTCTGCTAATAGAAAGATAAAAGAAGAAGGCGTAAAGTTTAAATCTCATATTGATGGAAGTTATCACACATTTACTCCAGAGAATGTGATGGAAATTCAACGAAGTATTGGAGCAGATATTATTATGGCGTTTGATGAATGTACGCCTTATCCTTGTGATTATAACTATGCAAAGCGTTCCATGCATATGACACATCGTTGGTTGGATAGATGTTTAAAGCATCTTGAAAAAATTCCTTTTAAATATGGTTATAGCCAATCTTTTTTTCCAATTGTACAAGGTAGTACCTATAAAGATCTTCGGATTCAATCTGCAGAATATATTGCTAATGCTGGTGCAGAAGGTAATGCTATTGGTGGACTTTCTGTTGGAGAACCTGCTGAAGAAATGTATGAAATGACTGATATAGTTTGTAACATCTTACCTCAAGATAAACCTCGTTATCTAATGGGTGTTGGAACACCAATCAATATTCTTGAAAATATTGCGTTAGGTATTGATATGTTTGATTGTGTTATGCCAACGCGAAATGGAAGAAACGGGATGTTATTTACTGCTCATGGAACTATCAACATTAAAAATAAAAAATGGGAAGATGATTTTTCACCTATAGATGAAATGGCAATTACTTATGTTGACACTGAATATAGTAAAGCTTATTTAAAACATCTATTTTCAGTCAATGAAATGCTAGGAAGACAAATTGCAACCATTCATAATTTAGGATTTTATTTATGGTTGGTAAGAGAAGCTAGAAAACATATATTAGCAGGAGATTTTAAAACATGGAAAACAAAGATGGTTAAACAAATGGACAAGCGTTTATAGATTTTGAAGATTCTAGATTGGTACATATTAAAGCGTTATTTGTTTACATTCTTTATGATGCTATTACTGTTTATTCCTATTGGAATTACAGTAAATTTAGCTGAAAAAATTGGAAAAATTTTAGAAAACGAAGCCCCTTTTAACGAGGTGGTCATGTACTATTTAGATTTTACAGTTTATTTTGCCCATTTATTATTTCCCTTGTTTTTATTTCTATCAGTTATCTGGTTTACCTCCAAGCTTGCCAATAATACTGAAGTGATAGCTTTTTTAAGTTCTGGCGTATCTTTCTCAAGATTTTTAAGACCTTATATGATTGGAGCTACAATCATTGCGATATTAGCTTTGTTATTAGGTATGTATCTTGCTCCATTGGCCAGTAAAGGATTCAATGAATTTGATTACAAATATTTCAAAAAAGGAAAAAAAGCGGTTCAGGACAGGAATGTCTATAGACAAATAAATGATAACGATTTTATTTATGTAAGCAGTTTTAACTCACAAAGAAAGCAAGGACAGGATTTTACGTTAGAGCACTTTGAAGGCAACCAGATGATTTATAAGTTAAGCGCAAAAAATATAAGGTATATTGAAGCAGACTCTACTTATAGATTAATTGATTATGTAAAACGAAAGGTAGGAACAATTAACGATACTATTGAAACTGCCAGAAGGAAAGATACCATTTTTTCTTTTGACCTTGAAGACTTAACTCCTGTAGAGTACATTGCAGAAACCCTATCCTATAATGAGCTTAACGATTTTATTGAGAAAGAAGAAAAACGAGGTTCTTCAAATATTGGTAGATACCAATTGGTACAGTATCGTAAATGGAGTTTGCCAATTTCGGTATTTATTTTAACCATCATTGCTGTTGCTGTTTCTTCTATTAAAAGGCGAGGAGGCATGGGTGTTAATTTGGCATTTGGTATTTGTATTGCTATGGTTTTCGTGTTTTTTGATAAAATCTTTGGTGTTATGGCTACACAATCAGATTTTCCTCCATTAATTGCTGTATGGTTTCCTAACATCCTTTTTGGTATTTTAGCGGCTTACTTGTTGTATAATGCCAAACGTTAAACTAAAAAACCAATTACATCTTCATTTTTTAGTATTTATTGCTGGATTTACAGCTATTTTAGGTGAGCTAATTTCAATAAAGGCTATTCCTTTAGTCTGGATTAGAATGATAATTGCCTCTTTAATAATTTTCATCTTTGTAAAACTTTCTAAAACAAGTATAAAAATTCCTGCTAAAAAAATAGTCAAATTAGGTGTTGCTGGAATTATAATTGCTTTACATTGGATTACCTTCTTCGGTTCAATTGATGTAGCAAATGTGTCAATTGCCTTGACAATGTTTTCAACAGGTGCTTTTTTTGCTTCTTTTATAGAACCAATAATCTATAAACGAAAAATAATTTGGTATGAAATTTTGTTTGGGTTATTTATTGTTATTGGTGTTTTGATAATTACTGAAAGCGAAATAAAATATTTTAATGGTATAGTGTTAGGTGTTTTTTCAGGATTATTTGCTTCGATTTTTGCAGTTTTAAATGGTAAATTTCTTGAACAACATTCTCCTACAATTATTTCATTTTATGAGTTAATTAGTGGTGTACTGTTTATTACAATTTTCATGTTTGTAGGTCAGTTCAACTTCACAACAGAAGTCTTTGTTGTGACAGCAAAAGACATGCTTTATCTATTTATATTAGGTTCTGTTTGTACAGCTTATGCATTTATAGCAGCTGTAAAAGTTATGAGACATATTAGTCCATATACAGTAGTTCTTACTTATAATTTAGAACCTGTTTACGGAATCATTTTAGCATTAATATTGTTTCCTGAAAAAGAAATAATGAGTAGTTCTTTCTACTATGGAGCTACAATTATTATTTTAACAGTACTAATAAACGGGATACTTAAAAACGCAAGAAAGTTAAAAAGAAAACAATCTACATTGAATGAAGATTAAAGTTTTTATATTTGCATACCAACCTAAATTAAATTACAAACACAAATTTCTATGGAATATTTAGAATTTGAACTTCCAATAAAAGAACTCGAAGAGCAATTACAGAAATGCAAGTTAATTGGTGATGAAAGCGAGGTTGATGTTACTGAAACATGTAAACAGATTGAGAAAAAACTAGAGAAAACAAGAAAAGATATATACAAGAACCTTACTGCTTGGCAACGTGTACAATTATCTCGTCATCCAAGTAGACCTTACACACTCGATTATATTCGAGCTATTTGTGGTGATACTTTTTTTGAACTACATGGTGACAGAAGCTTCAAGGATGACAAAGCAATGATTGGAGGATTGGGTAAAATAGGCGATCAAAGCTATATGTTTATTGGCCAACAAAAAGGATATAATACCAAAACTAGACAGTACAGAAATTTTGGTATGGCAAATCCTGAAGGATATCGTAAAGCATTACGCTTAATGAAATCAGCCGAGAAGTTTAGAATTCCTGTAGTTACCTTGATAGATACTCCAGGTGCTTACCCTGGATTGGAAGCTGAAGAGCGTGGACAAGGCGAAGCCATTGCAAGAAATATTCTAGAAATGACACGTTTAAAGACTCCAATTATTACAGTTATTATTGGTGAAGGTGCTTCAGGAGGAGCTCTTGGTATTGGTGTTGGTGATATTGTGTTGATGATGGAAAACTCTTGGTATTCTGTTATTTCACCAGAAAACTGTTCTTCTATATTATGGCGTAGTTGGGAGCAGAAAGAAATTGCTGCCGAAGCATTAAAACTTACTGCTAGCGATGCCACAAAACTTAAAGTTGTTGATGGCGTAATTGGCGAACCACTTGGTGGTGCTCATGTAGATAGAGAAGCCGCTTTTATCGCTGTAAGGGATGCTATTTCTAATTCTTACGATAAACTTAAAAACTTATCACCAAAAGACTTGGTAAAACAACGCATGGATAAATATTCCAAAATAGGTGTATTTAAAGGTTAATCCTTTATAAATCAAATCATATAGAAAACTGAAGTGTTGTGCTTCAGGTTTTTTTATGCTTATTAACAATATTTTTAACTTATTAACAGTTAAATTGTTAACTTATAGTGGACAATCATAAATCATATTGTCTTACAAATCTAAAGCTTTTTAATTACTTTCGTCGTTATGAAACAACCGGACCAAATAAAGGGATATCAAGTCGATAAAAGTACTCTCATTAATCTTGAAAAAGGAAAAATACCACCACAAGCTATTGATTTAGAGGAAGTTGTGATTGGAGCTATGATGATTGACAAAAAGGGAGTGGATGAAGTAATTGACATTTTATCTCCTGAAGCTTTTTATAAAAAAGCACACCAACTTATTTTTGAAGCTATTTTTCTGTTGTTCAAAAATGGTGAACCTATTGACTTATTAACGGTTTCAAGTCAACTTAAAAAGAATTCGACGCTGGATTTGGTTGGAGGAGATTTTTACCTCATTTCATTAACACAAAAAGTATCATCTTCTGCACATATTGAGTTTCATGCACGTATTATTTTACAGAAATACATTCAGCGTAGTTTAATCAAAATATCAAGTGAAATTATTGAAGATTCTTATGACGAAACCAAAGATGTATTTGATTTATTGGACAATGCCGAATCCAAACTCTATGATATCACTCAAGGAAATATTAAAAAATCGAGTGAAACAGCTCAAGATCTTGTAATTCAGGCTAAAAAGAAAATTGAAGAAATTTCTAACAAAGAAGGATTAAGTGGTGTTCCTTCAGGTTTTGATAAGCTAGATAAATTGACTTCTGGTTGGCAGGAGAGTGATTTAATAATTATTGCTGCTCGTCCAGGTATGGGTAAAACAGCTTTAACACTTTCTATGGCACGGAATATTGCTGTAAATCAAAATATTCCTGTTGCTTTTTTCTCTCTGGAGATGGCTTCGGTGCAATTAATAACACGTTTAATCTCAAGTGAAACAGGACTTTCATCAGAAAAATTAAGAACAGGTCGACTTGAAAAGCACGAATGGGAACAACTAAATGTAAAAGTAAAAGGACTTGAAAAAGCTCCTTTATATATTGACGATACACCTTCTTTATCTATTTTCGATTTAAGAGCAAAAGCACGCCGTTTAGCATCACAGCATAAAATAAAACTCATTGTGATAGATTACTTGCAACTTATGACAGCTGGTGGTGGACAAAAAGGTGGAAATAGAGAACAGGAAATCTCTATGATTTCAAGAAACCTAAAAGCATTGGCAAAAGAGTTGAATATCCCTGTGATTGCGTTATCGCAATTGTCGCGTGCTGTAGAAACTCG
>DATGBV010000327.1:0-2059 GCA_035312485.1 Flavobacteriaceae bacterium | reverse complement strand
AAAAAATATTTTTTGATCGTTACTTATATGTTAATGAGAGAGTAAATATAATTGAAGAATAAATAATCTCTCTTACCATTATTCCTTACAAATCTCATCTAAAATTTCTAAATAGTCCTCTCGGTTTTTCACAAAGTCTTTATCTGAAATATCAATAATCTTTACATTAAATTCACTTTGGTTTTTTAAAAACTCCAAATAGCCAGCATTTATTTTTTCAAGATAATCGTCTTCTATATCTTTTTCGTAATCCCTGCCGCGTTGCTTTATGTTTTCTTGTAGTCGCTCTGTGTTTTGGTATAAATACACATACAAATCCGGTTTTGCAATGTCTTTGTACATGAGGTAAAAGAGTTTTCGGTAGAGTTTAAACTCGTCTTCTGGCAACGTAATCTTGGAGAATATTAGCGATTTAAACACATCGTAATCGCTCACAATAAAATCTTTAAACAAATCCAATTGTGATAGGTCATCACTTATTTGCTGGTATCTATCTGCCAAAAAAGACATCTCCAAAGTAAAGGCATAGCGTTGTGGCTCTTCATAGAATTTTGGCAGAAAAGGATTATCTGCAAATCGCTCTAAAATAAGTTTGGCATTAAAATCGTGCGATATCTTGGTCGCTAAACTTGTTTTACCTGCGCCAATATTGCCTTCAATAGCAATATAATTGTAGTTTGTGAAATTGTGCTGCTTGCTTGGGTTTTTTAACCAAATATTTGTTGAGCTTAAAACACTTTCATCATTGCATTCCTCCAACAAAAAAGACACTTCTTTATCAAATTTTGGATGTTTTATTTTTGATGCAATATCATTTAAAGGTTGCAAAACAAACTTGCGGTTTTGCATTTCAGGATGTGGTATCTTTAATGTTTTGGTGTCTATAACCTCACCTTCAAAAAAGATAATATCTAAATCTATAATACGAGACTCATACACTTTCTTTTTAGTGCGAACTCGTCCTAAAGACTTTTCAATAGATACTAATTCTTTGAGTAGCTTTCTTGGATTAAGCTCGGTTTCGATACAAATACAAATGTTTAAAAACTCGTCCCCATCAAAGCCTAAGGCTGGGCTTTTATAAACTTTGGAGATAATAAGTACTTTCCCAATCTTGGTAAAAATAAGGTTTATAGCATCCTGAAGGTTCTTGAATTTATCACCTTGATTGCTTCCTAAAGAAATGTAGACTTTTGAAGGTTGATTCATAATTTAAGCCAAAATAACTAAAAGAAAATTTATTGCTTTATATTTACTGTAGCTATTTATTCACAATTTGATATTAGAGAAACTAAATTATTCTAAAGTGAATGTCACTTCGAGTGATTTCGGAGGAATCGTATCGAGAAGTTATTGGAAGTTGTGATTTTAACATGAAGATTTATTAGGTTTATATATTAAAATGTGCTGATAAAACTTATTATACAGGAATTACTTCTAATTTAGAAAAAAGAATTACTGAACATAAGCATGGAAAACATATTGAAAGTTATACTTATAAACGTAGGCCAGTTCAATTAGTATATTATGTAGAATTCACGAATGTTGATTTAGCTATAAGTACAGAAAAACAAATAAAAAAATGGTCTAAAGCTAAAAAAGAAGCCTTAATTAATAATGAATTTGAAAAGTTGCCAAATTTATCAAAAAAGAAGTTTAATAGGTTTTAGTTCTCGATACATCCAGACATTTCTGTCTGGACACTCGAACTGACAAACCAATATTTATGAATACTATTTAAATGACATTAAAAGAAAAACTGCTTGCACACAGAATTTACCTGTTATTAGGTGGTTTGTTTATCACTTCGTTAGTCGTTTCAAATTTAATTTTTCAAAAGTTCTTTTATTGGTATCCTGTTGATGTTGAAATTTTTGATGTTAAACTTTTTGAATTGTCTGTTGGTATTTTGCCTTATCCTATAACTTTTTTAATTACCGATTTAATAAGTGAGATTTATGGTAAAAAGCGTGCCAATGATGTAGTGGTGGTTGGGATTTTTGCTTCACTTTTTTCATTGCTTATTGTATTAGTGTCTAATGCTGTTCCTGCTACCAAT
>DATGBV010000326.1:0-24330 GCA_035312485.1 Flavobacteriaceae bacterium | reverse complement strand
TCTGGAGCCGACTATACTTCTTTGTCAGATGCAGTTTCCGCAGCTATTCCAGGTGACACATTGCATATCCATCCTTCTGGTACAAGTTATGGAGGTCTAACTACAACCAAACGACTTATCATTGTAGGATTAAGCCATAATCCAGCTAATGCAAAAGTTAATGAAAAAGCTATTGTTGGTAACGTAACTTTTCAAGGAAATTCAGCAAACTCATTAATAACAGGAATGCAATTTACAAACATTAGTTCAAGTAATGTGACTGACTGCAATAATATAAGAGTTGTTAACAATAGAGGCTCCAACATATCAGGTAATAATAATGTCGACGATTGGGTAATTGAAGGGAATATTCTCTTTGGAGTAGTAAATAATAACAATTCAGATGGATGGATGGTAAAAAATAATATTTTTCAAAGAACCAATTATCCAATTCAAGGTTTTAACAACACCACAAGTTTTCTTAACAATATTGTTATCAATTCATCAGATAACTTTGCCCATAGCAGCGTAGATCCAATTGTAAACAATAATATATTTATCTTAACAGGATCTGCGGATGAAGTTGGTTTAATAAATGGATCAACCATTGTTTTTAATAACTGCTTGACTTACAGCCCAAATTTTAATCCTATTACAGCTTTAAGTGGCAGTAACAATCTTGATGAAACCAACCCTAACTTTGCCAATATTGAAGGTGGCGATTATACAGATTATTATAACAATGATTATAATGTTTCAGGTGCTGCTGTTAATGCTGGAACTGATGGTACTGACCTTGGTGTTCATGGTGCAATGTTTAATTTTGATGTGCACGGGCGACCTGATGATTTTCCATACATGACTACTTTAGATATTTCAAATTCTTCAGTACCAATGGGACAAAATATTGATGTGACTTTTACTGCAGAAAAAAAGAATTAGTCTTCTAATATTAATTTTTAAAACTAATATTATGAAAACTATATATACTTTTTTAATATGCTGTTTGGTTAGTATCAGCTATGCACAAATAGACATGGCCGAATACTTCATCGACACAGATCCAGGAATAGAAAATGGAACTCCTATCACTATTAACTCACCAGGTTTTAGTGTAAGTGAATCATTTTCTATTGACACAACACCATTAAGCAATGGAATACATACACTATTTGTAAGAACAAGAGAAACTAATGGAGTTTGGTCTTTATATTTTAAACAAACTTTTTTAGTACATGATTTCACAAATTTAATTGTGCCAACACAGATTAATGCAGCCGAATACTTTATTGACGATATTGGTAATACACATTTTCCAATACCAATTACAAATGGTTTTAACCTATCTGAAACATTTTCAGTAGACACCACACCATTAAGTAATGGCATCCATACGCTTTATGTTAGAACAAGGGATGAAGACTTAAGATGGTCCTTGTACTTTAAGCAAACCTTTTTAGTACATGATTTTACAGATTCTACTACGCCATCACAAATTATTGCAGCTGAATATTTTTTTGATACAGATCCAGGAACAGATAATGGAACTGATATTGCAATAACGCCAGGTTTTAGTGTAAGTGAATCTTTGGCAATACCAGCTGCATTAAGTGATGGTATTCATACACTTTACATTAGAACAAAAGATGATGACGATAGATGGTCATTATACTTTAAACAAACCTTTTTAGTCCATACGTTTACACCTCCTGTACAAACTCAAATCAATAAAGCTGAATATTTCTTTGATACTGATCCAGGAGTTAATATGGGAGAAGAACTTACGATTACACCTGGTTTTAGTCTAAATGAAAATATTGGTATCCCAACTGGAAGTTTGGCCGAAGGCACACATTACTTGCACATAAGAACACGTGACGAAGATGGTAACTGGTCGCTTTACGAAGTCATTGAGTTTGAAGTTACTGAAGCTTTAGGAATTGAAGATAATATTCTATTGCTAACCAGAATATATCCTGTTCCGGCGCATAATGAGATAACCATTGATGCCAAAACCTCTGATATTGAAAGTATCACTCTTTTTGACATTCGTGGAAAAAAAGTAAATACTTTTGAAGTTAATTCGTCTAAAAATACAATAGATGTTTCAAACTACGCAAAAGGAACTTATATCTTACAAGTAAAATCTGAAGAAGGACTATTGAACAAAAAAATTGTTATTGAGTAATTATTTTAGGGTTTTTTAAAATGAAAAAGTGACTTGTTTAAGTCGCTTTTTCTTATTTAAGTCATTATACAAAGTTATATCTTTATGCTTTTAAATAAGCATCATCATGTACATTGGCAACTGCCCTGCCACTTGGGTCGTTCATGTTTTTAAAGGCTTCATCCCATTCTAATGCTATTTTCGTACTACAAGCCACACTTGCTTCTTGTGGTACACATAAAGCTGCCGCATCGCTAGGAAAGTGTTCAGCAAAAATAGAGCGATAATAAAACTCTTCTTTATTTGTTGGCGTTTGTAATGGAAACTTATATTTGGCATTTGCCATTTGCTCGTCACTTACTGCTTCGTTTACAATTTCTTTAAGTGTATCTATCCAACTATAACCTACACCATCGCTAAATTGCTCTTTTTGTCGCCAAGCCACACTTTCTGGCAGCATGTCTTCAAATGCTTTTCTAACCACCCATTTCTCCATGCGTTCACCATTTATCATTTTATCTTTCGGATTTATTCTCATAGCAACATCCATGAATTCTTTATCCAAAAAAGGCACTCGTCCTTCTATTCCCCAAGCAGCCAAGCTTTTATTGGCACGTAAACAATCATACATATGTAGTTTACTTAATTTTCTAACTGTTTCCTCATGAAATTCTTGTGCATTCGGTGCTTTATGAAAATATAGATAGCCTCCAAAAATTTCATCAGCGCCTTCTCCAGATAACACCATTTTTATTCCCATAGACTTAATAACTCTTGCCATTAAATACATTGGTGTACTTGCTCTAATGGTGGTTATATCATACGTTTCTAGGTTATAAATTACATCTCGAATAGCATCAAGCCCTTCTTGAATAGTGAATTTAATTTCATGATGAACCGTTCCAATATGATCCGCAACTTTTTGTGCTGCTGCCAAATCTGGAGAACCTTCTAATCCCACAGAAAATGAATGCAATTGTGGCCACCAAGCGGCTTGTGTATCGTCACTTTCAATACGTTTTTCAGCATATTTTTTAGCAATAGCCGAAGTTACTGAAGAGTCTAGACCTCCCGAAAGCAATACACCATATGGAACATCACTCATTAACTGTCTATGAACAGCTGCTTCTAAAGCCTTTTTAATTTCTTGAATACTTGTTTCATTGTCTTTTACTGCTTCATATTCTGTCCAATCTCTTTTGTACCATTTTACAAATTCTCCATCCTTACTGCTCAAATAATGCCCTGGTGGAAATAATTCAATTTTTGTGCAAACACCTTCTAAAGCCTTAAGTTCTGAAGCCACATAAAACGTTCCGTTTTGGTCCCAACCAATATATAATGGAATAATTCCCATATGATCTCGAGCCACAAAATATTCGTCTTTTTCAACATCGTAAATGGCAAAACCAAAGATGCCATTCATTTCATCTACAAAATTAACTCCCTTTTCTTTGTACAATGCCAATATAATTTCACAATCACTTTCAGTTTGAAAATTATACCTGCCTTCAAATTGTTTTCTTAATTGTCTATGGTTATAAATCTCACCATTTGCTGCCAACACCAGTTTTTTGTCTTCAGTAAACAAGGGTTGCTTACCTGAAGCTGGGTCAACAATAGCTAAACGCTCATGGGCCAAAATAGCCTTGTCATTGTCAAAGATACCACTCCAGTCTGGTCCGCGATGACGTATTGTTTTAGACATCTCCAATATTTGTGGTCTTAAATCTTCTGTTTTTTGTTTTAAATCGAATGCACATACAATTCCGCACATAATATCTATTATTTATAATTTATGATGCAAATATCATTATATGATTCTAATATAAAAACATAAATATATAATTTACTTTTAATTTAAAACTAATAATGTATAAATTGTACTTATTCATAATCTAAAACTAAATCAAACCATATTGAACTTCAATTTTAACATCATTTAACTTTTAGTAGACATATTTTTAAATAAAAGATGTTAAATTTAAAATCTTAAAAAAATAAGTTATGATAAAACAAACATTTACCACTTTTGCTTTTTTATTTGTTGCGTTAATCACATTCAATGTGAATGCTCAAGATTTTAAAGATTTAGATAAGAGTCCAATGGATGCGGCTTCTTTCCCAACTAGCAATAGAATTACAGAAAAAACTGTAAAAGTTATTTATAGCAGACCTCAATTAAGAGGAAGAACAGTAGAATCTTTGACACCTTATGGTAAGGTTTGGCGAACTGGAGCCAATGAAGCCACAGAAATTACATTTTATAAGGATGTAACGTTTGGTAGCACTCCAGTAAAAGCAGGAACATATTCTCTTTTTACAATTCCTGGAGAAAAAGAGTGGACTTTTATCATTAGTTCTGATGTTGATGTTTGGGGAGCTTATAGCTATGACAAAGCAAATGATGTTGCAAGAGCAACAGGAACTGTAACCGAAGGAAAAAAAATCATAGAACCTTTTTCTATAGCCTTTGACGATGAAGGATCTATGCATTTCGGATGGGGAACCGTTAGAGTTTCTGTCCCGATAAAATAAACTCATTATAAAATAAAAAAGCCTTGAAAAATCAAGGCTTTTTTATTTAAGGCATTTCGACAGCGCTCAATGTAATGATCTTTATATTTCAAATTAAGGAATATTTAAATATTTATGTGTTTGTAATGATACTTTCCATTTTGGATTTTTCATAACATAATCTACAATTTCAGGAATCATTTTATCTCGTTTACTCCATTCTGGTTGTAAATACAATATACATTTTTCTGAAACCTTTAAAGCTTGTTCTTCAGCAAATTTAAAATCATCTCTATTATAAACAATTATTTTAAGCTCATCAGCTTTTAAATATATTTCCTGTGTAGGCGATTTTAATTTTTTTGGCGAAAGGCAAATCCAATCCCAAGTACCTGTTAATTTATATGCTCCAGAAGTTTCAATATGCACTTTTAAACCTTTAGCTTTTAATTGCGTAGTCAATAATGTCATATCCCAAGTAAGCGGTTCGCCACCAGTAACTACAATAGTATCACTATATTTTACAGCATTTTCAACTATTTTTGAGGTTTCAGTTGGAGGATGTAAATCTGCATTCCAACTTTCTTTTACATCACACCAATGGCAACCAACATCACAACCTCCAATTCTTATAAAATAAGCAGCAGTTCCTTTATGATATCCTTCACCTTGAATGGTGTAAAACTCTTCCATTAAGGGTAAAAATTCGCCTCGTTCTACTAATTGTTGTACCTCTTGCTTCATAAGCTGCAAAGATAAGTCTCTCTTTGAAGTTTCTCATTAAAATGTTGAAAAGATTTTCCTATGATTAACTTCAAGATTAGTATTTTTATAAAAATTTTATTGAAAATGAGTAGGAACGAAGAATTTTTCAATCATATAACAGAAGGGAACACCAATAAAGGTGAGTTTATTACTCTTGGTTCTGCGATGTTAGATGGAAAAACGATTAAAAATGCTTATGTGAATGTGCCATTAAAAACTATGAACAGACATGGTTTGATTGCAGGCGCTACAGGAACAGGGAAAACTAAAACACTACAAGTATTGGCTGAAAATTTAAGTGAAAAAGGTGTTCCTGTGATTCTTATGGATATTAAAGGAGATTTAAGTGGATTGGCTCAACCAAGTCCTGGACATCCAAAAATAGACGAACGACACAATGCTATTGGTTTACCATTTGATGCAAAATCTTTTCCAGTTGAAATACTAACCTTATCCGAACAAGATGGTGTAAGATTAAGAGCTACTGTGAGTGAGTTTGGGCCTGTTCTTTTATCACGAATTTTAGATTTATCTGAAGCACAATCAGGTGTAGTTGCCGTAATTTTTAAATATTGTGACGACAACAAATTACCTCTTTTAGACTTAAAGGATTTCAAAAAAATATTACAATATGCAACAAATGAAGGGAAAAAAGAGTTTACTGAAGCTTATGGAAGAATATCTACAGCTTCAACTGGTTCCATTTTAAGAAAAGTTGTAGAGCTAGAACAGCAAGGTGCGGAATTATTTTTTGGAGAAACCTCTTTTGATGTAGATGATCTTTTAAGAATTTCTGAAGATGGTAGAGGTTATATCAATATCATCAGGCTTACTGATATTCAAGATAGACCAAAATTGTTTTCAACATTTATGTTAAGCTTATTGGCAGAAATTTATTCTACTTTCCCTGAACAAGGTGATACTGGAAGACCAGAATTAATTATGTTTATTGATGAAGCTCATTTAATTTTTAATGAGGCATCAAAAGCTTTGCTTAACCAAATTGAAAGCATTGTAAAATTAATAAGAAGTAAAGGTGTTGGTTTGTATTTTGTAACGCAAAATCCTACTGATGTTCCTGAAGCTGTTTTAGGTCAATTAGGTTTAAAAGTACAACATGCTTTACGTGCATTTACTGCAAAAGACAGAAAAGCCATCAAACTTACAGCTCAAAATTATCCTGATACTGAATATTATGATACTGCTGAAGTTCTTACCTCGCTCGGAACTGGTGAGGCTCTAGTTTCTGCACTTAATGAAAAAGGGAGACCAACACCTTTGGCTGCAACCATGATGAGAGCACCTATGAGTAGAATGGATATTTTGAATGATACAGAATTAAGCCTTTTATTATCTAACTCTAAATTGGTAAAAAAATACAATGAAGAAATTGATAGAGAAAGCGCCTATGAATTATTGAATAAAAAAATAGAACATGCAGAAGCAGAAGAAGCAAAAGAAAAAGCACATCAAGAAAAAGAAGCACTTAAAAAAGCCGAATCAAAACGAAGAACTTCTAGCACAAGACGAAGTACACGTATGAATCCTGTTGTAAAAGTTCTTACCAGTGCAACGTTTATAAGAAGTGTTTTTGGAATATTAACTAAAGTCATGAAAAAATAAATGAAAAATTATTTTATAAAAATTATACTGTTATTAGTGGTTTTTGTCGGTTGTAAAAAAGAACAGAATCCTTTTCAAATTGCTAAAGAAAATATTGGTTTGTTAACTGACTCTACACAGGTTAAAGATTTGGAATCGGTTTTTATCAATGATTCTATTGTACAGTACAAAGGTGAAGGTGAGTTCACAGGTGACATCAATAATATCGAAATTTTCAACAAAGAAGGAAAGAAAATACTAGTGCTTTCACCAAGTAAAATACAAGACTCAACATCTGTAATAAGTAATGTTAATATTTTAGATTCTAATTATAAAACAGACAAGAACATTTCATTATTGAGTACTTTTAAAGATATTCAGGATAACTACAAAATTTCAAGAATAGATAACTTAATAAATTCTGTTGTTGTAACTGTTAATGAAATAAATGCAACCTTTACCATTGACAAAAAAGAGTTACCTGCCAGTCTTCGATTTGATAGGAAATTAAAAATTGAAGCCACACATATTCCAGATGGTGCAAAGATTAAATACTTCTTTATCAATTGGAATTAAATTAAACTGAATATATGAATCCTTTTGTTTCAAAATTATTAATTGCAATTGCTCGAAAAAGACTCGAAACAAAAGTGCATGCCAAACCAATAAGCAATAAGCAGGTTGTTCCTCTGGTTAGAAACTTACAAGTAGAATTATCCCACGCCATTAAAGAATCTATTTTTATATTGATTGGTGTGTTTTCAGCTGGTTTTGGGTTAAAAGGGTTTTTATTACCCAATCGTTTTATCGATGGAGGTGCAACAGGAATTTCATTATTATTAGAGAATATCACCAATATTCCTTTAGGTTATTTATTGATTCTGGTAAACATTCCCTTTTTAATATTAGGTGCTAGAACGTTTAGTATAAAGTTTGCTGTTAAGAGTATTGTAGCCATATTTATTCTTTCATTAGTTGTACATTATGTTGATTATCCTACAATAACAGAAGACAAATTACTAATTGCAGTTTTTGGTGGTTTCTTTTTAGGGTTAGGTATAGGGATGGCAATGCGTGGTGGAAGCGTTATTGATGGCACTGAAGTTCTAGCTATTTTCTTAAGCAGAAAACTATCTTTAACTGTTGGTGATGTATTACTGCTAACCAACATTATTATCTTTTCGTTTGGAGCATATGTATTATCTGTTGAGACTGCTTTGTATGCCATTTTAACGTATTTGGCTGCTGCAAAAACAGTAGACTTTGTTGTTGATGGAGTTGAAGAATATGTTGGTGTAACCATTATTTCAGAAAAACACGAAGACATAAGAGTTATGCTCATAGATAAATTAAGGCGCGCCTGTACAATTTATGCAGGAAAAGGTGGTTTTGGGAAAACCGGCAAAGGTTATGATAAGGATATTATTTATACTGTAGTTACAAGACTAGAGCTCGCAAAGTTACATACTGAAATTGATAAAATAGATAAGAATGCATTCATCATTATGGGTATTGTTAAAGATATTAGAGGTGGAATGATAAAAAGAAAGCCTCTCGAAAAGTAATGCCTAAAAATTATACTATACAAGCCTCTCCTTTTGTCGTTCCCACAAATGACGGAAAACTTATTGAAGAACATTTCGGTATTGCTAGTATTGGAAACTCTGATATTAGTATTGCACATATGATTGCTCCTCCAGGATGGAAAGAACCTTTCCAAACACCTACTTTTGATGAATACACCTATATAATCAAAGGAAAGAAACAGTTTATTATTGAAGGTGAAACTGTTGTTCTTGAAGCCAATCAAACTATTAAAATAAATAAAAATACAAGAGTACAATATTCAAACCCATTTACTGAACCTTGCGAATATTTAGCTATTTGTTTACCTGCTTTTTCAATTAATGACGTAAACAGAGAAGACAAATGAAAAAATTGCTTTTTTTTATAGTTGGCAAATATGTGAATGCTGTAAGTTATCTTTCAAAATCTTATGCAGGAAAATTAGCGATAACCTTTTTCACTAAACCAAGAAAAGGCCAAATCACAAGAGTTCAAGGAGATTTTTTGGACACTGCTTTTAAAGAAGAACTAAAATATGTTGATTATCATATTATGACCTATCGTTGGTTAGGCAATAAACCTACTGTTCTTTTAGCACATGGATGGGAAAGCAATGCTGCAAGGTGGCAACCGCTTATTCTCAATTTGAAATCCAAAGGATTTAACATTGTAGCTTTAGATGCTCCTGCTCATGGCAATTCTGGCAGTGGATTTTTTGATGCTTTTTTATATTCAGAATTTATTAATGTTGTAGCCAAAAGATTCAATGCTGAAATTATTATTGGACATTCGGTTGGCGGTATGGCTTCGGTTATTAGTCAACACAATCATAAATTGACGCACGTAAAAAAACTAATTCTAATTGGTTCTCCTTCTGAATACAAAGGATTGCTTGAGCGTTATACAAATATGTTGGGTTATAATCAACGAATCAAAATTCAATTAAATACAATTATTATTGAACGTTTTGGTCAGAAACCTTCTTCAATATCTACAGCAAAATATTTGAAGGATTTCAAATCTCAAGGACTTATCATTCATGACGAGGAAGATGATATCATTCCATATAATGATGCTTTATTAGTAAAAGATAGTTTTAATAATGCTTCTTTTAAAAGCACTAAAGGTTTAGGTCATTCTTACAACAGCCCGAAAGTAACAGATTACATCAACGAGTTCATAGAAAGCTAATTTATGGAAAAACCTCTAACACGTCTTAATAAATACTTAAGCGAAATAGGATATTGTTCTCGCAGAGCAGCCGATAAGCTTATAGAACAAGGCCGTGTAACCATTAATGGAGAAATTCCTGAAATGGGAGCTAAAGTAACTCCTGACGATAAAATTTATGTAGACGGAAGACTAGTTGAACACGTTGACAAAGAGTTTACTTACCTTGCTTTCAACAAACCTGTCGGCATTGTTTGTACAACAGATACACGAGTTGAAAAAAACAATATTATAGACTATATTGGATATCATAAACGTATATTTCCAATTGGAAGATTAGATAAACCTAGTGAGGGCTTGATCCTTTTAACCGATGATGGTGACATTGTTAATAAGATACTACGAGCTAGTAATAATCATGAGAAAGAATATGTAGTAACGGTTGATAAACCTATTTCCCAAACATTTGTGAAACGCATGTCTAATGGAGTGCCTGTTTTAGATACTGTAACACGAAAATGTAAAGTTGAAAAACTTGGTTCTTACGAATTTAAAATAGTACTTACTCAAGGACTCAATAGACAAATAAGGCGTATGTGCGAATTTTTAGATTATGAGGTTAAAAAATTGAAACGAGTTCGTATCATGAATATAAAGCTGGATGTTCCTGTTGGTAAATATCGTGAATTAACCAAAGGCGAAATGCAAGAACTTCAAAAGTTATTACAAGGCTCTACTAAAGAGTTTAAACCTAGAAGAAAAACATAATGTTAGGTTTACAAAAAAGTATATTCGATTTAAAACGAACGTTGCTGATTATTCTAATCATTCTTTGTTTAGCAATTACCTTTGAATCATTTCAGCAACTATATTACATTAACAGATATCAGCTAGCAGCCGATGTAACCTTTTTTGGCGTTGCAAAATGTCAAGCTTTAAGATGGATAGTTTGGTTATTACTTTCATACATTCTTTACAAATATGCTGAAACCAATGCTTCAAAAACAAAATTATCCACTCTCGATATTATTAAATATTCTCTGTTAATTACTGGTTTGGTTATTTTAGGTATCATTATTATTTCAATCTTACAATTTTTTGTTTCGGACACACCTTTCGATTTAAGTTTATTATTTGAAGAATATATTCCGTTTTTCTCATTTCAGAAAGCGCCAATCTATACGTTAGGTTACATTGCGGTTGCTATAATTCTGAATTTGTATTTTGCCAATTTAAAGCTACAAATAGATGTACTTGAGCTCGCAGAGTTAAAGAAAACCAATCAAAATCTTTATCATAAATTAAGAGCTACAAACGATGACAAAACCAATATTTTAAATATAAAAATTGGCAATAACCACAAAATTATTTTGGTTAATGACATCAGCTGGATTGAAGCAGATGATTATTGTGTTAAGGTTCACACATCAAACCTAAAAACCTATACCATGAGAAGCAGCCTTAAAGCTTTGGAGGAAAAATTAAATAATAATTTTTTAAGAGTTCACAGAAAAGCTATTGTTAATATGGATGTAGCCAAAGAATTAAAATTATCACAATCACCTTATTTACTGCTTCAAAATAATGAAGAAATTCCAATTTCTAAAAGTAATCTTAAAGCTGTAAAAGATTTTATTTCAAAATAATTAGCATTCCTTTAACCAAGCTTACTGCAAATTTCTTGCAACTCTCTGCAAAAAATAGTTCTGCATTCTAGTTTTTACTTACTTGAATAAAAATTTAAAAACCATGAAAAAAATTATCTTTATTTCGGTATTATTACTTTCTTCAGTTACTACAAATGCACAATACAGTTATGAGCCTTCTGAAGAGTTTCCTTTCGGCAGGCCTAACCCTGAAGCTCCACAACAAATTAAAGACTTCGATCCAATGATTGGTCTCTGCAATTGTAAATCTACCTCAAGAAATCAAGATGGAACTTGGGCAGAAACAATTGATATGTTATGGAAATTTAAATACGTTGGCAACGGAATGATAGTCCAGGATGAAACTCTAAAAGAAGACGGAACACATTCTGGAAGCATAAGACAGTTTAGTGCAGATAGCAGCAGATGGTATGTACATTATTATACTACACGAGTAGCAACAGCAACGCTTCCAGCTTGGGAAGGTAATAAACAAGGTGATAAGATTGTTTTGTACAGAGATCAAAAAGCGCCTAATGGTATGGAGGGTTTTTATCGTATCACATTTTATGATATGAGCCAAAAAGGGTATAAATGGCTGGGAGAATGGGTAAATAAAGATGAAAGCATAGAATATCCTACTTGGAAAATTGAGTGTACGAAACAAAATAATTAAAATTAAGTGCTATTTTAGTTTATTAATTCTAAAATATGCCAACGCTATCACCTTTTCATCTAGCAATTCCTGTTCATAATCTTGAGGAATGTCGAATTTTTTATCGAGAAATTTTAAATTGTGAGGAAGGCAGAAGTAGTAATCATTGGGTAGATTTTAATTTTTTTGGACATCAGTTAGTTATTCACTATAAACCAAAATCTGAAGAAAAAATCCATACCAATTTGGTTGATGGTAAATCTGTTCCTGTCCCTCATTTTGGTATTATATTACCTTGGGAAACATTTCAAACTTTTTCTGAATTACTAAAATCTAAAAACGTAAAATTTATCATTAAACCTTATATTAGATTTGAAGGTCAAACTGGTGAACAAGCCACCATGTTTTTTTATGATCCTTCAGGCAACGCTCTTGAGTTTAAATCGTTTAAAGACACTAGTCAAATTTTTGCTAAATAGAAAATTAATCATTTCTAGTCTTGTTTCTCTCACAAGCCAATAAGGTGTTTTTAAGAAGCATTGCTATGGTCATTGGTCCAACACCTCCAGGAACTGGAGTAATATAACTGGCTTTTTTACTTACGTTTTTAAAATCTACATCTCCAGTTATTCTATAGCCTTTTGCAGTAGTTTCATCTGGAACACGAGTTATGCCAACATCTATAATCACTGCATCATCCTTAACCATTTCTGCCTTAAGGAAATTTGGTACACCCAAAGCCGATATAATAATGTCTGCCTGACTCGTTATCTGAGTAATATTTTTTGTGTGACTGTGTGTAAGTGTTACCGTTGAATTTCCTGGAAAACCTTTACGACCCATTAGAATACTCATTGGTCTTCCTACAATATGGGAACGACCTATAACAACAGTATGTTTTCCTTGTGTTTCAACATCATATCTATCTAACAACTCTAAAATACCAAAAGGTGTTGCAGGAATGAACGTACTCATATCTAAAGCCATTTTTCCAAAATTCATAGGGTGAAACCCGTCAACATCTTTATCTGGATTTACAGCCATCAACACTTTTTGGGTATTGATTTGTTGTGGCAATGGTAATTGTATAATAAATCCGTCTATATCATCATCTTCATTTAATTCATCAATTTTATCTAACAACTCAATCTCACTAGTAGTATTTGAAAGTCTGACCATTGTAGATTTAAAACCAACGCGTTCACAAGCTCTAACCTTACTACCAACATAGGTTAAACTAGCGCCATCATTACCAACAATTACAGCAGCCAAATGTGGAACTTTTTCTCCATTTGCTTTCATTTTGTTAACCTCTAAAGCAATTTCGTCCTTAATATCGTTGCTAACTTTTTTTCCGTCTAGAATTGTCATGTTTTTATAGTTTTCAGTCGCAGTTTTCAGTGGCAGTTATATCAGACTACTCAACTTTTACTCCGAATTTATCTGGATTATTAATCATATAATTTATTAATTTCCCAATCTCTTTATTTTGTTCTGAACATTTTGAATAATTTTCAGATGAAATATATTTACATTGTAAAGAAAAATCTAACCAAGTATTCGTTTCTGAATTTTCTCCATCTGCATCAGTGAGCTTACTTATAAAATGCTTTGGATATCTTCTTTTTCTATAAGCTTCTGAAATATTCGCGCATACAGAACGAGAACTTCTTCTTATTTGGTCTGTTAAAGAATACGTTTCTTCTTTAGGAAATGTTTTGGAGGTTTCAAAAATAGACATTGCCAAGTCAAATGATTTTTGATAGGCCATTAATTTTTTGAAATCCATATTTTAACTGCTAACTGTTACTGAATACTGAAAACTGAATACTGAAAACTATGATTAACGCATGTTTTTCATAGCTTGCATCATTGCTCTTCCTTTTCCTCCTTGCATCATTTTCATCATTTTGCTCATCTGATTGAATTGCTTCAATAATTGATTTACTTCCTGAACCGAGGTTCCGGACCCTTTACCAATTCGTTTTTTTCTACTTCCATCAATTATTGAAGGGTTTGTTCTTTCTTTGGGTGTCATTGAATGGATTATAGCTTCAATACCTTTAAAAGCATCGTCATCAATATCAATATCTTTCATCATTTTTCCAGCTCCTGGAATCATTCCAACAAGGTCTTTCATGTTACCCATTTTCTTGATTTGCTGAATCTGTTTTAAAAAATCATCAAATCCAAACTGATTCTTTGCAATCTTCTTTTGAAGTTTTCGTGCTTCCTGCTCGTCAAATTGTTCTTGTGCTCTTTCAACCAACGAGACAACATCACCCATTCCAAGAATACGATCTGCCATACGAGATGGATAGAAAACATCTATAGCTTCCATCTTTTCTCCGGTACCAATAAATTTAATTGGCTTATTAACTACAGATTTAATAGACAGAGCTGCTCCACCACGAGTATCACCATCTAATTTTGTTAGTATAACACCATCAAAATTTAATACATCATTAAAAGCTTTTGCAGTGTTTACTGCATCCTGACCTGTCATAGAATCTACAACAAACAAGGTCTCTTGCGGTTGTATCGCTTTATGAATGTTTGAGATTTCGGTCATCATAACCTCATCTACTGCCAAACGACCAGCTGTATCTATAATTACTACATTAAACCCGTTGGTTTTTGCGTGAGCAATAGCTGCTTTTGCAATAGCAACAGGATCGTTATTCCCTTTATCACTGTAAACCTCTACGTTAATCTGTTCACCAACAATATGCAATTGATCAATTGCTGCTGGACGATAAACATCACAAGCAACTAATAAAGGTTTTTTTGTTTTTTTGTTTTTAAGGTAATTAGCTAGTTTTCCTGAAAACGTTGTTTTACCAGAACCTTGTAAACCTGACATTAAGATAACACTTGGCTCTCCTGAAAGGTTAATACCTTCAGCATCACCACCCATTAATTTGGTTAACTCATCCTTAACGAGTTTAACCATTAATTGCCCAGGCTGTAACGTAGTTAATACATTTTGGCCAAGGGCTTTTTCCTTAACAGTATTTGTAAATTCTTTGGCTATTTTAAAGTTAACATCGGCATCAAGTAATGCACGTCTTACTTCTTTTAAAGTTTCGGCAACATTAACTTCTGTAATACTACCATGTCCTTTTAAAACATGTAAGGCTTTATCTAACTTTTCACTTAAACTATTAAACATAATCTACTTCAAATTTTAAGAAGTGCAAATTTAATGATTTGTAGTTTATAAATAAAGTATATGATTATAAAAAGTCTAAAGAAAAAAGCTGCCAAAACTTTCGTCTTGACAGCTTTATAGTAAAGGGTAACTAACCAACTATAATTAACCTCAAAGATATGAAGCCCTTTACTAACCAACCATAACACTAAACATTATAGGACTTTTTCTAAAACTAATTTTCTCTCTATACTTCCCGAATTACTTAAATCATGTAATTCTATTCTGGTTTCTGAAACTTCTACAATTTTCCATCTGTGATTAAATTCACTAAACCCAGAATCCAATCCAAAATTCAATCCAAGATACAGACCTTCATTTCTATAAGCTAACCAAGCTCCGTAATCTACAATTTGATTATTTGGGTTTAGAATCTTAAGTCCGCCGTTTGCAAAGAAATCGATACTAAACATTGAATATTGGTCTGTTAAGATATCATTTTCAATTTGGTATAGGGCAAAGTTCCATAACCCGTCTATTAATATGTCATTGATATAAACAAGATCTCCATCAACATCTGGACAATGTCTTCTTAATAGCATTTCACTATTATTGTTTTCAAGAACAACTTTATTTTCCTGAATAACAGTTATTAACCAATATAAATTAAGTTCTGGGCGATTGTCAAAACTCATCTGTAAAGCCAATCCAGCAGAGGTAGATAAAATATCCCAAGTACCAGTGATATACTCTCCATTAACTCTTAACTTAACAACTCCATTACTTTCAAATTTAAGTGGTGTACCAATATATTCTTGGTCATGATCATTATTATCAATCTGAATTCTTGCTACTCTCCAGATACATTCCTGTAATATAGCCTCTACCTGTTCTGGTGTTGGATCGTGAGCAACATCACAATTTTTGCGTAAAATTATTCTGTTACCACCTTCTGTAAACAATTTAATCTTTCCTGGTTCAATTTCATAAACAAACCATTCTAGAGTAAAGTCTACCAACGTATCAAATTCTAACGTAATTTTGGCACCATGATCTGACACTCTAGTTGACCATGTACCTGTAAGCATATCACCATTTCTAGCTCTAACTTTTACTACACCATTTTCAAAAAAGAACATTACGTATTCTCTATAATCATTGGCTAAATCTGTGTTATTTCTTCGAATATCATGAACAACCCAAGGGCAAGATACCAACAGATTATTTAAGCGTTCTTGAGTAAAATCGTCATCATTATAATCGTTATCATCATCTTCATCACAAATATGTCTCGCTTCTAGAATAACTCTACCTAGTTCAAAATAATTGTTTACTTCAATTGTAGAACCATCTTGGTAAATCATTGTTACAGGAAAATTCAAACTCACTAAAACTCCTGCTTCCAGATTATGAATAAATCTGTACAACTGTGTATCATTCTCTATTGTTATGACATCAATAACTTGAAAATTAGGATTGTAAACTGAAAATGAAATAGGATATTTAAAATCTATACATTCAATATCGTCATCTTCTTCATCAGTACTATTATCTCTTAAAGCATCAAGTTCTGTACGACTATTAACAACAACTTCAGAATGGTCTCTTAAAGTAACCGTTACAGGATATACAATTTCCAAAGTATCATCATCATCTTCAAAAGCATCAAAATTCAATTCAATTTTGTTATAGTCTTCAACTGAAGCTACAACAATCTGTTCTCCATTAGCAATAACGGTAACAGGTAATTTTAAAGACAACTCATTGGCGCCATCAATAATATTGTCTTTAGAGCCATCGTTAGTAGCTACTTTAGACATTAATTCGGCAACTTCAGAATCAGCTTCAAAAACCTGTTCCTCATTTGTTTCTGTAATTTCCATGGCTTCATCTTGACAAGATGAAAACATTAATAAGGCAAAAAAAGGTAATAAAATAAGTAGTTTAAAATTCGGTTTCATAATGTAGGTTTTTAAATTAGACATAGCATTTTTTGTTAATAGAACAGCATAGGTTTTAAAATTCCTACCCTAACGAATTAATTTTTTTAAATTAGCAGAACCTTATGTCCTGAATAAATGAGTAAACAACTACATGATAATGTGTGTGAAGAACACCTATTTTCTTCTATTTTCAATAAGTATTCTAAAGACCTTCACGATTTTTTATATTATAAATTCGGAGAACATTTAAACCCGAAAGACAAAGTACAAGAAGCATTTGTAAAACTTTGGCAAAATTGTAGTAAAGTGACTCCAGATAAAGCCAAAAGTTTTCTTTTTACTACAGCCAATAATTTGATGTTAAATGAATATGCCCATCAAAAGGTGGTATTAAAATATGCCAAAACAAAACCTAAAACCTATACTAATGAGAATCCTGAATTTTTAATGCAGGAAAATGAATATATGCAAAAGCTTCAAAAAGCGCTTTCAAATTTAACTGAAGCGCAGAGAACTGCTTTTTTAATGAATAGGGTTGAAGGAAAACGATTTAAGGAAATTGCTGCAATTTTAGATATTTCAACTAAAGCTGTTGAAAAAAGAATTTATGGTGCACTAAAAAAATTGAGACAAGACATAAAAGAAATTTAATACATAAGGGTAGGAAAAAATATAAGTAATCTGTTATATAGTTGAATTAAAGAAAATGGAACGAGAAAATTTAATAAAGAAATGGTTGGATAATGAGTTAGATTCTCATGAACTTGAAGCTTTTAAAAAGCTTGAAGATTATGATGAATTAATGTTGTTAGATACTAACCTTCAGTGTTTTAAATCTGAAGATTATAATACTTCTATTGAATTAAATAAACTCAAAGACACTATTAAAGCAACTCAAAACAATAAACCAAAAGTAGTTTGGATTAAACCAGTTATGAGAGTTGCTGCAATTTTAGCCATTTGTTTTAGTGTATACTATTATACTACAACATTAGATACTACAGTTTCTACATTGGCTTCTCAAAAAACATCCATTGAACTTCCTGATGCGTCAAGCGTTTCTTTAAATGCTGAATCATTAATTACATTTAACAAGAAAAAATGGAATAATGTTAGAGATGTAGAACTCGAAGGAGAAGCTTTTTTCAAAGTTGCCAAAGGCTCTACTTTTAATGTCATTACAGCTTCTGGAACTGTTACTGTTTATGGAACAGAGTTCAACGTAAAACAACGAGACAATTATTTTGAAGTTATTTGCTACGAAGGGTTGGTTGGTGTTACTTATAAATCTCAACAAACCAAACTATCTCCTGGAGACAGTTTTTTAATTATTGATGGGAAATCAATTGCTAAAGAAAAAGAAACAAGTACAACACCTTCGTGGCTTCATAACGAAAGCCAGTTTGAAAGCTTACCTTACAATCAGGTTATTGCTGAATTTGAAAGACAATATAACGTTAAGATAAATTCGGACACTATTGATACTGATCAATTATTTACTGGTGGTTTCTCTCATAATAATATTGATGTCGCTATAAAATCAATTACATTACCTTTACATATAACTTATAGTAAAACAAATAATACTATAACTTTAAAGCGTGAATAGTAAAGGGATCATTTATCTTTTTATTTCTTTATTTTTTCTGAATTTCACAAGCTCAATTGCTCAAACAGTTCAAGAAGAAAAGCAATCGCTTGCAGTTATTTTAAAAGACCTAGAAGCAAAATATAACATCAGTTTTTCTTATGCTGATGAAACCATAAAAGACAAACTAATTGTTTTACCAAATCCAGATTTAACACTTCAAGAGCTTTTAGAATATCTGAAAGAATCCGCACAATTGGAGTTCGAATTGTTGGATAATCGTTTTGTGGTTATAAAAACAAGTAACATTCAAGAGGTTTCCAAAGATACTATAGAACAATTACCAGAAATTTTTATCACCAATTATCTTACTGCTGGAATCACTAAAACCAACACAGGATCCATTAATATTAAAACTGAATCTTTTGGTATTCTTCCAGGATTAATTGAACCCGATATTTTACAGACCGTTCAAGCGCTTCCTGGAATTATAAGTGTTGATGAAACAGTGTCAAATATTAACGTAAGAGGCGGAACTCATGACCAAAACCTCATTCTTTTAGATGGCATTAAAATGTATCAATCTGGTCATTTTTTCGGATTGATTTCAGCATACAATCCATACCTCACAGAAGAGGTAAATATTTATAAAAATGGAACCAGTGCTCAATTTGGTGATGGCGTTTCTAGTATTATAGATATGCAACTATCTAACACTGTTAATAATACTTTTAATGCAGGTCTTGGTCTTAATCTAATTAATGTTGATGGTTTTGCAAAAATTCCCCTTTCAGAAAAATTAGAATTACAAATATCTTCTAGAAGATCACTTACAGACCTTATCATTACACCAACATACGATCAATATTTTAAGCGAATTTTCCAGGATTCAGATTTAACAAACAACCAGTCAAATGACAACAATGCTATCTCTAAAAATGAGCGTTTTTATTTTTATGATGTCATGGCCAAATTGCTTTATGATGTTTCTGAAAAAGATAAATTCCGTTTCAATTTTTTGAACATTTATAATAATTTAAATTATGAAGAACAATCCAGGGTTAATGATGTAGATGAAACTTTAAACAGTAAACTCACACAACGAAATCTGGCAGCAGGCATTTCATATACCAGAGATTGGAATGAAAAATTTTCAACCAATGCACAGGTATATCTGTCTAATTATAATTTGGATGCCACAAACTTTGACATCCTCAACGATCAACGACTAATTCAAGAAAACGAAGTCTATGATACAGCTCTAAAATTGGATTTTGATTATGCTTTTACTAATAATTTTAAATTAAAAAGTGGTTATCAATTTTTTGAAACAGGTATAAGTAACCTTGAAGACGTTAATAATCCAGAGTTTAGAAGTTATATTAAAGAAGTGATTAGAAGCCACTCTGTCTATTCTGAAATAGAATTCCAATCTAAAAACAGAAATACAAACTTAAAGGTTGGAACCAGATTAAATATCATTAAAAAACTAGATGAAACTTTAATAGAACCTCGGTTAAGTTTCAACCAACGTTTTCTAAACTATTTTAGGTTTGAATTGCTGGGCGAATTTAAAAGCCAGACCACGTCGCAAATTATAGATTTACAAAACGATTTTTTAGGTGTTGAAAAACGCCGTTGGGTTTTATCAAATAATAAAGATGATTTAGATTCTGTAAATGGACAAACACACATTCCTATTATAAAAAGCAAACAGGTATCTGCTGGCATCCATTTCAACAAAAACAAACTTTTAATTAGTGCAGAAGCTTACATTAAAGATGTTGAAGGTATCACTACAAGAAGTCAAGGTTTTCAAAACCAATACCAATTTGTTAATGCCAATGGTGGATATTTAGTGAAAGGTGTAGATTTTTTAATCAACAAACAATTTACAAAATTCAGTTCATGGTTTAGTTACTCCTACAGTAAAAACGATTACACTTTTGAGGCTTTAAACAATGGAGAATCTTTTCCTAATAATGTGGATGTAAGACACAGTTTAACATTTGCAGGAACGTACACATACAATAATTTTAAATTAGCTTTGGGATTGAATTGGCATTCTGGAAAACCATATACAACACCACAATCTGGCAATGAAGCCTCCAATGGAACTATTAATTACGACAGTCCTAATAACGCAAATCTTGAAGATTACTTACGTTTGGATAGTTCTGCAACTTATACATTTCATTTTAATGATAAAACTAGAGCCATTGTAGGTGCTTCTGTTTGGAATATCTTCAACAAAAAAAATATTACCAATACATATTATACAATAAACAATGATGAAGAAATCACCAAAGTAGAAAACCTTTCTCTTGGCATTACACCAAATGTTAGTTTAAGACTTCACTTTTAAAAATAAAAAAGACGTTTTGTATTTTTAAGACATGAAAAACAAATTTTTACAAGCTGCCATTGATGAGGCAAAAAAAGGATTAGAAGAAGGTGGAATTCCAATAGGTTCTGTACTTGTTCACAACAATAAAATCATCGGTCGTGGTCATAATAAGCGCATCCAAAATGGAAGTGTCATTTTACACGGAGAAATGGATGCTCTTGAAAATGCTGGAAGATTAAATACATCAGTCTATAAGGAATGTACACTTTATACTACGCTTTCGCCTTGCTCAATGTGTTCTGGCACCATTCTACTCTATGGTATTCCTAAAGTGGTTATTGGAGAGAATAAAACATTTTTGGGAGAAGAAGATCTTCTAAAATCCAGAGGTGTAGATGTTATTGTTACTGACAATTCTGAATGTTATGAATTGATGACTAAATTCATTAATGAAAGATCTGAATTATGGAATGAAGATATAGGCGAGTAAATTTCAATCATAAAATACTTATATTTAACAAGCTCAATTCTATTTAATGCTTCTACTTTTTAAACCAATTTAAATGAAATATTTAGTTTCCCTTTTAGTTATTGTTTCTGTCTTATTTTTAGGCTGTAAAGAATCTGCAAAAGACTCAACTGTAGAAGTTATTCAAAACTGTGATTATTTAGATTCTTCAAATCGTGATGACCAAGCAACAGGTGGTATAAAAATGATTCCTATTAAAACACCTATTGGTGAGTTTAATGTATGGACAAAGCGCGTTGGAAACAATCCTACGATGAAAGTATTATTACTTCATGGTGGACCAGGTGGAACACACGAATTTTTCGAAAGTTTTGATGGTTTCTTACCTCAAGAAGGTATTGAATATTATTATTATGACCAGTTAGGTTCTTATTACAGCGACCAACCAGACGATTTATCTCTTTGGAAATTAGATCGTTTTGTTGAAGAAGTAGAACAAGTACGAGTTGCTTTAGGATTAAACAAAGACAATTTCTATTTGTATGGACAGTCTTGGGGCGGCATTTTAGGGATGCAGTATGCTTTAAAATACCAAGAACATTTAAAAGGATTGATTATTTCTAATATGGTGTCTTCAATACCGGAATACCAGAAATATTCAGAAGAGGTTTTAGCACCTCAACTTCCGCCAGACGTATTTGAAGAAATTATGAGTTATGAGAAAAAAGAAGATTATACAAACAAGCGTTATTTAGATTTATTAGTTGAACATTATTACACTGCCCATGTTTTAAGATTACCTGTTAAAAAATGGCCGAATTCTATAAATCGCGCTTTTGAACATTTAAATTTTCAGGTGTATGTTACTATGCAAGGTCCAAGTGAGTTTGGTATAAAAGGTGACGCTAATTTAAAAGGTTGGGATGTAAAAGATGAGTTACAGAAAATCACTGTACCGACATTAACTATTGGAGCTCAACATGACACCATGGATCCTAAACATATGGAATGGATTTCAACCGAAGTTCAAAATGGACGCTACTTACATTGTCCAAATGGCAGTCACTTGTCTCAATACGATGATCAAGAACATTTCTTTCCTGGTTTGATTAAATTCATTAAAGATGTTGATAATGGTGCTTTTTAAGAAATCGAGTTATTTCTTTATCTTTGTTTTATGCTATCGGTAAATTCAATATTCAAGTGGTTTTTAGCATCAGTGCTATTCATAACTTTTTCTGGTCTTTCTGGAGATTGTGCGAATACTACAAATTTTACAAAACCACAGACAGAAGTTGTCATTTCGCATACTAATTACGACAAAACTACTTTCAAATATTGTACTACAAAACTTTATAAGCAACAGCAGGTTACTGTTAATCAACACATAGTTTTTAATTTTAAAAGTTTATTGAATTGGTGTCGATTGGACTTTAGCATAACCCTTAAAACGCAGAAACAAAAAACCTTTGAATTTCTTGAAACCAATAGCATTTTAAAGCAAAATCTTATTGCTTACAAATATAATTCTCCAACATATCCTCATTTGTAAAATAATCCAAACACGTTCATTGTCAGCTTATTGACAAGATTCCATTTTACAACTCAAACTCTTACCACATCTTTTAAGGTGTTGCATTTATACATTTCAATAATGAAATTATTCAAAAAAGGATTAAGACTTATGGTATTAATACTCATGATAGCATTGGCTTCTGTTTTGCCTGTGCCAATCACGTTTTACAGAAAAGATAATTTACCTAAATATCTCATTGAACAAATTGATAACAATGAAGACGAAACAGGGATTGAAGATATTAAAGAACTGTTTTAAGGGTTTGACTTTCTCAAAAAAATAGCCGAACTTCGTTTACTTGTGCTGAACTTGCTTCAGTAACGCTGATATAAACAACCTGCATTGAGCATTTCGACAAGCTCAATGTGACACATGTCGAAATGTTAAAACAGATTTATATTAAGACATTGGCAGTAATTTAAGAAATGAACTACAAGAAAGAATATTTATATAAAAAAATAGTATTTGCTAAACAGTTTTTAGATAAAAGCTATCAAGATGATATTAGTCTTGATATTTTAATTAATGAAGCCAACATCTCAAAATATCACTTTATTCGATTGTTTAAAAATACCTATGGCATTACACCTCATAAATACTTGACAGAAAAGAGACTGAAAATTGCCAAAATGGAACTGGAAAGCACCAAAGAATCTGTGTCGGATATTTGTTTTAAAGTTGGGTTTAGTAGTGTCAGTTCATTTTGTAATCTATTTAAAAAAGTAACACGCCAAACGCCATTAGAATATAGAAATACTTTCATCGAACTCAAAAAAAATAGATTTTACAAGCCTTTAGAAAATATTCCAGGTTGTTACGGGCTTATTCATCATTCTTAAAATAGCAATTTTCAATAAACATATTGGCTTTGGTTAGTCTATTTTTGGAGTATAAAATTTACATAAAATGATTACCAATCTCACCCACACATTTATTTATGTCCTTAATCAGGATGAAGCATTAAAATTCTATACGGAAGTGCTTGGTTTTAACTTAAAGGCCAATTTCCCATTGGGTCCTGACAAAAAATGGATTTCAGTTACACCACCACAGCAATCAAATCTTGAAATTGTTTTAATGAAAGCAACCGAAGGGCCTTTTTTCACAAAAGATACAGCGGATGAAGTCAATCAATTGGTTAGCAAAGGCATTTTAGGATGGTGCGTATTTCAATGTACTGATATATATG
>DATGBV010000325.1:0-2505 GCA_035312485.1 Flavobacteriaceae bacterium | reverse complement strand
TTTGATAACTCATCTCGAAATTCATGGCAACAAGCAAAGTCCTCTCCAGAAGGGAGAGTTATCACTGATTTCATAGTTAAAATAACAAACAAGTTTACTTTGACATAAAAGAACTAACAGAAAAGAAATAATAACTCCAGAATCAAAGAACACATAAGCAGAAATACATGCAAAACAAATAGGCACTTACAAATACTTAGTTCCCAAGGATTCTTCCTACTCAAGTAATCTCTCACTAGGGTTTTTATTACTCCAACCTAGACTTTACTTCATGGCTAAAGGTATAAGATCTATAGGATTGCTTAGCATCTAAGTAAAGTCGATGGATCATTTGCTCTGATACCAAGTGTAACACCCCGTCCTTAAAAACAGAGGATACAAGCGGAAGATAGGGCACTAGACGGGAATGCCACTTAAGTTCTAAGAAAACATAACCCAAAAGAAATCATTAAAGTCCGATTAAAGAAAGTTCGATACCATTACAAGTCCAAAGTACAAGGTATAAACACCTATACATAAATCTAGAAATCAAAACTACTTAAACAGAAATCCTAGACTAGGGAATTCCTAAGTCCAATCCTCACACACACACACACACCGCCCAAACTTTTACAATCCTGCGGTCAAACAGCATCTGAAAAATGAATACAACTCCACTGTCAGTGGCGAGTAACTAACAGTTCTCCCCAACATAGAAATTCACAAAAATAGGAATATCGAAAATCACGCTATTCACAACACAGACAGCTAGTCATCATATATTCCAGTTAAATATATAAACACGTAGGACTTACCTTGATCCCATTCCCCTTGCAAAGCATAAATTAGCTATACAAGAGAAGTAATATGACATCACAAATGGCGTTTCAATTATCGTTCCGAATATTAATCATTAATTAAAGAATAATGATTCCTTTTATTTATTATCCAAATTAAATCAGTTGTAGATGGAACGATCCAGAGTGGTATCCCGCAGTACCACTTCCTAAGGTTTGTCAGATAGATGCCCAAAATATGGACTTACACTACCACAGTCGATCCCGCAGCCGACTGGTCTAAGAATGGCCAAACTCCCGGTGCCGGATGGATGCCCAAAATATGGACTTACACCTCCGAACCTCCCGGACGACAACAATTAACCCAGGTAAAATAAAATAAATATCTCAGATCCCGCAGTCCAAGATAATAACTGATCTAACCATTGGATCCCGCAGCCCAATGGCTCCATACTATCAACAAGTCATCTTAATTAATTTAATTTCACTGAGTATTAACAATATTCTTACAATCAAATTCCAATATCCAACTAATCCACAATTACCCACTTATCTTGAGTAATTAAATTCCAAATTCCATCATATACCATCAAACCATTCTTAACATTAACATCATCATTATTTAATTTTACCAATATATAACATTACCGGAAAAATAAATTATAAAATGTAAATTAACCCGAAATTAAATCTGACAAGCCCGATTGACTAACACCATTAACTACGACATCTAGGGGTCCGAAACATCACAATGATCAGAATTTAGGCTCCTAAAGCTGCTGTCCAGATTTTATACAAGTAGGAAATTCAAGCCAAAAATTTATTTAATTAATTCTATTTACACCGAAATTTACCGATAACACTACCAATTAAATATTAAGCTTGAAAATAAAAGTTAATACATGCTACACATACATAACACCACACGGCCAGCAGTTCAGGCAGAATAATAATTTTTTTTTTATTTTACAATTTAATTCACAATTAACAATTTATACAATGAATTAAAAATAAATCATCCAATCATGAAAAATTCAATATCCAAGCCTAAAAAAAACAGATTATATTATCACTAAAATTCCACTAAAAATTTCGACAGTATTTCGCCTGTTTTTGGGCTCAAATCGAGTTGGTAAAATTAACCGTTCAACAAAATAATCATATAACATAAACAATAATACAAACAAGTATCAAGTATCATAAAAATCACAAATTTAATCCCATAACAAAGCCAAAATTTCGACCCACATGAACCAAACCACACGACATTTCCTTTAAAATTAAATAGATAAATAATTATACACTCAAACAATATTATTTCATATAAACATGCATCTAATTAGCAAATTAAACATGATATTCTAATACCCATAAAAATACATAAAAATCTCCCAAATAACATTCCAATTCACACGAAAATTTCCAGAGTTTTCCATCAAAAATTTTCGTCCAAAATAATTAAAATTAACATATTTTAGCAAGATTACTAAATAATATATATTAGTCCTTTTAACATGCATTGTGAGGCCAAAATTCGAAACTACTATTCATGTGACTACTATAAGAGGGTTAAACGTTAGTTACCTTGTTGGTTGAGAAAGGATTACAAAGTACTTGAGATTCCTACCAGAAATTTGCCCCAAAAGCCAATGAACTTAGAGAGAACAATTGTGTGTTTTTTTTTTTATAGAGATAAGCAAATGATAAGAGTAAGACCAAATAAAGCAAC
>DATGBV010000324.1:0-4586 GCA_035312485.1 Flavobacteriaceae bacterium | reverse complement strand
ATGCATATGGCAAGATCCAATTTAGATCAACCATTAACAATGGCTAAAGATTCTTTATTGAAGTTTAACGAAAATATAGCTAATAAATATAAAGCTGGAGTTGGATTAAAATATTTGGACGATTATATAAATTCTGGAATTTTCGAAAAAACCGTAAAAGAATTTTTAGATAGCAATAAACTTAAAACAAGTTCTCCAAAAGATTTTGAAACCCTTATAAAATCTAAAACAGATAAAGATATTGATTGGTTTTTTAATGAATATCTTACTACAAACAAGAAAATTGATTTTAAAATTAATGAAACGTTCAAGACTCAAGATTCTATAACATTAACTATTAAAAATAAAAGAGATAATTCTATGCCTATTTCATTGTTTGCTATGAATAATGATTCTATTATCTCTAAAACCTGGGTAACGAATATCAACGGAGAAAAACTGGTTACCATCCCAAATGGCAATGTAAACAAGCTAGTTTTAAATTACGATAAAACCATTCCAGAATTCAATTTAAGAGACAATTGGAAATCACTAAAAGGTTTTTTCTTCAATAATAAACCAATCCAATTTAGATTTTTCAAGGATATTGAAGATCCTTATTACAACCAGGTGTTTTTCATGCCAATTTTTGGTTATAATTATTATGATGGTTTTTCAGCTGGGTTAAAGATGTATAACAAATCTATTCTTGCAAGATCTTTTACGTACAGCTTCAATCCAACATACGCATTTAAAAGTAAGCAACTCGTTGGCTCTGCGTCATTAATTTATAATCAAAGATTAGAAAATCAAGATCTTTATTTGGTAAGGTATGGTTTGTCTGGAGCTTATGCCAATTATGCGCCAGACTTATCTTATACTACAATAACACCATTTATTGGTTTAAATTTTAGGGACCACAATGATTTACGTAATAATAAGAGGAAATACTTAACTCTCCGTTACTTGAAAATAGATAAAGAGTTTGATAAAAATACTATAAGTGGTGTAAATACTGATCCCGAATACAGTGTTCTTGATATAAACTATGCACACACCAATGAAAATCTTATAAATTTTTCCTCGTGGTTTACAGATGTGCAATTCTCAAAAGACTTTGGAAAATTATCTTTTAATTATGAATTTAGGAAGTTAACGGAAAAAAACAGGCAAATAGATTTACGCTTTTTTGCAGGTGCATTCCTATACAATAATACCTATCAAGAATCAGATTATTTTAGTTTTGCACTAGATAGACCAACAGACTATTTGTTTGATTATGAATATTTGGGAAGGTCTGAAGATACAGGTATCTTTAGCCAGCAGTTAATCATAGCAGAAGGCGGTTTCAAATCAAAGCTTGAAACTCCCTACGCCAATCAATGGATTACAACACTTAATGCAAGTACTACACTTTGGAGGTACATACAAGTATATGGTGATGTTGGCTTTGTAAAAAATCATTCTTTCTCACCAAAATTTGTATATGATTCTGGTATAAGAATAAGTCTTGTGGCAGATTACTTCGAACTTTATTTTCCAGTATATTCTAATCTTGGCTGGGAAATTGCCCAACCAAATTATGAAGAAAAAATACGATTCATAATCACATTTTCTCCTAAAACATTATATGGTCTTTTTACCAGACGTTGGTACTAACTAAATTTTGATTATTCCCTAAAATAAATAATTTATATTACATTATTTTTAATAAATAATCTTTATTTTGATTGTTTTTTGAGAATTCGGCAATATTAAATTCACTTTTAAAATTGCAAAAATCGCAAAGTTTAACTAAATTTGCACCATCGACCTCGTAACAAAATATGCACACCATTTCAGATCTTAAAAAAGAAATTTCGTTCAACGATTTTAAAGCTGAAATCCTTAATGATTATAGGATTGCTATTACCAGTCGTGAATGCAGTTTGTTAGGTCGTAGAGAGGTTTTAACCGGAAAGGCTAAATTTGGAATATTTGGAGATGGTAAGGAAGTGCCTCAACTAGCTATGGCTAAAGTATTTCAAAATGGTGACTTCCGTTCTGGATACTACAGAGACCAAACTTTCATGATGGCTATTGGAGAGCTTACCATAGAACAATTTTTTTCAGGCCTTTATGCAAATACCGATTTAGAAATTGAGCCAATGTCGGCTGGTAGACAAATGGGTGGACATTTTACAACTCACAGTTTAGATGAAAATGGCAATTGGAACGATTTAACTACAATTAAAAATTCAAGTGCAGACATTTCACCTACGGCTGCTCAAATGCCTCGGCTTTTAGGTTTAGCACAAGCATCAAAAATTTACAGAAATGTTAGCGGGATAGATACTACCAAGTTTTCTGTTGAAGGCAATGAAGTAGCTTGGGGAACTATAGGGAACGCAAGTACTAGCGAAGGCTTGTTTTTTGAAACTTTCAATGCTGCAGGTGTTCTTCAAGTACCAATGGTTATTAGTGTTTGGGATGATGAATATGGAATTTCCGTTCATGCAAAACATCAAACAACCAAAGAAAATATTTCTGTAATTTTGAAAGGGTTTCAACGAAATGATAATGAAAAAGGTTATGAGATTTTTACAGTTAACGGTTGGGATTATCCAGCATTAATAGACACCTATTTAAGAGCCTCTCAAATAGCTAGAGTTGAGCATGTACCTGTTTTAATTCACGTTAAAGAATTAACACAACCACAAGGGCACTCTACATCTGGCTCTCACGAAAGGTACAAACCTGTTGAACGTTTAAGCTGGGAAACAGAACACGATTGCAATACCAAAATGCGCGAATGGATTATTACCAACAATATTGCCACTAACGAAGAACTTACAGCTCTTGAAAAGTCAATTAAAAAAGAGGTTAGAGAAGGTAAGAAAGCATCTTGGGAGTTGTTTTTAAAACCTATATTAAAACAACAACAAAAGGTTGTTTCCATATTAAATGGACTATCCCAAAAAAGTAGTAACGGTGTTTTTATAAAGAAAATCCAGAATCAATTAGCTTCAATTAATGAGCCTATAATAAAAGATGTTCTTTCTTCTGCAAGAAAAGCACTTCGATATGTTATAAATGATGATTCAAATGAAAAGGATCAATTAATAGATTGGGTTAATTCTTATATAAAAGAAATGCAGCCTAAATTTAGTTCACACTTATATAGTGAATCTGAATACTCTGTCATAAATATTGCCGAAGTTAAACCTGCTTATGATAAAGATGAATTGGTAGATGCTCGTATCATCATAAGAGATAATTTTGATTATATCTTTAACAAATATCCTGAAACACTTGTTTTTGGAGAAGATTCAGGGAATATTGGCGATGTTAATCAGGGTCTTGAAGGTTTGCAAAAAAAATATGGTGAGTTACGTGTTTCTGATACTGGAATTCGCGAAGCAACCATAATTGGTCAAGGTATTGGTATGGCAATGAGAGGCTTAAGGCCAATAGCCGAAATACAATATCTAGATTATTTAATGTATGCTCTTCAAATTATAAGTGATGATTTAGCAACACTGCAATATAGAACTAAAGGAAGACAAAAAGCTCCATTAATAATTAGAACACGTGGACATAGATTAGAGGGCATTTGGCATTCAGGATCACAACTTGGTGGCATTTTAAATCTTGCTCGTGGTATTCATATTCTTGTTCCAAGAAATATGACCAAAGCTGCTGGCTTTTACAATACCTTACTAGAAGGTGATGAACCAGCATTAGTTATAGAATGCTTAAATGGTTATAGACTGAAAGAAAAAAAACCGAGTAATTTAGGACAGTTTAAAACACCTATTGGTCAAGTTGAAACCTTGAAGCTTGGAAACGACATTACTTTGGTTTCTTATGGTTCTACACTTCGTATTGTACAAAAAGTAGCCAAAGAACTTCTTGAAGTTGGTATTGACGCAGAAGTAATTGATGTTCAATCCCTTTTACCTTTTGATATTAACCATAATATTGTAAAAAGCATTGAAAAAACCAATAGGTTGTTAATTATAGACGAAGATGTACCGGGAGGAGCTTCAGCTTATATACTTAATGAGATTTTAAATATGCAAAATGCTTATCAATTTTTGGATAGTCAACCAAAAACTCTAACCGCCAAAGCGCATAGGCCTGCTTATGGTACAGATGGCGATTATTTCTCAAAACCTTCTTCAGAAGATATTTTTGAAGCAGTTTATGAAATGTTCCACGAAGCAGACCCAATAAATTATCCAAAATTGCGTTAAAACGAATAAATTGTTAATACATCAATATTTCTTTTTTAGATTCATTTTTATATCTATTTTTACTTTTTAGACTAATTCATTAAAGTATTGGACTTTAGATTCATCAATCAGAAAGCATTGTTAATTGCTTTCCTATTCGTTTTTTACTATGGGTTCCCCCAAAAAGAATCCGCAAACTGGTATTTTGGTGGTTTTGCAGGGTTAGATTTTAATTCAGGTACTCCAGTGCCACATGTAGATGGTAAACTAGAAACACAAGAAGGCTGTGCTACTATATCTGATGTTAATGGAAATCTCCTGTTTTACACAAATGGAGTTCAAGTCTTTGATAGGCATCATAGTGTTATGCCAAATGGTAATGATCTCCTGGGT
>DATGBV010000323.1:0-8145 GCA_035312485.1 Flavobacteriaceae bacterium | reverse complement strand
ATGGAAGATATTACTTGTTTTTTCCAGCAAAAGGACACGACGATATTTTCAGAATAGGTGTTGCAGTAAGCAATTCGCCAACAGGACCATTTACACCACAACCAGAAGCCATAAAAGGAAGCTTTTCAATAGATCCGGCGGTTTTTGAAGATGACGACGGAAGCTATTATATGTATTTTGGTGGACTTTGGGGCGGACAATTACAACGCTGGAGAACAGGTAATTTTAATGCTGAACAACCAGAAAGTCCAACAGCACATATTCCAGATGATGATGAACCTGCATTATTACCATTTGTTGCAAAAATGACTGACGATTTATTAGAATTTGCTGAAAAACCTAAAGAAGCACAAATTTTAGATGAGAATGGAGATTTATTATTGGCAGGAGATACGGATAGACGTTTTTTCGAGGCTGCTTGGTTGCACAAGCACAATGGAAAATATTACTTCTCATATTCAACAGGCGATACGCATTTTATTTGTTACGCTATTGGTGATAATCCTTACGGACCATTTACTTATGGTGGTAGAATCCTAAACCCTGTAGTTGGATGGACAACACATCATTCCATTTGTAAAGTAGGAGAGAAGTGGTATTTGTTTTATCATGATTCTTCCTTATCAAAGGGTGTCACACATTTACGTTCTGTTAAAGTAGCCGAAATTACCTATCGTGATGATGGCTCTATTGTTACTTTAGATCCTTACAGGTAAATAATTTAACAACCATCTATCATAACTTCCAGTTTACTATTTTTGGATGTGATACTAAAAGGGATATATTCTCTAGTATTTCTAGGTTCTAAAGTAAATTGTATAACACCTTGAACCTTAAAATCTTTTTCTGTATTAAGTAAAAAAGGTTGTTTGTAAGTTTTACTGATATTTATCCAGTTCTTTGAGTCATTTACCAAAGGATATAAATCATCATTTTCAGTAGAATCTTCTATTTCTGCTAATCCACCAATTAAATTCAACAGATTCTCATCTTTGATGTTCAAAGTAAAGCGTCCTTTATTTTCAATTTCAGAAAATGGTGAGATGTAATGTGCACCATCAAATAGTTTAATGTCTATAATTAAAGCATGGGTTTGATCTTCAATACTCTCAATCTTAAGTCCAACTTCATACGGATTTCTAGTTGGTATGGTAGCTTTAAACATTGGACCATATTCTGGTTTGACCTCTTCCGTTGTTTCTTCAATAGCCCTATTTTTGTTTAAAGCAAGTTCAGTATTCTGTTTTACATTATGGCAACTTAAACCTGTAAGAAGCAATAAGAAAATAATAAATCTGTTCATAATTTGATTATTTTAAATTCAAGGATAAAACTATAAATCAACATGTATAAAAATGTCAAAAAAATGTAAAAGAAGTGTCAACAGTTGTAAAAAGTCATGAAATATTAAGTTATTTACAGTGATTATGAAAAGAAAGTTCATTTTTATATCTACTGGTTTAATTGTACTGCTGTTTTCAACTTGGCAACTTACTCGTCCAGTTGATGATTATAGTGAGTTTATGGGAGTTGTTAAGGTATCCTTACGAGATGCTGGTCATCAATTGCTTTTGGCAGGCAAGGATTCTACATCTTTAGTGTTACCTATAAAAGTGTTACAACCTTTTAAATTCAGGTTGACCTTTCAAAACGATTTAATTATAGAACCAGATAGTTTGGTGTCTATAGTAGATCGCAGTTTACAAAAAGCAAGTTTACCTGATGCCTATCGTGTAGAAGTATTGGCCTGCACAACAACAGATGTATTTTACAGTTATGAAATGTTTGAAGGCACAGAAACAGGTATTGTACCATGTAGTGGTAGAAACTTACCTAAAAATTGCTACGATATTGATGTAAACTTTACACGCCAAAAACAAACACCTGTTAACCACAAAATTTATTATGGTATTGGAGTTCTAGGTTTAGTTTTATTGTTTCTGGGATTAAAAAAACAGAAATCAAAGCAAATATCTTTAAACTCACAACAAGAGCATATTGCTTTGGGCAGTTTCAATTTTTATCCAGAGCAAAACAAACTAGTTAAACAAGCAACCGAAATCAGTCTTTCCAGAAAAGAATGCGAATTATTGGAACTCTTTGTAGCACGTCCCAACCAGATTATAAAACGCGATGAACTCACCAAAGCCGTTTGGGAAGATCACGGTGTTTTTGTTGGCAGAAGTCTGGATACTTACATTTCCAAACTCCGTAAAAAGCTAAAGGGCGACAACTCCATTAAGATTACCAACATACATGGCGTAGGATATAAATTGGAAGTTTGAAGGTGGTTTTAATTTTTATGTTGCATTTTCAATGGTTAAATACAAAAAGAAAATGATAAATACAATACTGCATACTGCAATGATCGTCCAATTTAGCCATTTAACCTTCAAAGACATAATAATTTCTTTTTGTGTTTTTTCGTAACGCACATGAAGTATTGAAATCAAATTGATTGCAATGGCAGCAAGCGGCCCAAAAACAAGTAAGATACGTATCACCCAATTAAGAACAGAGCTATCTCCATATTTACGATCTATATCACCAATCCATTCGTAAACCGAAGTAAAGATTCCCAGATCAATTTGCATGTAGTGTTTAAAAATAACACCACTCAAAAATAAGAGAGGAAGTATTAATAAAATAAGTCCAAGAATGGATGACTTTTTGGTATTAAGAAGGGTTAACCTGAATTCTTTTTGGTGGTTACTAACGTCAACGGTTGGTTGTTCCATGTGTTCCATAATATGTTCTATGTTATCTTTCATATTTATATAATACTTAAGTGTGTAAAAGGTTGCATTATAGTTTGTCTTTCAATTTAGATATACCTCTAGATAAAAGCGATTTTATAGTTCCCTCTTTTTTATTCAGAACGATACTTATTTCTTTAATTTTTAGCTTTTCAAAATACTTTAGGCTAATAACATCTTGATACTTTACAGGCAATTCTTTTAATGCTTTTTGAACCGCAAGAAATTGATTGTGTCTTTTAAGCTCTAATTCTGCTTTTTCTCGTTCTTCGTCAAGGCTTGTCGGATTCTTATAATGCAATATTTCTTTATAGACTTCATTTAAGAATTTTGGTCTATAGGATGCCGAACGGAAATATAAATTGATCTCATTGGTCGCAATCCTGTACAGCCAATTGATAATTGGTATGCCTTTCCATTTAAAGGTGTCAATATTCAGATAAGCCTTCAAAAAAGTTTCAGAAGTGATATCTTTTGCATTATCAAAACTGGACGTTCTTCGGTAACAATAATTAAAGATAGCCTGATAATGTAAATCATATATCTTTCCAAAGGATTCTTTATGGGCCTTGATTTCTTTTATTAATTGTTCCTCACTCAATTGTTTTTATTATATAATACATAACATCTATTTTTGTTGCACTTTTTATAAATAAATTAGGTCAAAAGCGCCTATAAAAATACATATCTTTGCTAAAAGACACTTTAACTTATGAAAACCTATATTTATTTCACATTAATTATTTTCTTATTCATATCCTGTAACAAACAAGCAGATAAGGACATTGCCAACAAAACTGAACGTCAATTTGTTGATGTTCCAGGTATCGATTCTACCATAAAACCTGGAGATAATTTTTTCAGGCGTGTAAACGGCAAATGGTATGATACCGTTAAAATTGATAGCGATCAAGTAGGAGTGGGGTCGTATCGGTATTTGAACATTCCACAAAAAAAACTATTACAAAATATACTCGAAGAAGTCTCTAGTGCTCAACACGAAGAAGGTAGTATAGAACAAAAAGTAGGCGATTTCTATGCTTCAGGTATCGACACTGTGGCTATTAATCAACGTGGTTATAAACCCATTCAACCACTATTGGATCAAATAGAAGCCATTACGAATACAAAAGAGCTTATGGCCTTTGTTGCTGATGAATTAAAATCTGGCAATTCTTCAATAGTAGCTGCATATGTTTCACCAGATAATGACAACAGTAATATCAATATGGTGCACGTGGTACAAACAGGTTTGGGATTGCCTGATCGCGATTATTATTTCAAAACAGATGAGACTTCGGTTAAGATTCAAAAGGCTTATAAGCAATTCATCAAAACCTTGTTTCAACTTACTGGAGGCAGTGAAGACGAAGCTTCAAACAATGCAGAATTGGTCTATAACATAGAAAAACAGTTAGCTGAAATACATAGAACCAATGTAGAGCGTCGTGATATTCAAGCCAATTTCAATAAGATGGCAGTTGCAGATATCAATAAAAGTCAACCAAACATTGGTTGGGCAACCTTGCTTGATGCTATTGGTTTTGTAGCTGATACTATTGACGTGAAACAACCTGCCTATTATAGTAAACTTGATAATATGCTTGAAACGGTTGCAATCAATGATTGGAAAACCTATTTAAAAGCCAGTGTTTTATCAAACTACTCTAATATATTAAGCGAACCTTTTGAAATGGCTTCGTTCCAATACGCAAAAGTCATATCAGGACAATCGGAGCAAAGATCACGAGCACAGCGTATGGTACAACGTGTAGATAGACAATTGGGTTTTGCTTTAGGACAGTTGTACGTAAAACGCTATTTTAATGAAGATGCAAAAAAGAGAGCACTGGAGCTGGTGAACAATCTTGAAATAGCATTGGAAAACAGAATCAACAATCTGGATTGGATGAGCGATAGCACCAAAGTAAAAGCCATAGAGAAGCTGGGTACCATCACCAAAAAGATTGGCTACCCAGACAAATGGAGAGAGTATGATGTAAGCATTAGTAAGGACAAGTTTTTTGAAAACGTGGTGGCATTAAACAAAGATGCTTTTCAATACAATTTACAAAAACTTAATAAAGCTCCTGACAAGACGGAATGGTTTACAACGCCTTCCACAGTAACTGCTTATTATAACCCACCTGTTAATGAAATTGTATTTCCAGCAGGCATTCTGCAGTATCCGTATTTTGATCTCTATGCAGACGATGCGATAAACTATGGAGGTATAGGTATGGTGATTGGTCACGAATTAACACATGCATTTGATAATCGTGGGGCACAATTTGATAAAGATGGTAATGTCAAAAATTGGTGGACCAAAGAAGATTACGAAAAATTCACGGCAAAAACCAAGGAGGTCATAGACCAGTATGGCAATTTTAAAGTGTTGGATAGTCTGCATCTTAATGGAGAATTGACCGTTGGTGAAAACATGGCTGATAATGGTGGTATTGCCATAGCCTATGATGCATTTAAAATGACAGCACAAGGGCAAGACACCACCAAGATAGATGGCCTGACACCAGACCAGCGCTTCTTTTATTCTATAGCCAGAATATGGCGTGTTAAAACACGTGATGAATTTTTACGCAATTACATCCTTACAGACCCGCATTCTCCAGCCGTTTGGAGAGTGAATGGCCCTTTAATGAATTTTACGCCGTTTTACGATGCTTACAGTGTACAACCTGAAGATACCAACTACAAACCAGAAGAAGAACGATTAAAGATTTGGTAACAAAATGGTTAATGAAAAACTGGTCAAAATTTACTATCTTTAGTTGTCCTCATATTTGCAAACAGATTTACCTAGTTATCTTTTGGAAATAATTCTTTGTAACTATTAAACATAAAAATCATGGCATTAAAAAGTGTAAAAGCTTATGGAACTGATGCTCCAGAAGCTGACTTAAAACAATTCAACATTAATAGAAGAGGAGTTACTAATAAAGATGTAGAAATAGATATTTTGTATTGTGGTGTTTGCCATTCCGATTTACATTTTGCCCGTAACGATTGGGGATGGACACAATATCCTGTAGTTCCTGGTCATGAAATTGTGGGTAAAGTCACCCAGATAGGAGCAGATGTTACCAAACATAAAGTCGGCGATGTTGTTGCCGTAGGTTGTTTAGTGGATTCTTGTAGAACCTGTAACAATTGTAAAAATGATCTCGAGCAGTACTGCCTAGAATGGGTTGGTACTTATGGTGGTTATGATAAGCATTTAGAAGAACCTACACATGGTGGTTATTCAGAAACCATTGTGGTAGACGAATCATTTGTTTTAACAGTTCCAGAAAATTTAGATCTTGCAGGAATTTCACCTGTCTTATGTGCAGGTATCACTGTATGGTCACCATTAAGACATTGGAATGTTGGTAAAAATAGCAAGGTTGCAGTCGTTGGCTTGGGTGGTTTGGGTCACATGGCTATCAAATTGGCACACGCATTGGGTGCTCATGTTACCTTATTCTCAAGATCTACCAATAAAATTTCAGATGCTAAAGCACTTGGTGCCGACGAGGTTATCATCTCTACAGACCAAGATCAATTAGAAAGTGCAATGGGACGTTTCGATGTTATCATAGATACAGTTCCATACGTTCACGATTTAAACCCATATATGGGTACGCTAAATACTAATGGAACTTTGGTTGTTGTTGGATATTTAGGACCTTTAGATCCTATGTTAGTTACCGTTCCTATGATTTTAGGCCGCAAATCTGTTGCTGGTTCTTTAATCGGAGGTATAGCAGAGACCCAAGAGCTATTGGATTTCTGTGGCAAGCATAATATAACATCTGATATAGAAGTGATAAATATGCAGGATATCAATAAAGCTTACGAACGCATGTTAAAAAGTGATGTGAAATATCGATTTGTAATCGATATGAAATCACTTAAGAATTAATATAACTGGATTTCAATATGAAAACTATTAAAACAAGTTTTACACTCTTACTTTTAATGCTATCCTTTAGTCTTTGCTCTGCACAAAGTAATTTAGACCAGTTGGAGTTCCTTATCGGCACCTGGAAGGTAGAAGGAAAGCAAAACTATGAATCCTGGGAAAAAGTGAGTGATATAGAATTTAAAGGAAAGGGATACCGAATAAGAGATGGTATCACAACAATTTTCGAAACATTAGAGATAAAGGTTAATGATAACAATATTTTATATATTGCCACAGTGCCAGACCAGAACGAAGGTAAAAGTGTTCCTTTTACATTAAATACCTCTATTGAAGACTTGTTTTCGTTTGAAAACCCAGGGCACGATTTTCCTAAAAAGATACAATACCGTGTTATTGATGCCCAGAGGATAAAAGTTAATGTACTAGGAGAAAACGATAAAGGCTTTTCTTTTTATTTTATTAAGCAATAGTTAGATTCTAAAATTACTGCAGAACACCAAGGCTGAATCATAAATAATGTAATATTACTTATAAACAAGGCGAACCAGTAAGCACTACTTTTAATTCTGACACGATAGAATCTATTACTTTAGCACGTTTTTCATAATTATCACTTCCTTGCTTAAGGCCTGTAAATACTAAATCAGCTCTTTTACTTTTATGCATTAAAATTTCCATAGGTTCTTTTTTATTACTAGTTAAGACATGAATTTTAGCATCAATTCGTGCTTCAGTAATTGAAAACTTAATACGATGTTCCATAAGTGATTTTTCTTCTTCAGAATGCGTTATGGAAAAAATGTTTATTACGGTCTTAACTCCATTTTCGCTTTAGTTTGATGAAATAGAAAAGGAGTAGCATTAAGTCGGCATTTGTGTCCTGACCTCGCAACCAGATATCAATTCGTTTATTAACTCTTTTACTAAATGGTTTTGGAGAAAAGTTTTTAAACCTATTTAATTGGTGTGCTGCAGCTGGATATTTTTATAGATAATCAAAAACCCATTAAAGAAGTGTCTGTTTTAGTAATACATAATAGCCCTTTGTAGTTTCTTGTCTTCTCCAAATACAGGTTTAATAGTAAACTTTGTGGCTTGGTCTGGAGCCGGTAAAAATTGCATTAGGGTTTCTAAATCTTCAGGAAAGAACGTATCGGTATCGGTAGCAAACAACCTAAAAACACCAATATTGGTATCTAAAAACACTTTACTTTCTTGATTTCTTACCGTAAAGTTCCCTAGAAATGGATGCTTGTAGGTACCAGAATATCGTTCTACAACAGATTGATCCAACATGACTTCTTTAGGAAGATTATAATCTGGTTTTAAAATCTTTGTTTTAGCGCTTTTTTCGACCTTACCTGATCTTGCATTGAGTATCTTTTCTGCCAATTGTTCCAGATCAGTTGCTGCTACACTTTGTCCTTCATAAGTGTTGGTACGATGCACTATCACAAGATCCGA
>DATGBV010000322.1:0-3468 GCA_035312485.1 Flavobacteriaceae bacterium | reverse complement strand
GAACAGAACAGGTACAGACCATGGAACAGGATTTAATTATGACACCCATGTTCCGCTATTATTCTTCGGAAAGGCAATTAAACATGGTCAAACATTCCAAAGAACAGAAATCACAGATATAGCACCAACCATGTCAGCGCTTTTAGGTATTAGTTTCCCAAATGGAGCAATGGGTCATGTTTTGGACTTTGTTTTAGAAGACAATTAGGCCATTTTTGGATTCTATCAGAGCTACATTCGTCCGATTTTATTACCATTTGTCGAAATGTTAGACGCCTAACATTTTAAACGTTAGCTATTTATTAACTTTATATAGTTAATTTTAAAGGCAATCGTTATGAAAAAAAATGTACTTAATGATGCCCCAAAATCGATTTTTTATACCTATAAAATTAGTAGAATACCAATCTTTTTCTTCCTCTTTAGTTTTTGCATTCTAAATGCACAAAATTGGCATGCTAATGAAAATGCAACTGTAGATGGAGGTCATGTTTGGACAACAGATAACACAAGTGTTTGTCTTGGAGATGAAAATCCAGACATTGTTAATGTTACTGTAGAAGGTGCTTCTGGACGAGTCAAACAAATAATAGTTACAGACGAAGATGAAAATATTGTTGCTCTACCCGATAGTTGGGAAGTAGATTTTAGTGAATTGTGGCCAGGAAATTATCTGATTTGGAATTTATCTTACAACGGCATTAAACCACTATGGCATAAGCATGTACAAAACCTATCGGATCTTCTTGGTAGATTTGATTTATCTGATGATCCTGTAGCAATAATTGTGCAACAAAAACCAACAGGAGGAACTTTAGAAGGTGGTCCATTTGAATTTTGTGTTGGAGATGGTGAGGCAGATCACATACCAGAAGGTGCTATTACACTCTCTGGAAACATGGGAGCAAACTCGCAGTGGGTTGTTACCAACGAAGATGGTACAGTTATTCTTGGCCTTCCGCCAAACAGTTATACCGATGTTAACTTTGACGAGGCTCCAGCAGGAACATGTTTAGTATGGCATTTAATGTATGAGGATGGATTGGCTGGTTTGGAAGTTGGCAATAACCCAGCAGACTTAATGGGCTGTTTTGAATTTTCAAACTATGTGACCGTTATAAGAAGGCATACTGAAGGAGGAACACTTGAAGGAGGACCATTTGAGTTTTGTGTCGGAGATGGTGAGGAAGACCACATTCCTGAAGGTGCCATCACTCTGTCAGGAAACGAAGGTACAAACTCACAATGGGTGGTTACCAACGAAGATGGTACCGTGATTATGGGATTGCCACCAAATAATTATACCGAAGTCAATTTTGATGAAGCTCCCGCTGGCATCTGTTATGTATGGCATTTAAGCTATGAGGATGGATTGACCGGTTTGGAAGTTGGCAATAATCCGGCAGACCTTATGGGTTGCTTTAGCCTATCAAACGGAATTGAAGTTGTTAGAAGACATACCGAAGGCGGCACACTTGACGGTGGTTCGTTTGAATTTTGTGTTGGTGATGGCGAAGCAGATCACATTCCTGAAGGTGCCATCACGCTGTCAGGAAACGAAGGTACTAACTCACAATGGGTGGTTACCAACGAAGATGGCACCGTGATTATGGGATTACCGCCAAATAATTATACCGAAGTCAATTTTGATGAAGCTCCCGCTGGCATCTGTTATGTATGGCATTTAAGCTATGAGGATGGATTGACTGGCTTGGAAGTTGGTAATAATCCAGCAGATCTTATGGGTTGCTTTAGCCTATCAAACGGTGTTGAAGTTGTTAGAAGACATACTGAAGGCGGTACATTGGAAGGAGGTCCATTTGAATTTACTGTTGGCGATGGTGAAGCAGATAATATTCCTGAAGATGCCATTACACTTTCTGGAAATGAAGGAACAAACTCACAGTGGGTTGTCACAAATGAAGACGGAACAACTATTCTTGGGCTACCAGAGAACAGTTATACAGATGTGAACTTTGATGAGGCGCCAGCAGGAACATGTTTGGTATGGCATTTAAGTTATGAAGACGGATTGGAAGGTCTGGAAGTAGATGGCTTGATTGAAAATCTATCAGGTTGCTTTAGTTTTTCTAACTCGGTAACTGTTGTTAGAAACGAAAGTGCTGGAAGAATTGCAATTTATCCTAATCCAACTAAAGGAAGAGTTACTATTGATTTAAGTCAATTTGGTTCTCGTGATGTTAGGATAAGTGTATATAATTTACAAAATATTCGATTATTTGATCAGCAATATAATAGAAGAACCATGATTAATAATAAAACTAATTTGAATGTGAGTAATTATTTAGATGGTATTTATTTTGTTCAAGTAATTGATAATAGAACTGGAAATAAATTTATTAAACGACTTGTTGTAAATTTAGAAAACTAGCTTCTTTTCAACAATTAAAAAAAGAGGCTTAATCAATTGATTAAGCCTCTTTTTTTATCATACTTTTCCATCTTAAATTTCGTATAAACTTACCTTGTTTTTTTGTAACCAGAAATTCTACTTTATTTTTTTTAGCTTTAAAATAACCGCTCATATATTCTGCAAATAATTTTATACTTCTTTTTTTATAAGCTAATTTTAAAGCTGAAATTAAAGTAATTACAAATCCATAACGCATTTTAAACATAGCTTCCCCTTGAAGATATTTTGAAGCTTCATTATAACCAATTCCTGTTGGTTTTAGGTGCTTAACTTTCAAAGTTGCATCTGTTATGATTTCCCAACCATAAAATTTAGACAGTAACTCATCAACAGTATCCCAACCCATAGAAGGTTTCAATTTTCCTATTTGAAAAAAACAATCTTTTCTGTAAGCTTTTAATGCACCACGAATATGGTCTTTTCTAGTAAGGTTTTCTAAAACCCATTTATTATTTTTTTTAACATAGCAAAAGCCTGATGCCATTCCTAGTTTTGGGTTATTATTAAAATGCGTTGAAAGTTGTTCTAAATAATCATACGGAAAAATTAGGTCGGCATCAAATTTACAAATCACATCATAGTTATTGTCCAATGTTTCATAGCCTTTATAAAATGCATTAATGATTTTGGTGCCTGGTAAATGCTTATCCGAAGATTTATTATTAACTATATTTATCCATGAATAGAGCTTAACATACTTCTTTACAATGTCTTCAGTCTTGTCGGTTGAATTATCATTTACAACAACAATTCCTTTTGGCTTTAAAGTCTGATTTATTAAAGAATCCAGTGTATCTGCAATAGAATCTTGTTCATTATGTGCTGGTATGATTATGTAGAAGTTCAAAATTCAATCTTTAATAATAAATTCAGCGATTAAATTCATTCGACTTTCTGGAACAAAAAAGCAATTTCTAATACCATCATCTTCTTGTCTTTTAATGTTTTCTACTCTCATTAATCCTTTCGCGGTGTGATTATAAAATGTATAATTCAAACTTTTAAAAAAATCATCTAATTCATTTTCAATAGTA
>DATGBV010000321.1:0-35914 GCA_035312485.1 Flavobacteriaceae bacterium | reverse complement strand
ATTTCATCATTAATGAACTTATCACCAAGATTGTCAAAAACAGTTTTAGAACCATAATTTACGCCCCATTTTGTTCTGTCTATGGTAAAGGCTTCGCTAATAATGGTCAGCATATCACCTTCACTAGAAATAGAAACGGGAAAGGAAATATTATGTTTTACTCCTTTTAATGTAAGATTTCCTGAAAGCATTGTTTTACCAGCATCATCACCAACACCAGTTATCTCAAAACCACCAATAGGAAATTGAGTTACATTAAAGAAATCAACTTCTTTACCTTCAACAGTACCTTTTAAATGGTTTTCTAGATTAGTTTTCATTTTGCCTTCAAGGTCCAAATTGGTAATAGAATTCATATCAATCAAAAATGTGCCGCTTTGTAATATACCATCATTTACTTGAAATACACCTGAATCAATGTTTACAGTTCCATTATGTGTTCCAGTTGGTTTAAAACCTTTCCATTCAATTGAAGATTTTGTAACATCAGTGACATATTTTTGTGTAGTGCTCTCACTTACAGCAGCTGCTTCAGCTTCACTTGTATTCGCTTCTTTTGCTTTGTCCTTACAATTTACCATGACAACAGTAACAGCTACTATCATCAAAATATTTAATACTCTTTTTTTCATTTTATGTGTTAATTTTTTTTAAAAACCAAAAGTAGTCAAATACTTGCAGAGTTAAAAGTTTAAAAATGAAAAAATATTCGTGACATTTTGACATTTTAATAATATTGGCAGTACTTTTGCCATGAAATTTAAGTATTGAAAAAAGATATACAATAATGAGTAAAAAGGACAGAAAGAAAGAAACTGTTGAGGAGCAAATAGAGAATGCTCAAAACGAAAATATAGCTGTTGAAGAGCAGTCTGTAGAAGAAAAACTTCAAGAAGAATTAAAAGGGGAAAAAGATAAGTTTCTACGTTTATTTGCTGAATTTGAAAATTATAAAAGACGTACGGCTAAAGAACGTATGGAGCTTTTTAAAACTGCCAGTGAAGATGTTATGATATCTATGCTACCAGTTTTAGATGATTTTGAACGTGCATTAAGTCATATTGATGAAGATATACAAGCAGAGGAACTTCGTAAAGGTGTTGTACTTATATATCAGAAATTGCTGACAACGCTAGAACAAAAGGGTTTGTCGGCAATTAAAGTTTCTCAAGGTGATGCTTTTAATGCAGATGAACATGAAGCAGTTACTCAAATTCCTGCTCCTAGCAAGGATTTAAAAGGAAAAATTATAGATGTAATAGAAAAGGGTTATAAATTAGGAGATAAAGTAATTAGATTCCCTAAAGTGGTTATAGGACAATAAATATGGCAAAAAGAGATTATTACGAAATTTTAGGAATTTCTAAAAGTGCAAGCCCTGACGAAATAAAAAAGGCATATAGAAAGATGGCCTTAAAGTATCATCCTGATAAAAATCCAGACGACAAAGAAGCTGAAACTAAATTTAAAGAAGCAGCCGAAGCTTATGAAGTTTTGAGTAATGCAGATAAGAAAGCGCGTTATGATCAATTTGGCCATCAGGCATTTGATGGTGCTGGCGGATTTGGAGGTGGAGGCATGAATATGGAAGATATATTCAGCCAATTTGGAGATATTTTTGGAGGTGCTTTTGGTGGAGGCGGTTTTTCTGGTTTTGGTGGAGGCTTTGGTGGAGGCCAAAGACGTGTTAAAGGTAGTAACTTGAGAATTCGTGTTAAGTTAACCCTTGAAGAGATTGCCAATGGTGTTGAGAAAAAAGTAAAAGTAAGAAGAAAGGTTAAAGCCAAAGGAACTAGCTACAAAACATGTACTACCTGCAACGGAAGCGGTCAAGTTACACGAGTGACCAATACAATACTAGGCAGAATGCAAACTGCAACCACATGTTCTACTTGTGGTGGAGCAGGTCAAATCATAGATAGAAAACCAACTGAAGCGGATGCAAATGGTCAAGTTTATAAAGAAGAGACAATTTCAGTTAAAATTCCAGCAGGAGTTGTTGATGGTATGCAATTAAAAGTTTCTGGAAAAGGAAACGAAGCTCCAGGCGATGGTATTTCTGGTGATTTACTTGTAGCCTTGGAAGAAGAAAAGCATCCAAAATTACAAAGAGAAGGAGATAATTTACATTACGACTTATACATAAGTTATCCTGATGCAGTTTTAGGGACTTCAAAAGAAATAGACACTGTTACAGGAAAAGTGCGTATTAAGGTAGAATCTGGAGTACAATCTGGAAAGATTTTGCGTTTAAGAGGAAAAGGTATTCCAAGTATTAATGGTTATGGCAAAGGAGATTTACTGGTACATGTCAATGTTTGGACACCAAAGACATTGAATAAACAACAAAGGGATTTTTTCGAGAGTATGAAAGATGATGAGCATTTTCAACCACAGCCTCAAAGCAGTGATAAATCTTTCTTTGAAAAGGTAAAAGATATGTTTTCTTAATAAATATTAGTTTAAATAATAATCTACTTTTATACTTTTTTTAAAGAAATATTTATTAAAAAACACTATATTTGATTTATCGCTAATGAAAATTAGTGATAATTTTTCTTTTTCATAGCAATTTTTTCCCATCCTTAAATTTTTTAAGGGTGGGTTTTGTTTTTTATAGAAATATCATAAAATAAGCTACTCCACTTAATGATAGCTCTGATACATTTAATATCTTTACGCGACAAAAGTTAACCAAAAAACAAGTATGAATAACTTATTAGAAGCCAATTCAGTTTCTAAAAAATTTGGAGATTTTACTGCTTTAAACAATGTATCTATTTCGGTTCCAAGAGGTAGTATTTTTGGATTATTAGGTCCAAATGGAGCTGGCAAAACTACACTTATAAGAATAATCAATCAAATTACTATGCCAGACACTGGTCGTGTTTTGTTGGATGGAGAGCAGTTAAAACCCATTCATATTAAAGACATAGGATATTTACCAGAAGAGCGAGGTTTATATAAGTCAATGAAAGTAGGAGAACAAGCTTTATATTTGGCACAATTAAAGGGTTTAAACAAAGCTGAAGCAAAACAGCGATTAAAATATTGGTTTGAACGTTTGGAAATAGGCGATTGGTGGAATAAAAAAATCCAGGAACTTTCTAAAGGAATGGCACAAAAAATACAATTTGTTGTTACCGTACTTCATGAACCCAAACTTTTAATTTTTGATGAACCGTTTTCAGGATTTGATCCTATAAATGCCAATTTAATAAAAGATGAAATTTTACGTTTGAAGAATAATGGGGCAACGGTTATTTTTTCAACGCATAGAATGGAATCTGTAGAAGAACTTTGTGACCATATTGCTTTGTTACATAAATCCAACAAGATTCTTGACGGTAACCTGCAAGACATAAAAAGACGCTACAAAACAAATACGTATGAAGTAGGAATAAAAGCTAATAATAAGAAAGAATTATCAGAAGTTATAGCTAGCAAGTTTCAAGTATCTGAAACTAACTTTAAATCACTAGAGGATGATTTGAAACTGAATATTATACTCACTGAAAATGATACTCCAAACAATTTGCTTAACTATTTATCCACTAAAGGAGAGGTATCTCATTTTGTCGAGCTGATACCAACCGCAAATGATATTTTTATCCAAACCGTTAAGAATAATTAATTATGAATCATCTGCCACTAATTATAAAAAGAGAGTATCTAACCAAGGTTAAGAATAAAACGTTCATAATTATGACTGTTTTAAGCCCTTTGATTCTTATTGCTCTTATTGCAGTGGTGGCTTATTTATCTCAATTAAATAACAATAAGGAAAGAACTATATCAATTTTAGATGAATCAGGATTGGTTAAAGATATTTTTAAAAACACTGAAAATACTACCTATCATGTTTTACAAAATATGTCATTGAATGATGCCAAAGCATTAGTTAAAGAAAACAGTAATTATGGATTGTTGCACATTTCTGGTATCGGTAATTTAGATTCAATTTCTAAAAACGTGAAATTTTATTCAGAAGATTCACCTTCACTAACCATAATTTCCAATTTAGAATCTAAAATAGAAAAGAAACTTACAGATATCAAACTTCAACATAAAGGAGTAGATCTAAAGAAAATTGAAGAGTCCAAAACCAATATTAGTATTGAACAGGAAAGTTTTAGTGGTGAAAAAACTTCAAAAGCTGGAAGTATTATGAAACTTGCTTTTGGTGGTATGGCGGGTTATTTGTTGTTTATGTTTATCATTATATATGGTAATATGATCATGCGAAGCGTTATTGAAGAAAAAACAAGTAGAATAATTGAAGTCATTATTTCATCAGTAAAACCAATTCAATTAATGTTAGGAAAAATTATAGGAACATCTTTGGCTGGAATTACACAATTTGTAATCTGGCTTATTTTAGGAGGTGTTTTAATGATAATTGTATCGGCTATTTTTGGGATAGATTTGTCACAATCTCCACAGCAAGAAATGGTACAACAAGCAATGAATAATCAAGAGGCACAAGCTGAAATACAATTATTATTTACAGAGTTTGTTAATATGCCAATTTCAAATTTAATAATAGCTTTTATACTCTTTTTTATTGGTGGATATTTATTATACAGTTCGCTGTATGCAGCAATTGGAGCAGCAGTAGATAATGAAACCGATACTCAACAATTTCTTTTACCAATATTGATGCCTCTTATTTTGGCAGTTTATATAGGTATTTTTACAGTTATTGAAGATCCACATGGTACAGTTTCAACGGTGTTTTCTTTTATTCCATTAACCTCACCAGTAGTGATGCTTATGCGAATACCTTTTGGAGTACCAATATGGCAGCAATTGGTTTCATTATTGCTTTTATTTGGTACATTTATGTTTACAGTTTGGTTTGCGGCAAAAATATATCGTGTAGGTATTTTGATGTACGGTAAAAAACCAAGTTATAAAGAACTTATTAAATGGATAAAGTATTAAGATGCAACAAGAAGAACTCAAAAAAATAGAAGATAAAATAACTGAAAGTTCGTTTTGGGAAAAAACAAAAGAAATATTAAATGCAGAATATAATTTCTCTAACGAAATAAGTATTTCAGTTAAAGAAGTTCTTATTGCAATTACTGTAGTTTTTATTGCTTCACTAATTTTAAGATTCATTTACAAGTTAATTACCAGAAGATTACCAGAAGACGATAAGACCAAGTTTAACGTTGTTTACAGTTATTTTAAGTGGCTGGTTTATTTAATAATTCTACTTATAACGCTAGATGCTGTTGGTGTTAATGTAACTGCAATATTTGCAGCTTCTGCTGCCTTACTTATTGGTATTGGATTAGCATTGCAAACCCTATTTCAAGATATAATTTCTGGTGTATTTATTTTGGTTGACCAAACGGTACATGTAGGAGATATTATAGAAATTGAAGGTAAAATTGGTAGAGTTGAAGAAATTAAGTTGAGGACAACTAGAGCTGTTACTATAGATAATAAAGTGCTTGTTATTCCAAACCATCTGTATCTAACTAACAGCCTTTATAACTGGACACAAAATGGTAAGACCACTAGGGAAAGTGTAGAGGTAGGTGTGGCTTACGGAAGTGATGTAGAGTTGGTTAAAAGCCTATTATTAAAAGTAGCTTCAGAAAACAAAAAAGTATTAAAAAGACCTGAACCAACTGTACTTTTTACTGCATTTGGAGATAGTTCTCTAAATTTTAAATTGGTTGTAACATTAAATGATAGTTTTCAAGCTCATTTACCTAAAAGTGAATTAAGATTTGCAATCGATAAAATTTTCAGAGAGAATAACATAACCATACCTTTCCCTCAAAGAGATATTCACATTATAGAAAAAAAGAAACCCTAAAAAATGGCAAAAATATTAGTTATAGAAGATGAGGCTGCAATACGGCGTGTTTTGGTAAAAATACTTTCAGAAGAAAGTGATAAATATGAAGTTGGAGAAGCAGAAGATGGTTTAATAGGAATTGATAAAATTAAAAAAGAAGATTTTGATTTGGTACTATGCGATATCAAAATGCCAAAAATGGATGGTGTTGAAGTTTTAGAAGCCGTTAAGAAATTAAAACCGGAAATACCAATTGTAATGATTTCTGGTCATGGTGATTTGGATACTGCAGTAAATACAATGCGTCTCGGAGCTTTTGATTATATCTCCAAACCACCTGATTTAAATCGATTATTAAATACAGTACGAAATGCTTTAGATAAAAAAGAACTTGTTGTTGAGAATACTTTGCTTAAAAGAAAAGTAAGCAAAAACTATGAAATGATAGGTGAGAGTGATGCTATATCACAAATTAAAGACATGATTGACAAGGTTGCTCAAACTGATGCACGAGTATTAATAACAGGTCCCAATGGAACAGGAAAGGAACTTGTTGCACACTGGTTACACCAAAAGAGTGAAAGAGCAAAAGGACCAATGATAGAAGTAAACTGTGCCGCAATTCCGAGCGAATTAATAGAAAGCGAATTATTTGGTCATGTAAAAGGCGCATTTACCAGTGCCAATAAAGATAGAGCTGGCAAATTTGAAGCTGCCAATGGCGGGACTATTTTCCTAGATGAAGTTGGAGACATGAGTTTATCTGCCCAAGCAAAAGTTTTGAGAGCCTTACAGGAAAATAGAATTCAACGTGTTGGTAGCGATAAAGACATTAAAGTTAATGTTAGAGTAATTGCAGCCACAAATAAGAACCTTAAAAAAGAGATTGAAGACGGGAAATTTAGAGAAGACCTTTATCACAGACTTGCGGTGATTTTAATTAAGGTTCCTGCATTAAATGAAAGACGGGAAGATATTCCACTTTTAGTTAATTATTTTTGCAATAAAATTGCATCTGAACATGGCACAAGTGCAAAGACTTTTTCTGATAAAGCCATAAAATTATTGCAAGAATATGATTGGACTGGTAATATAAGGGAGTTAAGAAATGTAGTAGAACGATTGATTATTTTGGGAGGTAAGGAAGTTAACGTAGAAGACGTAAAACTTTTTGCTAGTAAATAGCTAAATTCCAAATTCAATACTAATCCCTGTTTGAATATCTGGATTATTATTCAAGGTTAGATCTTGTTGCAGATAGAATGTGGTCGTAATTTTTCTTGTAAAAGAGTACATCAACGTCCAATAATTATTGTTTCTGTACAAATGTGAAGCTCCTGTAAACCAGGATTTTTCAGTAACACCATTACGAATAGGTATTATATAATCATATTCACTTTTCTTGTTTAAGCTTGTTTGCAAATAAAAATCGGCACCAAATGAATGTGTGGTTTTACCCTTTGAAATAAAACTATACTCCACAATGGTTTCCAGATTACCAATAAAATTGTTATTACCAAATTGAATATTATCTTCCTTTAGGTCTATTAGGCTTTTACGAAGAACCCCAATGTTTGCCCCAAAACTCAAAGAACTTCTATCATTTATCAAGTAATATTTAACACCATTTGTAGACAATCCAAAATCCAGTGATGTATTGTATTGTGAAAAGTTTGCTCCTAAATGTGCACCAAAATTAATATAAAATGTTTTGTTTTTACTTAATAGGTTTTTAGGATAGTAATAGTAGCTGGTTTCTATGCCTCCAAAAACAAAATCTCCCTTTTTTAATTCTAAAGTATTATCATTTCTATCTTTATAAATAATACCAGCATTATTTAATCCAAATAATTTTCTGCCAAAAGGATCCTCACCTCCTGCAATTTTTTCATGAAACCATTCTATAAATTCATCGCCTGTCAGAGCAGTAAATGGTAATTTACCATTTGATAGTATATAAGTTCTAATGCCAATTTTAAGTTCTTGATTTTTTTTAATTGGAAAAGAAGATTTTAATTTAAAACCTTTAACAACACCATCAAATAGAATTTCATAAGTTTTTGCGTCAAGAGATTCCTCATCAAAAGCATTTTCCCTCATATGCCAAGGTAAATTTCTAGCCTTGTCTCTTTCATATTCATCATTTGGAATATATACCTTTAGAGGTGCAGCCCAAATATTACCACTTTCTATTCCAACCATTAGAGTTGCTTTCTTTGGAGCATTGGTTTTAAAATTTCCCTGAAGTCTGGAAAAGAAAATCCCAAAAGGGTGAGTAGATAGTATATTAGGTTTAATAATACCATTTTTTTCAAATACAAATGTTGAATCTGAAACTTGGGAGTATGCTATACAATAATAGGTGAAAAGAATTAAGGTTAGTAAAAATTTATTCTTCATTTACCTGTGATTACAATGAAAATTCCTAGGATGGTAAGATAATAAAAAAGCTCTTATGAACTTTCATAAGAGCTTTAACTTTGATTGTTTATTTCTAATTATCTGGATGAACATTTATCTAATTGTTTTAAATAACTTGTTGTTATTTCTTTCACCACATTGAGATAATGAGATTTAATTTCTTTTATGTCTTGATCTTTATTAACAGTTTCACTGTAATTCAGATTAACTTGAGTGTTACAATCTAATACTGTTAGCAGATTATTATAGGCTTTGATGTTTGAACTAATTGCAATTTCGTTTTTATCAATAATTTGTTCTTTTTTAAAAGTAAGTTCTTTCGTTTTTTGTTCAGCTAGTTTTCTTTTTATCTCTTCTTCTTTCAACTTAAGTTTCAGTTGTTGTTGTTCTAGTTTTTGCTGTTCAGACTTTAAATCAGAAAGTGACTCCTCTTCAATTGAGTTATTTTGAGTCGAAGAAGTCTCTAATTCTGTGCACAATTCTAACTCATTTATAGCTTTTCTAGCAAGATCTCTAGCTCTTTTTACATAAAATCTACCATCTTCATAGGTTTCGGAACCTTCTACATTACTTAAAAGTTCAACAATATCATAAGTATAATTGTAGGATTTTTCACAACCACAGGTTTCTAATTTTGATTTTGTTCTTATAAAAGCTTCCATAGAACGATTAGACCAATATTTTAAATGATCTATATTGTTAGATTCGTATGCAGATTTCACATGAGAGTAGGCATAGACCACATCTGAATTAGCATTAGAGCAATTTGTTTGACTATAGGTTTGTAAATAAAATGTAACTAGTAAAAAAAATAAAGACCTTTTTTTCATGGTATTTGGGGTTTTATAACATTAAGTAGGATGTCGAAAATAGTAAAAAAAATGAAATAGACATATTTTTATTAGAATTTATTGTTTTAGTATATTTATGGACTATTCTCAAGAAACAAGTTAAATGAACAATTTTTCCCTTCAAGATTTTATTGTAAACAAGAAAATTTCTCTTTCTGAACAAAAAACAAGATATAATTTAGAAACCGACGAGAAAACAATAAAAAGGGAGCTTAAATCAGTAAGAAAAAAGTTGGGTAAGCTGCAAGATACGATGTACGCTCATGATAAATATGCTGTTTTAATTTGTTTACAAGGTATGGATACATCAGGGAAGGATAGCTTAATTAGAGAAGTATTTAAAGATTTTAATGCAAGAGGTGTTGAGGTACACAGTTTTAAAGTTCCAACAGAATTAGAATTAGGGCACGATTATATATGGAGACATTATATCGCACTACCACAACGAGGTAAATTTGGTGTTTTTAATAGAACACACTACGAAAATGTGTTGGTAACAAGAGTCCATCCAGGTTATATACTTGGTGAGAATATACCAACAATCAACTCTTTAGAAGATATTAATGATGATTTTTGGGCTTCAAGATTTGAGCAAATCAACAATTTTGAAAAGCATATAGTAGAAAACGGCACCATTGTTTTTAAATTTTTCTTGAACCTGTCCAAAGAAGAACAAAAGTACAGACTTTTAAGGCGACTGAATAAACAAGAAAAAAACTGGAAGTTTTCAGCTGGTGATTTAAAAGAACGCAAACTTTGGGATAAATATCAAGAGTGTTATGAAGATGCTATAAACAGAACATCAAAACCACATGCACCTTGGTTTATAATCCCTGCAGACAATAAGCCAACTGCGCGTTATATAGTAGCAAAAATTCTTTATGATGAATTGAGTAAATATGAAGATATCAAAGAACCTGAACTAGATGAAGAAACTAAAGCCAATATTAGTTTATATAAAAAACAATTAAATTCTGAAGCCTAGTTTTTTTATAAAATTTTAAGATTTCTTTAAAAGAATACTAATTCAATAACCCTAATTTTAAATCTCAAAAAAATTCAATGAAGCTTACCAAATATCTTTTAATTGTATTAGTGTCTATTCAATTAAATTCACAAACAGATGCTGAAGTTTTAGACAAAATCTATAAAACATCATTAACCAATGGAAAAAGCTACGAATGGCTAGACCATTTGTCTAATCAAATTGGAAGTAGGCTGTCAGGTTCTTTAGGAGCAGAAATGGCAGTAGAATGGGGAAAAGCAGAATTGGATTCTTTAGGTCTGGATAAAGTTTGGTTACAACCTGTTATGGTACCAAAATGGGTTAGAGGAACCAAAGAATATGCTTTTATTGAAACTAAACCAGGTAGAACAACTACAGTTAACATTTGTGCTTTAGGAGGTTCGGTCTCAACACCTGCATTAGGTATTAAAGCAAATGTTGTCGAGGTACATGATTTTGAAGAATTGGCCACTTTGGGAGAAGAAAAAATTAAAGGCAAAATAGTGTTCTATAATAGACCTATGCAGGCAGATTTAATTAATACGTTCAAAGCCTATGGAGGTTGCGTAAACCAACGAGGTGATGGTGCTATTGAAGCTTCAAAATATGGTGCTGTTGGAGTTATTGTTCGTTCTATGAACTTAAGAATTGACGATTTTCCTCATACAGGAGCCATGAAATATGATGATTTGCCAGTTTCACAACGTATTCCTGCTGCAGCTATTAGTACAAAAGATGCAGAAATGTTGAGTAGTATGTTAGCATTGGATAAAAATATTAAATTTTATTTCAAGCAATCTTGCAAGCAGTTGGCTGATGTGCAATCATATAACGTCATTGGAGAAATAAAAGGAAGTGAATTTCCAAATGAATATATAATAGTTGGTGGTCACCTTGATTCTTGGGATTTAGGTGATGGTTCACATGATGATGGTGCTGGCATAGTACAATCTATGGAGGTTTTAAGGTTATTAAAAGAACTTAACATAAAACCCAAAAGAAGTATTAGAGTAGTTATGTTTATGAATGAAGAAAATGGTTTAAGAGGAGGAAAAAAATATGCTGAAGTTGCCAAACAGAAACAGGAAAACCACATTTTTGCTTTAGAAAGTGATTCTGGAGGTTTTACACCAAGAGGTTTTAGCTTTGAATGTAGCGATGCTGTGTTTAATAAAGTTTTGGCATGGAAACCATTATTTGAACCCTATTTAATCCATCATTTTGTAAAAGGAGGAAGTGGAGCAGATGTAGGACCTTTAAAATCTGAAACTACAGTTTTAGCTGGATTGAGACCTGATACTCAACGTTACTTTGATCATCATCACGCAAGTAATGATACCTTTGACGCTATTAATAAGCGTGAGCTAGAATTAGGTGCTGCTACGATGACGTCGTTAGTCTATTTATTTGATAAATATGGAACGTCAGCAATATCAAATCAAGAACAAATTAAAAATTAATCTTATGAAAAGAATTATATTACTGTTTTCAATTTTAATTTCTATAAATATGTTTTCACAAGAAAATTCAGAATCAGAAGTATTACCATATTATCAAATTCCTGATTATCCAGAAACATATACTGCTGGAACAGTTGCTGCTAGAATGGTAGATGGACTTGGTTTTAGGTATTATTGGGCGACAGAAAACTTAAGGGAAGAAGACCTTGAATATAGACCAAATGATGAAGCACGATCTACTGTTGAAACCATTGACCATTTGTATGGTTTGTCTAAAGTTATTGTGAACTCAACTTTGCAAAAACCTAATATTAGAACTGAAGAGCCTGAAATGACTTTTGCTGAAAAACGTAAAAAAACTTTAGAGAACATTAAAACAGCAGCTGATATTTTAAGAGAAAGTAATGATATATCTGAATTCAACGTAATTTTTCAAAGAGATGAACAAAGTTCAGAATATCCTTTCTGGAATAACATTAATGGTCCAATAGCTGATGCATTATGGCATTGTGGCCAAGTTGTATTATTAAGGCGCTCTTCAGGTAATCCGTTCAATTCAAAGGCAAGTGTTTTTCAGGGCAAATTAAGAGAGTAATGAGTAAAGGCTTTTTACATCAAATTCATCCTGTTCTTCCAGTCAAGAATGTTGTTGAAGCTCTTAAATTTTATGTAAATAAACTAGGTTTTACTATTGCTTTTGCTGACGATCCCAAAAAACCAAGCTATGCAGGAATACGTCGTGATGACATTGAAATACATTTGCAATGGCATGATGAAAAAGAATGGGAATTGGCTATAGATAGACCAATGTTGCGCATTGTTACGCAAAACATTGAAGGATTGTATACCGAGTACAAAACACAAGATGTTTTTCATGAAAATACCAGCTTAAAAGAGACAGCTTGGGGAACTCGAGAATTTGCGTTTTATGATTTGTACAAAAACGGATTAACATTTTATCAAGATTTGTAATTACTTTTAATCTTCATCTAAAGGGTGATTTAAAAAAACTCTAACAATTTGATCTATACCACCAATATTTCTTGTTATTAATAAGTTTTGACCATTGGGAGACCAGTTTGGTAAAATGTCTTCTGTTGTATTAAATGTAATTTGTTTTTTTCCAATGCCATCATTTCTCATGGTATAGATTTCAGATTTTGCATCTTTAATTGAGGCTGCATAGGCGACATTTCTGCCATCAAAAGACCAGATAGGATGAAAACTATGGTCTTTAAAATATGAAAGCCTAGATCTTTCAAATGTGATGTAGTTATACAAGTAAATAACATCTGTTTCGCGCTCATTATTTTTATTAGATGAATACAGAATATTATCGCCTCTGGGAGAATAATGAGGATAAATATTTACAAAAGCATCATCAACTATTTTTCGAGGCCTTTTTCCTTTACTATGCGCTATATAAATATCAAAATCGTTTTCTGTATCTTCAAGGTTAAATATAACTTCTACACCATTTGGTGCAAATTGACCATAAGTTTTATTGCCAAACAGATCTAATAAAATAACTGAAGTTTCTTTGGTTTCCAAGTCATACATATATAACTCGCTTGTTCCTGTCCTATCTGATTCAAACAGCACAATGTCCTTATAAGGATGCCATGTAGGCCTGCGGTCGTTTGAGTTGGTTTTAATTAATCTTTTCTGATTATCACCACCAATATTCATGGTGTAAACTTGCCATTGACCATCACGATTGGATTCAAAAATTATTTTTGTACCAGCTTTATTGTAGCTGGCATAACGATTTTCTCCTTCTTGAGTAAGTTGTATTTCTCGATAACCTTTGTTTTGGGCTATAATAAAATTAACCGAAATCAAAAAAATAATAAAAAAGAATTTAGGATTGTTCTTCCTCATAAAAATATACTAATTGGAATATATATCATTTTAATTTTACTCTTAATTATCGTAACTTAAGAAACAACTAAAGTAATTGTTAATTTTTAAAACTCATAATTATGAATCCTAAAATGATTTTCATAATAATATTTATGGTATTCTTATTAACTGGAATACGTGTTATTTTTGAATACAAACGCGCACTAAAGTTCAGGTTTGGTAAGTATGTAAAAACACTCCAGCCTGGATTCAGATGGATTATTCCATTAATCGACACCATTCAGGTTGTTGATATTCGAGTAATAACAATTAATATTATATCACAGGAAGTTATGACAGAAGATAATGTACCTTGTAGTATTGATGGTGTTGTATTTTTCAAAATAAACGACCCAGAAAAAGCGGTTCTCGAAGTTGAGGAATACAATTTTGCTATTACACAATTATCACAAGCTGCATTAAGGGATGTCTGTGGTAAGGTGGAATTAGATACAATTTTATCTAAACGAGAAGAAATGGGTAAAAATATAAAGAATATTGTGGAAGAGGAAACCGAAGAATGGGGTATTGAGATAATTGATGTTAAGATAAAAGATATTCAGTTACCTGAAAACATGAAGCGGATGATGGCCAATCAGGCAGAAGCTGAACGCTCAAGACGAGCAAGAATAATTTTAGCCTTGGCGGAAGAACAAGCGGCTGGAAAACTTTTGGAAGCAGGAAAATTGATTGATCAATCGCCTTCAGCAATAAAATTAAGACTTTACCAAACCCTCTCAAACATTGCTGCAGAGAAGAATTCAACTATTCTTTTCCCATTTCCTGAAGAGGTTTTGCATAAAGGCACTAAAGAGAAACAAACTAATTCTTAAGAATTTTCAAAGCTTTATTTGTTTCATTTGTAATTCTGTTTTTTAGAGTGCCAGTGAAATCACTTAAGTCTTTATAACCACTCAAAACCGTATGTTGGTGAAGTAATCCTTGAATTAATTTTTCTGAATCTGCTTTGGTTCCAACTTTTTCAAAAAAATTACTAGGAGAACTATCCATATCCAAATATGATCCTGCAGCGTGTTGTTCTTCAATAATCTGTGAAATAATTTTTTCTAAAACAATCAAAAAGTAATTTTGTGAATTTGATAATTCTATTAATGCAGCTCTTTGACCTTCGGTTAAGAGACTTAAATTTCCTGACGATTGCATATCTTTAAAAGTTTAATTTACAGGAGTGTACCTAAATTTGCGACATAATGAAACTGCTTTTGAACAGCTGTCAATAATTGTTTGAATAGGTAAGTTGTTTTGGTTTTCAAAGAAATTAAAATAATTCTGAACGATTGCCTTATTTTTATTAGCTATATCTACAAAACTATCTATATTGACGAGATCAGTTTCTAAATCCTTAATTATTTTATTTTTATACAAGTCTGCTTTAAGTTGGACTTTTCTTTCTTCGTTCCAATTATTAATTTGAAGCGCAATCAAAATACCAATGACAACAAGTACTATTTCGCCAATAGCATATTTTAGATAGTTAGTTGTCTTGCCTTCAGCTAAAAGTTTTTTGCGAATAATACGGAAGAATTTGATCATTTATTCTTTTTTATTATCATTATTTTCACTCTTTTCCCGATTCTTAAAGTTTACCAACAGCCTTATCCCCAATCTTGCAAAAAGGATAATAGCAATAACCATAACGATGTCTAATCCGTTCATTTATTGATTTGTAAATAACTTAACCGGAAACCCTCTTAAAACTAAAGCAAAAGAAAATTATTTACTTATTATTTGCATCATGTAGTTGTTTGGTATCTACATATTGCTGAAAAGCTATTACTTTACCATCATTAAGTGTCCAATGATGTGCAACTTGAGCATCAATTATTGCTCCATTCTTTTTTAGTTTTCCATCATATCTTAAAGTTGCAAGAACTTGGTTATTGGACATGTCATGCAACTTAATATCAACAACATTAAAGTATTCATAGTCTGCGCCAACACGTGCAAAAACACCATTTAATACAGCATCTGGACCAATGTAAGGATTACCATCTGCATAAGCATTGCCTTCAGCCTCAATCCATTCAACATTGTCATCTAAAACAGCAAGTACAGCTGGTATATCTCCTGAATTAAAAGATTTATAAATTCCATCAATAACGCCTACATTTTCTGGATTAGAAACAATACCTAATTGCTGTAAAAAGACCATATTATCCATAAAGTCTTGTTCTTGAGCAATTTTACCATCTTTCATTTTAACTAATGTGGTTCCTTCTACATCAACAAATTTTCCTGTTCCAGGCATACCAAAGAATTCACCAGAATGCGTACCCTTAAAACGCCAATGTTTTACTAGTTTGTCTCCTTGTCCAAAAATATCAACAATGCTAAACTCTACATCAGAAAACCCAATAACAAAGTTTGAATAATAATCTTTAAAGTCATCAATACCAATAACAATTTCAGGACTTGAAATAAGCGTTATGCTTTCGTCAAAATTTTCACTGTTGATGGCATCCAAATTACCATTGTTTATCACGTCATCCCAAGTTTGAGAATACATGGTGATATTGTCTTGTACTTGTTTTTCAGAAGAATTACAACTTATAAGAAATAATACTCCTAGAATACTTAATAATTGAATTACTTTTTTCATGATTGGTTGATTTTAATTTATTGTTTATTTTATAATGAAGTTATCAATTGATTTTCTTTGCTTTTTAAAATTAATCATTTTAATAAATACTATAGTAAGTAGTGGTGATATTGTTATACACAATAAAACATATTCCCAAGACATAATTTCTTTTAGAGTTCCAACAAGTCCTGATCCTATTGCTCGACCCATATTTGAAAGAGCCATAAACAGTGTGAACTGGGTAGCTGCAACCACTTGCCAGCACAATTTCATGCTAGCCGCAAACATACCAATACAAAGAAATGTATAGAACAAATAATAGAGTAAAATAAATGCAAAAACAACTTTATCATTACTCCACATATTTGGTAAAAGAGCGAGACCACCAATTAGTAAAATAGTAACTACAAGATATATGATTATCATTTTTTTGTCACCAAAAAAATCAACTAATGCTCCACCAACAAACATTCCAAAAAAACCTCCTACTACAGTTGTGATAGAATATACTTGAGAATAGGATGTGTTAGTCCATCCAAGTTCTTGAATGGTAAAAATTGGTAAAAGTGTATCAATTAAGCCGTACATGGTTCCATTGATGATGGAGGCAATTCCCATAATTATTGTAGATGGTAGAATGATTACTTTTAAAAGACTTTTAAAAATTTGCTTCCAGCTTACTAGTTGTGCACTAATAGATTCTTTAGAAGGTTTTCCATTGGTCCAGGGCATTATTTTTTCACCAGGTCTTTCTCTAAAAAAAATGGGAACTAGAATGATAAATCCTACTGCTATTGACAATGATGAAATTGCTGTTGTAAACCCAAGCATATTAATTAAAGCAGTTCCAATTACTAATGATAAAGAAGTGCCTATAGTTTTTGAGCCCCACATTAATCCATTAGCTCTTGCTTGTTCATTGATTGGTACAACATCAATAGCCATTCCATCTGTAGCAACATCTTGAAAAGCTCCAAAAAAGCTAATAAAAAATCCAGCGATCATCAGTCCGTTTAAATTATTTATAGGATCATGAACTAAACCAATTGATAAAAAACTAACAATCAAGCCTAATTGACCAAATATTATCCAAGGTCGTTTACGACCCATGGACAGTATTGTAAACCTATCCATTAAAGGGGCTATTAGTATTTTAAAACTCCATGGTATACCTATAACAGCTACATAACTCGCAATCTCAACAGGTGTTTTACTGTTCATTGCTAACCAGGCTGGAATAGCAAAATATGTGATGCCTTCTGGTATGCCTTGAGCCAGATATAAAGCTGAAAAGGTTAAATACCTTATAATAGGATTTTCCGTTAAAAACCTATTCTTTTCTGTTTCTAAACTTGTTGAATTTTTTTTGAATGACATTTATTTTGGATGGTTAGTTAGTGAAAGTGTAGAAAAATAATAACACTAATTAGAATTATCTGTAAGAGTAACTAGACAAGCCAATAAAAATTTTATCACCATAAATGCTTTTTTTAATATTAAAAAAAGACTTGAGGATTTTCGTTTATAAATATAGAAAAATTAATAAGAATAATATTATTCACTTTAAATAACTTGCTAAAAGTTGATGAAAGTGATGAACACCTTTTTCTCTTGTTGGAGAAAATCTGCCAGTCGTGTAATATCGAGATTGGACGCCTTTATGAACGCTTTCTACAACAAATTCATCTTCACGTTCTACTTTATCAAGTAATGCACCTGCTCCTTTGTGCAACCTTGTTTCATCATAGATATAAGTTAGAAAAGACACTTTTGTTTTGTTAATTGTGATAGGTTTTACAATATTAATTGACAAACCCCAAGGGTAAAAGTTAAACATCATGTTTGGGAAAATCCAATAATAGTAAGCACCAATATTTTTACCATAATCTATATGGTATTCGGGTAAATCAAAAACTTCCTCACCATCTTTTGCATAACCAATTTGAAGGTTAAAGTGTTCATAAATTTCAGTAGAATAATTGCCATAGTCCAATACTTTATTCAAATCGTCATGTACAAAAGGTATGTGAAATCCTTCTAAATAATTATCGCAATAGAGAGCCCAATGACAATTAACCAAATAATCTTTGCTTGCACTTTTTTGATATTTAAACTGATGTAATGGTAGAAATCCAATCCGCTCAACCATCTTATTTATGACATCATCAAAATCAAAAGAAGGATTAAGTGCTACAAATAAATATGGACCTAAAGTCCTGATTGGAAATTCATGAAGGTCATCACATGGACGAGGAAAATTTTCAGCAGTTTCAAATTCTGGCATGGATTTAAATGAACCATCTAAATTAAAACGTCTTCCATGGTACATGCATACTAACTGTTTTACTTTTCCAGGATTTGTTATTAAAATATTTCCCCTATGTGTACAAACATTACTGAAACAATTTATACTATCTTCTTTGTTTCTAATAAGTAAAAGAGGTTCTGTTACATAACCTTCTAAAAGTATAAATGGATGTACTGTTTCATTAAAAGAAACCAGATTTGTGTCACCAATAAATTGCCATGTTTTTACAAAAACAGATTCTTTTATGCTTTCGAATACCTTTTCAGAGCGATAAAAATCTGCAGGTAAGGTTTCTGCTTTTTTAATATCTGAATTTATTCGAAATTGTTTCTTCAAAATATAGTTAGTTTAGAAAAACTCAAATTGCAATTATAGAGTTTTACTAAATATATGAAAAAAGCGCAAAAACTTAAGTTTTTGCGCTTTTATTTAAAAGGTCAGCTCAACCTGATTTTTTATGATGTCATCAAAGGTTTCACGTTTTCTTATCAAATGAGCCTTGTTCTTGTGCCATAGTACTTCTGCAGGTCTGTAGCGCGAATTGTAATTTGAAGCCATTGAGAAACAATAAGCTCCAGCATTTTTAAAAGCAAGAATGTCACCTTCGCTTATTTCTGTAATTCTCCTATTATTTGCAAAAGTATCAGTCTCACAAATATAACCTACAACAGAATAGAAGCGTTCTTTTCCTTTAGGATTGGATATGTTTCTTATTCCATGTTGAGAGCCATAAAGCATAGGTCTAATAAGATGATTAAATCCAGAATCTACTTGTGCAAAAACTGTTGATGTCGTTTGCTTCACAGCATTTACGCTTGCTAAAAACTGTCCTGCTTCGCTTACTAAAAATTTACCAGGCTCGAAAGCTAACGTTAATTCTCTACCATATTCTGTACAAAAATCATTAAATCGTTTTGTAAGCTTTTCGCCAAATTCTTCAACATTGGTTTCTATATCTCCTTTTTTATAAGGCACTTTAAAACCAGAACCAAAATCGATAAATTCTAAATCTTTAAAGTTTTTGGCTGTTTCAAAAAGAATCTCACTAGCGTACAAAAATACTTCAACATCCAAGATATCACTACCGGTGTGCATATGAATACCGTTTATGGTCATACCAGTATTTTTTACAATGCGAAGAATATGTGGTATTTGATGGATAGAAATCCCAAATTTACTATCAATATGACCAACTGAAATATTAGTATTACCACCAGCCATAACATGAGGATTGATACGAATACATACAGGAATGTTAGGATGTTTTGTGCCAAATTGTTCTAAAATTGATAAGTTGTCTATATTAATTTGAGTACCTAATAAAGCTACTTGTTCTATTTCTTCTATAGAAACTCCATTAGGTGTATAAATTATTTTGTCTGGAGTATAACCAGCAACCAATCCCAATTTAACTTCCTGAATAGAAACCGTATCAAGACTGGAACCCAAAGTATTCAAAAGTTTCAACACTGAAATATTTGATAATGCCTTGACCGCATAATTGATCTTAAGGTTCTTTACCTTTTTAAATGCAGATGTTAAACGTTTGTATTGTGAAATAATTTTTTCAGAGTCATAAACATAAACTGGACTTCCAAAGTCTCTTGCAATTTTTAGTAAAGTTTTGTTCTCCATAATTTTTTATGCTTTTTATTTTAATAGACAATTTTTGCCAAAAATATCATTTAAAGGAAAATAGAAAAGATTAATAGCTAAATTTTACTAAATTTACACAAAATGTTAAATAATTAACAAAATGAAAACTATTGCCTCTTGTGTTCAAGACATTATTACATCACAACCTTATATTGAAGAAGCGCTCCATCAAGAAATCATTAATTATTCTGCTTTAGCTAATGTTCTACAGAATCAAGTTTCTACAATGTTGAAGAAAGATGTTAAGACTGGTGCAATTATGATGGCTTTACGACGTCATAATCAATCTGCAATTATTAATCATTCATTTCAGTTAAAACGTGTTTTTAATAATTTAGGAGATATTATTGTACGATCTGATTTAAGTGATTTTACGTTCAAGAACTCCAATACATTAATGAATTGTCACACCAAAGTGTTGGATAATATTCATTCTAAAAACCATATTTTTTACACTTTTACTAGAGGTGTTTTTGAAAGTAATATTATTATTTCTAGTGTAGAGAGTTACCATGTGTTGGAAAGCTTTAAAAATGAATCACAAATTGGTTTTCAAGAAAATCTTTCTGCAATAAGCGTAGGTTTACCAAAAGAAAATTCCAAGGTTGTTGGTTTGTACTATCATATTTTCAAGAAATTGGCTTGGGAAGGCGTTACCATTTATGAAGTGATATCTACAACAAATGAATTTACAATTGTTGTAGAGAACCAAATAGTAGATAAAGCGTTTTCACTAATTAAAAACTTAAAGGTAAAATGAGGTTTCAAGCGATTAAAATTAGTAATGCAGATAATAGTTATAAACTAAGTTTAAATTATTTGCTAGTATGTTTAGTATGCTTACATTTGTAATGCAAAAAAAGTACAATCATTTAATATGAATTTACACGAATATCAAGGAAAAGAAATATTAAGCAGTTTTGGCGTAAGAATTCAACGTGGTATTGTTGCACAAAATGCTAATGAAGCTTTAGCAGCAGCAAAACAATTAACATCAGAAACCGGTACGTCATGGCATGTTATAAAAGCTCAAATCCATGCTGGTGGAAGAGGTAAAGGAGGCGGCGTTAAGCTTGCTAAAAATTTAAAAGAGGTTGAAACCATTGCAGGTCAAATTATTGGAATGAATTTGATTACACCTCAAACATCTGCTGAAGGTAAAAAAGTGCATCAAGTTTTGGTTGCTGAAGATGTTTATTACCCTGGTGATAGTGAGCCTGAAGAGTACTATATGTCGGTTTTATTAAATCGTTCCAAAGGTCGTAATATGATTATGTATTCTACAGAAGGTGGAATGGATATTGAAAAGGTAGCTGAAGAAACACCACATTTAATATTTACAGAAGAGATTGATCCTTCAACAGGATTATTGCCTTTTCAAGCTAGACGCATTGCATTTAATTTAGGTCTCTCTGGAGTTGCATTTAAGGAAATGACAAAGTTTGTTAATGCTTTATATACTGCTTATGTGAAATCAGATTCATCGTTGTTTGAAATAAATCCGGTTTTAAAAACCAGTGACAATAAAATCATGGCAGTAGATGCCAAAGTGACTATAGATGATAATGCACTTTACAGGCATAAGGATTATATAAATTTAAGAGACTTACGTGAAGAAAACCCTATAGAAGTTGAAGCTAAAGAGGTTGGTCTTAATTATGTTGATCTAGATGGTAATGTTGGTTGTATGGTAAATGGGGCAGGTTTAGCTATGGCAACTATGGACCTTATAAAGCAGGCTGGAGGAGAGCCAGCAAATTTCCTGGATGTAGGAGGTACTGCTGATGCTGCACGAGTTGAAGCTGCTTTTAAAATCATTTTGAAAGACCCTAATGTTAAAGCAATTTTAATTAACATTTTTGGTGGTATTGTTCGTTGTGATAGAGTTGCGCAAGGCGTTATAGACGCATATAAAAATATGGGAAGTATTAATGTTCCTATTATTGTTAGACTACAAGGCACTAATGCAGATATTGCAAAAGAATTAATTGACAATTCAGGATTGGATGTTTTAAGTGCTACAGAATTTCAAGAAGCTGCAGACAAAGTACACAAGGTACTTTCTTAAGAAAAAGAAAATTACTTCAATAAATTAAAAGACTCTAAATTGTTTAGAGTCTTTTAATTTATTTTAACAGAAATAATGTTAAAAATATAATGATTTGGTTAAAAAATAGTTAAATGCTTATAAATAGCGCAACAATAAGAATTTTTTAAAGTCTATTTGTATATCATTAATCTATAAAATCGAATAATTATGAAAACTTTAAAATCTATGTTACTCGTAGTAGCAATTACTTTAGGTAGCGTTCTTTCAACTAATGCAACAGAAGAGTTAAAAGTCGAATCGAATTCAACAACCGAATCCAAAGCAATTACAAGTGAAATTGTAAATCTTCTACAAAAACCAAACTTCACAATCGAAGATGATGTACAAGCTTATGTGAGATTAGTACTAAATGAAAACAACGAGATGGTTGTTTTGTTTGTGAATTCTGAAAATGAAATGATCAATAATTTTATCAAAAACCGATTGAATTATAAAAAGGTTTCAGAAAATGTTATAAATAAAGACCAGGAGTATATTGTACCGGTTAGGATAACTCCTACGAAATAAAAAAAGAAATTTCTTTTTTTTGAATTAGTCAGAAAAACTCTCAATAACTATTGAGAGTTTTTTATTTTTTGCCATCTTTTATATTTTTCTTCGGCATAGGACCCCTTAAATGTATGACTAGGCCGTTTAAAAAGTTACGCAAAATTTGATCTCCACACTCCATATATTTTGGGTGATCTTCCTTTCTAAAAAACGCTCCAAGTTCACTTTTAGAAATTCTAAAATCTACCAATTTCAATATGTCTACAATTTCATCATCGCGAAGCTTCAATGCTACACGTAGTTTTTTAAGTATATCGTTGTTTGTCATATTTAATCAATTAACCATTTATAGGCTTCAGGAAAAAAAGTACTCCATAAAGTTTCATTGTGCTCTCCAAATTCTATAATTTCACTAACTATTCTTTTCTTTTTAACACCTTTAGACCGTAAAAGATTTACCATCCTTTTTTGCCCTTCAACCATATCCAAGCCTTCTTTACCTCCAACCAAAAAATAAAATTTTGCTTTTTTAGAAATAGTCGAATTATAGGCAAACTCGTAAATATTTTCATTAATCCAAAATGAAGGTGAAAATACACCAACATTACCAAACGTATTAGGATACTTTAAAATAGCATAGAGCGAAATTAAACCACCAAGAGACGAACCAAATATTGTAGTGTTTTTTACATCTGTTTTAACATTGTAAGTTGAATCAATATGAGGCTTTAATGTGTTTACAATAAAGTCTAAATACAGATCGCCTTTTCCGCCACCATATTTTGTATTAGGAAAAGGAGTTAATTCTTCAAGTCTTTTTTCATTGCCATGCTCAATGCCAATAACAATGATTTCATTTTCGTTTACTGTGTTTAAAAATTCATCTACTTTCCATTCTCCTGCATAAGAAGTTTTTTCATCAAATAAGTTCTGGGCATCGTGCATATAAAAAACAGGATAGTCTTTTCCTGACGTTTTGTATGATTTGGGTAAATAAACCCAAATTGTCTTTGTGGTGTCTAATTGCGTAGCTTCAATAGTAAAGGTTTTAACTTTATGATTATCAATATTTTGTGAAGTACTTTTTAATGTTAAGATTAAAGCAAATAAAGTGTAAAATAGATTTCTTTTCATAAAGTTAACAATCAATTAAAGATGAAGTTAAATAAAATGTCGATGAAAGGTAATTCATTTTTCGACAAGATACAATATATCAACGATGATAAAATAATGATTCTACTTACCTTTACAGTATAATTATTAATCCTCTCTCAAAAATGATAAATAGGGTCGAAAAGTTAAGTCTCCTATCGGAGATGATATCCTTTGCTAAAGGAGAAGACAACTTAAAACAAATTGAGTATAACTTTTTATTGGGTGTTGCCAAGCAACTTGAGATATCTCGTGAAGATTTTGATTATTTAATTGAGCATCCAGTAACATATACGCATTTAAAATCGCATAGTGAACGTATTGTTCAGTTTCACAGATTGGTTTTGTTATTGAATATTGATGATGAAAACACGTCTAAAGGAGTTATTAAACTGTATAACTTTGGATTGAGAATGGGTTTAAGTCATGAGTCAATTACCAAAGTACTTTACCTGATGGAAAGTTTTCCTAATAAGATAGTTCCGCCAGATGTGTTGATTGACATATTCAAAACGCAATATAATTAGACTTTTAGTTTATTTAATTTGTCTTTATAATTTTTAATTTCATCTCTCAATTTGGCAGCAATAATAAAGTCTAAAGCTTTTGCTGCAAGTTCCATTTCTTTACGCTTTTCCCTAATTTTCTTTTCTAATTCAGATTTAGAAAGGTATTCGCTTTCTGGTTCGGCTGCTTTTTGGGCTTCCAGTTCATAGTAATAAGTGCTAACAGAGTTTTTAGAAAGTGCATTGTTTAAACTTTTATTTAAAGCTTGAGGTGTAATATTGTTTTTAGTATTGTAAGCAATTTGTTTTTCTCGTCTGTAATTGGTCTCATCAATTGTTTTTTGCATACTGTTTGTAATTTTATCAGCATACATTATAGCTTTTCCATTTAAGTGTCGTGCGGCTCTTCCTACAGTTTGAGTTAAGGAACGTGCCGAACGTAAGAAGCCTTCTTTATCTGCATCCAAAATGGCTACAAGTGATACTTCAGGTAGATCTAAACCTTCTCGTAAAAGATTTACTCCTACTAAAACATCAAACAGACCTTTACGTAAGTCTTGCATAATTTCAACACGTTCTAAAGTATCTACATCACTGTGAATATATCTGCATCTTACTTGAATCCTTGCAAGGTATTTGGTAAGTTCTTCTGCCATTCTTTTGGTAAGTGTTGTTACTAAAGTGCGTTCGTCTTTTTCAACACGTTGCTGGATTTCTTCAATTAAATCGTCTATTTGATTTAAACTTGGTCTGACTTCAATTTCTGGGTCAAGTAAACCTGTTGGCCTGATGACTTGCTCAATGTAAATTCCATCGGTTTTTTGGAGTTCATAATCTGCAGGCGTTGCACTTACATAAATCACCTGGTTTTGTAAAGCTTCAAATTCTTCAAACTTTAAAGGTCTGTTGTCCATTGCAGCAGGAAGCCTGAATCCATATTCTACCAGATTTTCTTTTCTACTTCTATCGCCACCATACATAGCATGAACCTGCGAAATGGTAACATGACTCTCATCTACTACCATCAAAAAATCATCCGGAAAATAATCAAGCAAGCAGAATGGGCGAGATCCGGCTTCACGACCATCAAGATAGCGTGAATAGTTTTCAATACCAGAACAATAACCTAATTCACGAATCATTTCCAGATCAAATTCAGTACGTTCTTTTAAACGTTTTGCTTCCAGATGTTTACCAATTTCTTTAAAATAATCATACTGTTTTACCAAATCATCTTGAATATCTTTTATTGCATTTTGAAGAACATCTTGTGATGTTACAAACATATTGGCAGGATAAATATTAAGCAGATCATATTTTTCAATAACTTGATTTGTTTGAATATTGAAGGCTTCAATATCTTCAATTTCATCTCCGAAAAAATGAATTCTAAACGCGTCATCGGCATAACTTGGAAAGATATCCACTGTATCACCTTTAATCCTGAAATTGCCATGATTGAATTCGCCTTCGGTTCTTGAATATAGGCTTTGAACTAATTGATGAAGAAGTTTGGTTCTTGAAATTATTTGATCTCGTTTTAAAGAAATAACATTCTTCTGAAATTCAATAGGATTGCCAATACCATACAAACAAGACACTGAAGCCACAACAATTACATCACGACGACCAGAAAGCAGGGAAGAGGTTGTACTCAACCTCATTTTTTCAATCTCTTCATTTATTGACAAATCTTTCTCAATATAAACTCCAGAAACTGGGATATATGCTTCAGGCTGGTAATAATCATAGTATGATACAAAATATTCTACAGCATTTTTTGGAAAGAATTGCTTGAATTCTGAATACAATTGGGCAGCCAGAGTTTTGTTATGTGCCAAAACCAATGTTGGTCTTTCCACTTCTTGTATAACATTGGCTACTGTAAACGTTTTTCCAGAACCAGTTACACCAAGTAAAGTTTGATATTTTTCATCAGAATTAATACCGTTCACCAGCTGTTGAATAGCTTCAGGCTGATCACCTGTAGGTTTAAAATCTGATTCTAATTTGAATTTCATCAATTATCTTTTTAAAGCAAAATGTCCTCTATATTCTTTTCCATCAGGAAATAAAACAACATACCAATAATCATCTGTTGGTAATAAATCCCCATTAAATGTTCCATTCCATCCATCACCAGATGATCTTATTTCTTTTAGTAATTTACCAAATCGATCATAAATATTTACAACAAGATTGGAATTAAATTGAGTATTTGCTCCAAGTGGTTGCCAAGTGTCTTGATAAGAGTCTCCATTAGGTGTGAAGAATTTTGGAAAGTCAAGAACTGGGAATGTTTCCTCAACACTACCACAATTGTTCTTATCTCTTATATAAACTGTATGAAATCCTCCCACAACATTTGTAAAGGTGTTATTTTCTTGATAGAGACCATGATCTAATGAAAACTCATAATCTCCTTCTCCTGATACTGTTATAATGACAGAGTTATTTTGAAACATTTGTTGAACATCGATATTAGTAATCGTAGCAATGTTTGAAAGTAAAACGTTAATTTCACGACTAGCAGAACACCCATTAGGATGTGTAGCTATAACCTTATATGTACCAGTTTCATTTACTGAAATGCTAGAAGTAGTTTCATTTAACAGCTGATTATCCAAAAACCATTGATAAGAATAGTTATTAGGAGAATCGTTCAAAACTCCTGCATCTAATATAAGTAGGTTCTGTGAGTTATTAATACAATATGATATATTTTCATTGTCCATAATTTGAAAGCTATTATTTACATTTAAATTTATTGTTGTAAATAACTCACAGAAAGTAATTTGTGCTTTTACATAAATTACTTGTGAAAACGCTGATGTATTAATATATGAATCACTTAATTGATTGGTATGGTTTGCTGCATCTTGATAAGTACTATAAAATGTGATTTCAGCACCTTGTGATACTTCAGGTTCAATTAGAGTTCTTAATTCATCTAAGTCAAACGTAGTAAACCCATCATTATCTTCATCACAAGCTTCAAAAGTTGTTATATTAGAACTTGTATAGTTTGCTTGTAGTGTTAAAGGTTCAACTGCATAACAACCATATTCATTTTCAAGTCTTGCAAACACGACCTGCATTGGAATTGTATTAATAAAGCTATTAGGATTTGGAATTGGGTTTATATTTTGAATGGCATCATCTTCTGTTAAATAAAAATCTATAACAGGCAAAGTAGGGTATCCTGAAGTTGTAAAAAATGGGTCGGCCAAATGAAGATCGAAAAAGGTAATTCCATCATTGTCATTATCACATAGACTTAAATAATTTGGATTAGTGTATAAGTTTTCAGCATATTCAATTGTTATTTCTCCATTGGCAATACAATTATTTTGTAAGGTAATTTCAACACTATAAACACCAGGTGCTGTAACAGCATATGTAGCATTTGTTTCTCCTGTTAGCAGCACATTATCCTTAAACCATTGGTATGTATTGTTTCCTTGCATTGTAGCGTCAAGTGTAAGTGTCTCACTGTCACACAACGGATTATTTGTTACAAACAATCGGTTTTCACCTAAATCTTTTCCTAAAGAAAAACTTCCGCCTTCAAGAAAAACAGCCGAATCGTAACGATAATTTTCTTCGTCTGCAATTACGAGTTTAACATGGTACGTCTCATTAGGAATTACATTGTATGTTGCTGTTAAAACCGCTGTTTGGCCATTAAAATTTATAGGTGCATTAGTACCATTCCAACTTCCAAAATATTGTTCGTTTTGCGCAGTACATCCGTTTGGAATGTCTGGATGAACAGTAGTTACTTTAACAGGTACAGGAGGTTGTGTATTTGGAATAACTGCAATATTAGTATATCCCTGGTCATTTACATGCTTAATTAAAAAAGCAAAAGAATCTGAATATTGGCAGGTGTTCGGATTATTTTCCTGATACTCTTCTGAAGCAAATATATATCTAAAATTAATTTGGTCTGCAATAGTTGAAAACTCAAATTCTAAAATGGTTGCATTATGTGTATTGGTTTCATTTAGAATGGTTTCTAAATCATTGTCTCCATTCCAATTTGGTGCATCATCATCACTCAATGAAATGTTTGGACCTTCTACATTTTGCAAACGTCCTGTACTTAAAACCACACCGTTTTGAAAAGGAAATGTACTACCTGAAGCATCAAAATAACCATAACTTTCATCTGTGCCATTAAAATTTCCACCCAAAACATTTGTAAAAGTGGAATTAGGGACACAATTACTATTTAGTAATACAAGCTCAATGAGTTCTTGAGGAGTATAAGTTTGACTATCAACCGAAACATATTGAGAATAACAAAGCGATGATAATAAAAGTGATATAATTAAAAAGAGTTGCTTCATTTATCTTTATTGGAAAGCAAAGATAAATAATATAGTATTTTATTGACTCAATTTTGAATGTTTTAACGCTTCAGGGCAAAGTGTCCTTTAACGTCAAATTCTGATGTGCCTCTTTTAACTTGTGCAACAAACCAATAATCATCTGAAGGCATGTATTTTCCATTGAACATTCCGTTCCAACCTTCAGAAGTATGCGTTAGAGTTTTAAGCAGTTTTCCATATCTATCATAAATATAAACCATTGTGCCAGGTAACTGGTCTATGCCTACAATGTGCCAACTGTCAAAATAACCATCATTATTTGGTGTCACGAATTTTGGAGCATCTATAACAACTACTTCTTGAGAAACATCTCTACAACCATATAAATCTCTAACAGTAACAATATGAGGGCCTAAAGAAACATTATTAAACACATTTGAAGTTTGCTCTAATCCATTATCAAGTATAAAAACATAATCACCAATTCCACTGACACTAATAGTAATACTATTTGGGTCAGCAAAGTCTACTGTAGTTGTAAATTCGATATTAGCTTCTTCAGATTCTATGGCAGAGAAAGACTTTGTAAATTGACAACCTAAATCAGTAGTTACAGTAACCCAATAATCTCCTACATCTTCTAATCCTAATGCTATTTCGGTTGAAGTTTCTCCTGTTGACCATAAATAAGTATTTCCAGCAACTCCAGTATCTGCACTTACAATTAATGGCAAGTCATTCCTACAAATTGGCACAACATCATTGATATCAATAACCGGAAGTGGATTTATGTAAGTCATAAACTGTGTTGTATTGTAGCAGCCTGTAGTAGTATTTTCTATTCTGGCATATATTATCTCTCCATCATAAGATGAATGTGAGTTGTTTAAACTATTTTGATTGTTTTCAGCATCATCCATCGAAGCATAATAGGTAACTGTAAAATTATTTGGATTTTGAGCACCAACAATTTCTGCATCTTGTACAGACAAATCAAAAGTCAAAACTCCATCATAGTCGTCATCACAAGCTATCATATTTTGAGGCTGATTGGCTATAGGATTTTGATTAATTTGTAATGTAAATGATGAAACAATTGGGCATCCAGAATCAGCATCAGTTACTCTCACATATACTGTATGATTTGAAGCTGTATAATTGAACGTTGTGCCTATTGGATTTGTATTTGTGTCAGCTTCGTTTTGAGTATTATGATAGCTTATGGTTACATTATTAACATTATCTACTAACAAAATATCAACTTCAGATAAGTCAAAAGTATTAGTATCATTATCGCATGCATCAATAGTTCCAATATTATTTACGTTTGGAGGAATGTTTACAATGAGATCCAGAGGAATTGCAGAATAGCATTGGGTGACTGTATTTGTAACCTTTATATAAACAGTTTGCGGATTGTTAAAATTAGAATAATTGGTTTCATTAGCTATAGCATTAGTATTTTGCTCCAATTCAGTCAAACTTTCAAAATATTGAACTGTTAAATCGTTCTGTCTTATATCCAAAATCTGAAAATCTGCCATGGTCAAATCAAAATTTACTACACCATCATAATCTACATCACATTGTTCAAAAGGTTCTGCAAGTGTTACACTAGGTGCAGGAATGATGTTAATTCCAAATTCTTCAATAATAGAACAAGTGGATGCATTATTTTCAATTCTAACATAAATCTGTTGCGGATTTTCTGTATTAGTAAACAGCAATGGTTGCTGATTAACATTGTCTTCTGCATCCTGTAAACTGATATGAAACGAAATATTTAATGGATTTGTAATGCCTTGTGATATTTCGGTCACTTTTTCATTAAAATCAAACTCATTAATTCCGTCATTGCTTATATCATCACAAATTAAATAAGATGTCGGTGGATTATATTCTGGGTTTGCAGCCACTTGAATTGTAAAAGAAGAAGTTCCAAAACAATCTGCATCTGTTATATTTTCAACTCTCACATAAATAGTTTGTGGGCTTGATGTATTTTGGTAGTTAGAGTTTTTATCTATTTCGTTAGTAGCGTTGTCTGCATCATTTTGAGTTTCGTAATAAGACACAATTTTGTCTGTTTGCCCATTTAAAATTTCTAAATCTTTTTCTACCAATAGGAAGTCGGCAATTTGATCATTATCATCTTCACAAATTTGATAAGATGATATGTTTGGAAAGTTTGGCAGTGTATTTACTAAAACATCAAAAGAAACAATGGCATAACATCCTGTTGAACTTGTTTCAACTCGAACAAAAATAGCTTGTGTATTTGCATTATATGCTGTTGTACCAGCAATGGAATTTGTATTATTTATTGCATTGTCATTATCATTAAAAAAAGAAATATTTAAACCAGTTGTATCTGAAACTATTTCTGGAATTTTTGAATCTAAATTTACTACTGAAAAACCGTCTTGGTCAGAATCACAAATTATAATATCTGTAGGTTGAGTTACAGTTGCCGTTGGTATAACATTCACTTCAAAAGAATTTACCGTAAAGCAACCTGTATCTACATTTTCAATTCTTGCAAAAAATGTTTCAGGATTTGCAATATTGGTATAAAACTGTGGATGCTGGTTAACACCACTGTCTGCATCAGCCTGTGTTGCAAAATATCGAACTCCAAAATTTGGATTACCAGAAGTTACAATTGGATCAAAAGTATCTAAATCAATAGATGTGAATCCATCATCATCAGTATCACAATAGTTTATCGGGTTTACAGGATTAAAGAGTAAAACAGGATTAACATAAAGTGTAATTTCAGATTCTTCTGTACAGTTACCATCTCCTAAACTAATGTACAATGTTTGAGGACTTGTTGCTGTATATGGATTGGAAGCATCTATTTCATTAGTGCCATTATTTAAATCGGCTTGAGTTTCATAAAATGAAATATTTACATTAGATATACCATTGGCTATAACATTTGCAATAGCATTCAAACTGAAATCTTCAATACCATCGTTGCCTGCATCATCACACAGGGCAAAGTTTTGAATTGCTGTAGCAGTCAACAACATATTGGTGTGAATCTCTATTGGCATAATAGCAGGGCAGCCGTTATTATTGTCTTCAACTCTTATATAAAGAACTTGCTCTTCAGGATTTATATTCTGATAATTACTCGAATTAGCAATTGGATTGCTACCAGATTCTGCATCAGCAAGGGTTAAATGAAATGTTGTTGTTACACCTGATAATCCTTGTAAAATTCCTGAAATAACAGAAGTAAGATCAAAGGTTGCAAAGCCATCATAATCTTGATCACAAGCATCAATATATACTGGATCTCGATTAATGATTGGGCTATCAATAATAGTTAAATCTAGTGTTGTAGTACTTACACAACCTGTTTGAGTATCTGTAACTCTTACAAATAACTGATCATTTGGCGTATTCGTATTATAATATGGTGATAAAATAGAGTTAACACCATTATCTGCATCAGCTTGTGTAAAATGATAGGTTACATTTAAATTACCTTGACCAGATGTTATTTCACTATCTTTTGAAGTTAAATCAAAACCTGTATATCCATCAGCAATTTCATCTTCACACATTACTAAAGTAGTTGGTGTTGTAATGCTAGGTAGTGTATTTACAACTAAATCAAAAGTTGCATATGCCAAACAACCTGTATTAATATCTTCTATTCTCACAAAAATAGATTGTGGATTTGACGAGTTTGAAATAGAACCATTAATACTATTTACACTATTCCTGGCATCACTATCAGAATAATGATAAGAAAAAGTATAACTACCGGCTGGAACAGAAGCCACTACATCAGAATCTTTATTGGTTAAATCGAACGTTTCAACAGTATCGTTATTAATATCACATAACTCATAATTAGCAATTGGATTGGCAGATTGTTCAGAATCTATAGTAACAACAACCTCATCATCTATAACACATGTAGAATTATTTAAAGGAACACTAATTTCTAGTCTGTAAGTACCAATTTGGTTAGCATTAATTGTTGGGTTTGTTTGTCCATTTATTAAGGTGTTATTTAAAAACCATTGGTATGTTGCCTGTGGATTTTGAATATCACCATCCAGTAGTACAGAACCAGCACAAGTGGTTATATCATTTCCTAAATCAAGATTAGTAAAAGTACTTGCTTCAATAAAAACTGCTGAATCCAACGTATAATCAGATTGATCGGCAATAATCAATTTAACATGATATTGTACGTAAGGCGTGGTATTATAAATTGCTGTTAATACTGTGGTTCTTCCATTATAATTTGTGTCTCCTAAATTATAGCCGTCAAAATACTGCTCATTACTTGCTGGACAAACTCCAAATATTTCATCATGAATTGTATTAGAATTTACTTCAACTCCAGTTCCAGGAATTAATGCAATATTGTTATAAACAGCACTCGCAGTAGGTCTTATTAAAAAAACCAATGGATCGAAATATTGGCAAGGATAAACATTTGAGTATTCTTCTGATGCTAAAATGTAATTAAATTGAACCTGACTTGAAATTGAAACAAAATCAAACTCAATGGATGTTGCATTAAGAGTACTATTTGGAGCTAATCCCAATGCTGTTTCAAGATCTGGATCAGATCCCCAACTTGAAGTTCCTTCACTTAAATCTGTTGTATTTAAAGAATTACCTCCAGAGTTTGCATTACCTGTTGAAATAACAATACCATTTTCAAGTGGGAAATTAGAACTTCCTCTTGTAAAAATCGCATAACTTGGATTTCCATTTGTAATACCATTAACGGTAGAGGAGATGTTTGAAACCTCAACACAACCATCAACTAAATGGTCTTCAATAAGGGTTTGTAAGGGTACAGAATTATCTACAGAAATTTGCTGGGCAAAAGCAAATTTACTTATAAAAAAAAGTACAAGTAAATATGAATAAGTAGGTTTCATATCATGTAGGCCGTTGGGTTCACTGTTTTTATTTTGGGTAAATTAACAATGCTAATCCTTATTAACAGGGAGAAAAATAACGCAATTTTAGACAAAACGCAAAAAAAATCCGATAAAATGCACTTTTTGCCTTTTAGTGACCTTTTCTTTTGTTATCTTTTTAAAGAAAAGTGGTTTTTAAAAACACGACCATCTTGTAACGTAACAGCAAACCAATAGTCATTATTTGGAAGAGGCTCACCGTTAAAATTACCATCCCAACCTTTACTTGTAGGGCTTAATTGCTTGATTAATTTCCCATAACGGTCATATATATAAATAAGGGAATTTCGTTGAAAAATGTCAGACACACCATAAACCTGCCAAGTGTCATTTATGCCATCGTTGTTTGGAGTAAAATATTTAGGAAAGCCTATTACAGAAACTAAATCTTGGATAATACCACAATTGTTTTCAATGTCTCTAACATTCACTGTATAGATTCCAGGTTTTACATTTTCAAAAGTATTACTTGTTTGGTAGTAATTGTATATAGTTCCATCACTGTTAAGCAATGCATAATCATATTGTCCTTCTCCGGAAACTAATACTCTTATTATATTATTTTGAGTTGCATCTTCAACTCTAATAGATTCTACTGTTGCAATATTTGAAGCTTCAACTGTAATTCTTTTTTCTTTGAAGCAGCCATTTTCGCTGCCTACATTTACGGTATAAATACCAGGTTCATTTATTTGAATAGCATAACTGGTCTCGCCAGTTGACCAATCGTAGGTATAATTATTTACATCCAAACTATTTATCTCTGGATCGAGTGTTATGGTTTGAGGGAAAAAATTCAAACAGTAATAGGTTAAAGATTCACTTTCTACTTCAGGTAGTTTTTCTACTGTTAGTTTAACCTCACTTATGCCATAGCAGTTGTTAGCATTTTCTACACGTGCAAATATTTTATCTGAATATGGAATTCTGTTGGCATAAGTAGTTCCAAGTTTACTTGTTTCTAATAAGGCATCTTCATAAGTTTGATAATAGGATATGCTTAACCCATTTGGTAAGCCATCAACTACAGAAGCCGTAGCATCATTTAAAGCAAATCTATAAAGACCATCTTCAATACCATCGTCATCGCAAGCAATGAGTTCAGTATTTTTAGAATTGGTTAAACTGACATCGATAGTAACTTGGCCCAAACTAAAACAACCAGTTAAAGCATTTGTAACTCTTATATACAGTGTTTCAGGATTGGTAATATTGCTATAGCTATTAGGATTTATAGGATTTGCATTATTTTCAGCATCTAAAGAAGTTAAATAAAATTGTGTAATCATATTCGGAATTCCACCAACAATATTCTCACCAGCCTGTTTTAAATTGAAAAGTGTTAGACCATCTTCCACACCATCTTCGTCACATTGTAAAAATGTAATATTATTAATAGTTGGGTTTTCCTGAAAAGCTACAAAAGCCTGACCTTCAATAACACATTCTCCATTATTCGGCTCAATAAAAAGTTGATAATGACCACTTTGAGTTATTTCTAGATCAAAGTCATTCTCTGGTAATAAATTCTGATCTACTGTCCAAGTATATGTAGCGCCAGGTATATCTTCACCAGTTAAAGTATAACTATCACCTTCACAAAGCGCAAGGCTTGCTGTTTCAGACCCATTGCGGATTATATCAATTTGTGTATTGAATAGAGATTGGATAAATGGAGGCAACCCTTGAGCAGATAAATTAGGCGCTAAATCTATACTGTTATGAACATAATTACAGGCTGCACCAGCTTCGTTTGGATTATTAATAACACCTAAATACGGTAATCCTTGTTGATAAGTTGCACTTAATGCTCTATAAATTTTGCCATCAGGACCAAGTTGCAATGCTCCTCTATAAAGTTGCCTTTCATCTATTTTATATTCTGTGCTTTCAATATTAGGATCAGTAATGTCGTATTGAAATAGAGCTGCAAAGTGATTTGTAGGATCATTGAAATCATCATTATTTGGATTCTGGGATCTGAAATCATTGTAAGTATTTACATATAAATATTGACTGTTCTGTGAAAATTCTACACCATATGGTTTATCGTAAAATGAATTGACAAACAACTGTTGCTGATTTGTAACCACACCAGTAAATGAATTAAAATCATACAAATATAAAGCATCACTTTGCACACTTGCGCTTACTAGTTTTTTACCATCTGGAGAAAGTTTTAAATAACCTCTTGCATCTGTAATTGGAAAATTAAAAGTAAATTGAGATTTTACAGATACTGGATTTACACCTGTGCTGCTTACTTCAAATGCGTGATAAGTATCATAGCTATCAACTGCATCTCCATTAAAGGAAGCCATGGTTATAACCCAAATAGATTTAG
>DATGBV010000320.1:0-4770 GCA_035312485.1 Flavobacteriaceae bacterium | reverse complement strand
TTCCTGCACCTGGAGGTCGAAATAGAACTAAATTGGTTGGATGTTGAACTTCTTGAATCTGATAAACTTCTGGCAAATCTCTACCTAAACCATCATAATCCAGACCAAAGCCTACAATAAATTTATCTGGAATTTCGATGCCTACATAATGTAATTTGAAATCTTTTTTGTATGCTTCTGGTTTATAAAATAAAGTAGCGATTTTTAATTGCTTAACATTTTCATTTTTAAATATCCTATAAATTTCGGCAAGTGTATTCCCAGTATCTATAATATCTTCAAGAATTACTACAGTACGCCCAGAAAGGTCTTGAGTTAGACCAATTAATCGCTGAATATCTTCAGTTGATTTTACCCCTTCATATGATGCCAATTTTATAAAAGTAACCTCACATGGTTTTGGATACTTTTTTACAAAATCACTCACCAACATAAAAGAACCGTTTAGAATTCCAATAAAGACAGGAATCTCGTTACCTAAATCATCTGACATCTCTTGTGCTAACCTTTCTATTGCATTATCAATTTCGGAGGCAGAAATGAAAGGTTTGAAATATTTATCGTGAAGCTTAATCATTACTAAATACTTGTTTTTGTTAATTCTGTGCAAAGATAATCAATTGCTTTTCTTTATTCAATTAATGATTTATATTGTTTAACATTTAATTTTTTCACACTGTTTTGATTTGTACTTTTGTGCAAAATGTGATTAGTGCATGAATTATTTTTCATCAAATTTTAAACTTGGCATTCTTGGTGGTGGTCAGTTAGGTAAAATGCTACTTTATAACACGAGAAAATTTGATATTTATACCTGTGTTTTAGACCCAAGTGATGAAGCGCCTTGTAAAATTGCTTGCAACGAATTCTATCAAGGTAATTTAATGGATTATGAAACCGTTTACAATTTTGGCAAACAGGTTGATGTTCTAACCATAGAAATAGAAAATGTAAATGTTGATGCTCTTGAAACCCTTGAAAGAAAAGGAATAAAAGTATTTCCATCATCAAAAACACTTCGTATTATACAAAATAAATCAACTCAAAAGCTATTTTATAGAGATAACGATATTCCTACAGCAAATTTTACACGATTTGCCTATGTATCAGAGATTAAAGAAGCTGTTAATCATGGTGGATTAAACTTACCCTTTGTTTGGAAAACAGCACAATTTGGTTATGATGGCTATGGCGTAAAAGTTATTAGAACTTTAGATGATCTAATAGGTTTACCAAATGTTGAATGTATTGCTGAAGAATTAGTACTTTTTAAAAATGAATTGTCTGTTATTGTTGCAAGAAATCTTGATGGTGCGGTAAAAAGTTATCCTGTTGTTGAAATGGAATTTCACCCAGAAGCAAATCAAGTTGAATATGTTATTTGTCCGGCTAGAATAGATGAAAGTGTTACAAAAAAAGCACAAGATATTGCTCTAAAAGTCTCCAATGCTTTCAAGCATGTAGGTTTATTGGCTGTTGAAATGTTTCTAACCAAAGACGATAAAATTTTAGTAAATGAAGTAGCACCTCGTCCTCACAATTCAGGACACCATACTATAGAATCTAGCTATACGTCACAGTTTGAACAACATTTAAGGGCAATATTAAATTTACCTCTTGGAAGAACTGATAATAAAGTTGCAGGAATTATGGTAAATTTGGTAGGTGCCGAAAATTATACTGGCAAGGTTGTCTACCAAAATATAAAAGACATTATGAAAATGGAAGGTGTCACACCTCACATTTACGGTAAAAAAGAAACTCGTCCTTTCAGAAAAATGGGACATGTCACCATTGTTAATGAAAATATTAACGAAGCAAGGCAAATTGCCGAAAAAGTAAAAAACACAATTAAAGTTATTAGTGAATAATATGGCTAAAGTAGGAATCATTATGGGAAGCAAAAGCGATCTGCCAGTAATGCAAGACGCGATAGATATTTTAAAAGGATTTGATATTGAAACAGAAGTTGATATTGTTTCTGCTCATAGAACTCCAGATAAATTATATGATTACAGTAAAAATGCACATACTAGAGGCATTTCTGTAATTATAGCAGGAGCTGGCGGTGCTGCTCATTTACCAGGAATGGTAGCTTCTTTGTCTCCGCTTCCAGTTATAGGAGTTCCAGTAAAAAGTAGTAATTCTATTGATGGTTGGGATTCTGTATTATCTATTCTTCAAATGCCAGGAGGAGTTCCTGTAGCGACTGTAGCCCTTAATGGTGCAAAAAATGCTGGTATTTTGGCAGCCCAAATTATAGGAAGTTCAGATAAATGTGTTCTTGATAAAATTATAGCTTATAAAGAAGGACTGAAACTAAAAGTCATAGAATCTTCTAAAGATTTAAAAAAATAAACCTCGACTACTGCCGAGGTTTATCGCTATTAATCAAATTCTCATATGGCTAACCAACCAATTTATGAAAAAACTCATTGCAAAAATATAACTATTTTATTATTCGTGCATAATAAATTTTTTAAATTAACACACTATTAACTTATGAATATTTTATTCAAAAAATTTAACACTCCTTTTCATACAGCACCCTTTTCAAAAATAAAAAATGAAGATTTCCTACCTGCATTCAAGCAGGCTATTGTGGATGCAAAAAATGAAATAGATACCATAGCAAATAATCCTGAAGAACCCAATTTTAATAATACAATTGAAGCATTAGAATTTTCAGGAGAACAATTAGATAGAATTTCAAGTTTGTTTTTTAATCTAAATTCTGCCGAAACAAATGATGAAATCCAAAAAATAGCTCAAGAGGTTTCACCATTGCTATCAGAGTTCAGTAATGATATTATGTTAAATGAAGACTTGTTCAAGCGAGTTAAGTTAGTTTACGATAAAAAAAACACCTTAAATCTTAATACAGAACAAACAACATTATTAGATAAAAAATATAAAAGTTTTTCTCGGAATGGTGCCAATTTACCTAAAGACAAAAAGCAACAACTACGTGAGATCGATAAAGAGCTAAGCCAACTAAAATTAAAGTTTGGTGAAAATGTATTGGCAGAAACCAACAAATTTGAACTGCATATCACGAATGAGAATGATTTAACAGGTTTGCCAGAAGGCGCTAAAGAAGCAGCAGCTCAAATGGCAGAAGCTAAAGGAAAGAAAGGTTGGTTAGTCACGTTAGATTATCCAAGTTATATTCCCTTTATAACTTATGCTAATAATCGTGAATTACGAAAAAAGTTAGTCATAGCGTTTGGTGCAAAAGGGTTTCATAATGATGAACTTAACAATCAAGAAAACGTTTTAAAAATTGCGAAGCTTCGACACAGACGTGCCAATTTATTAGGCTATAAAACCCATGCGCATTTTGTTTTGGAAGAGCGTATGGCTAAAACTCCAGGAGCTGTAGAGAATTTTCTAAATGGGCTTTTAGAAAAAGCAAAACCAGCTGCCATGCGTGAATTTAAAAACCTTGAAAATTTTGCAAGAGATTTAGATAGTATAGATCAATTACAAAAATGGGATGGTGCTTATTATTCTGAAAAATTGAAACAGAAACTATTTGATTTAGATGATGAAAAACTAAAACCCTATTTCAAACTTGAAAATGTTATTAATGGAGCATTTACAGTTGCGGGAAAATTATACGATTTGCAATTTGAAGAAATCAATACTATTGACAAATATCATGACGATGTTATAACCTATAAGGTGATCAACACAGATGGTAACTTAATATCAGTTTTTTATGCAGATTTTTTTCCACGACCTGGAAAGCGAAATGGTGCATGGATGACGTCTTTTAAACCTCAATACAAAAAAGATGATAAGAATAGCCGTCCGCATATTTCAATAGTTTGTAACTTCACTAAACCTACAAAAACAAGACCTTCACTATTAACTTTTAATGAAGTTACTACACTTTTCCATGAATTTGGTCATGCGCTCCATGGTATGTTAGCCAATACAACGTATCCAAGCCTTTCTGGAACTAGTGTGTTTTGGGATTTTGTAGAATTACCTAGCCAAGTGTTAGAAAACTGGTGTTATGAAAAAGAAGTTTTGGAATTGTTTGCTACACATTACGAAACTGGTGAAGTGATTCCGATGGAAATGGTTAACAAAATCAAAGAATCGGCAACCTTTCATGAAGGCATGCAAACCTTACGTCAATTAAGTTTTGGACTTTTGGATATGAGTTGGCATGGTAGTGACCCAACAAATATCAATGATGTAAAAACACACGAACTACAGGCTTTCGGAAACACCAAGCTCTATCCAGATATAGCTGAAAACTGTATGAGTACTTCTTTTTCTCATATCTTTCAAGGTGGTTACTCTTCTGGATATTATAGTTACAAATGGGCAGAAGTTCTGGATGCAGATGCCTTTGAATACTTCAAAGAACAAGGTGTTTTTAATAAAAACGTAGCGCAAAAATTTAAAGACAATGTCCTTTCTCAAGGTGGTACAGAAGATCCTATGACCCTTTACAAACGCTTTCGCGGAAAGGAACCACAACCAGAAGCCCTATTAAGACGAGCTGGTTTGATTGAAAAATAGATTTTTTGTTCTATTTTTGACAAAAGCTGAAAATAGAAAAATGTCAAACCATCAAATAAATCCTAATAAATGGATTGATCTTTATTCTGATTATTTGTACAATTACACAATATCAAGAGTAAATGATAGTAATATTGCAAAAGATCTGGTTCAGGATACATTTTTGGCTGGTTTAAAATCAATGAAAAACTATAAGGGTGAAGCTACTGAAGGTACTTGGTTAATTTCTATTCT
>DATGBV010000319.1:0-4601 GCA_035312485.1 Flavobacteriaceae bacterium | reverse complement strand
TTCAGTTAAATTATAAACTTTCATGTGTAAAAATAAATAGAGGTTTATTAAAAATAAATAATGTTAAATAAAAATAAAATTAAAAATGTATAATAACTTTAAAAGATTAAACGAAAATGATGAAATTGTAAATAACAATATCAGTAGATATAGATTACTTAAAAGTTCCTTTAGAGAAATTAAGTTACAAAATAGGCGATATAGAACAATTTAATTAAATCACAGAAAAAATGAAAGTATCATAAAGAAACTATTTTTATCGAGTCCCGTCCAGACCGCAACTAAAATGTTGTGTTGGTCACAGAAATGTGACAAAGTAGTTTAGAAATAGACTAGTGAGAAGCTTTTCCTTAAAGCCTGCCTTGAGCGGTGCGAAAGGGGAAGGCTTTTTTGTTTTTTGGCTTTTTCTAAAAACATCAACTTGTTGAATTCTTACTTATGTCTTTGTGAAACATAATATCCAAATGTAAAAATGTTTCATTAAATTGAACAATGTTGCAAACCTAATTAATAAACACATTTTGTTTTAATGAAGTATAAAAGAACATATAATGACTTCTAGAAAAAAAATATCTGCATATATTTTGTGTGGCGGAAAGAGCAGTAGAATGAAAATGGATAAAGGCCTTCTCCTTTACCAGAATAAAACATTTGTTGAAAACATTATAAATGCTATTGAACCAATTACAAATTCTATTTTTTTAGTAACAAATAATGATGCGTATAATATATTTGGACTCCCAATAATTTCTGATATTTATAAGAACAAAGGTCCGATAGGTGGTATCTACACAGCATTAAAGTATACTAAAACTGACAAAAACTTAATTATTAGCTGTGATGTTCCGAAAATAACAACTTCAATTTTAAAGAAGTATTTGATTGAAAATTGTGAAAACTCTGATTTGACATTTGTCTCTGATGGTGAAAACGATTTTCCATTAATTGGGATATATTCCAAAAGTATTGTTCAGGAATTTGAAACAGCTATAAAAAACAACCACCTGAAATTATTAAGGCTAATAGAAACGCTTTGTATTAATAAAATATTGGTAGAAAATAAAGATGCTTCAGAATTGATGAATGTTAATACAAAAGATGATTTAGAAAGGCTAAATATTATTCAGCAATAGTTTTTATTATTGTTTTCTTTTCAAAATTATTTTTAGGCGCCTCACAAAGTGAACATGTATATGTGTCTGGTAAATCTTCAAACATAGTTTCAGGCATAATGTTTTGGGTTAGATCTCCATATTTAGAATTATAAACTGTAAAACAGCTTTTACATTGAAAGACTTCAACTTCAATTTTCTCTTTTTTAGGCTTAATTTTTTTTAAGTCTTCTTTTTCTGTGCCAAGTTGTTCAAAATAGAGTTTACTTAACTCCATCAATAACATAGGCAACTCTTTCTGATCAACATCTTGCACGTGCGTAATAAATTCCCTTGTATTTGGGTCAAAGTTTTTAGCATAAAGTAAGTTATAGGTGTCTTGTACTTTATAGCCTTCTAAAATTTGAGGGAATTTGTTTTTTTCTATGACTATTGAAGTGAAATAATATGAGGTTTTGGCATAATCTGTAATGGCAAAAGTTAAACCATATGTGCTTATATCACTTTGATCAAATTTAGATACAAGGTATTTTTTTAGTTTTAAAGCTTTGTTATTTGCAACTGGTAAATGCCAATTTAATTCTAGCATTGAATGCCTAACGTTGATACCTTTCTTACCAAGAAATTTTTCCCAACGTAATTTTGATTCTATAGGAATTCCTTTTACAATAAAGGATTTCCAAGGTGTGATGGATATTTTTCCTATTTCACATTCTGAACACAAATCACACATTTCTTTCAGAAAGTCTAAATTATACTTGTTGTTTCTCCAATAGAGACCCAACCAGTATTTATCATTTCCTATGCGATTCATGCCTTCAAAATATGGGAATGGATGGAACGAAACCTTTAGTGGCTTGTCTATAATTTTATTGTTTGTTTCTACAGCGTCGTTTACCAAATCAAAAATTGTTTCAATGGTTTCAGGCTCTTCCTGTAGCATATTCTCTATGGCCAACTCTATTTTAGCCATATCCCAACTATATATTAAAACTGGATACACTTCCATATTTTCCCAATTTGGAAGCCTAATGTACAAATACCAGTAATCTTCATGATCTGAAGCTATAAAATTTAAATGACCTGTAAAAAGTGGCACTAAACGTTGCTTTGGATCTGTGATATTTACTTTTAATTTTGGCGCTTTTCTAAATTGCTCAAGTATATATAAATATTTAGCATCAGTAAGCCAAGACGTATTTGGGAAAATATTAGCTGCAACATAAGAAGATACAATATTCTCTTTATTCTCTTTGCCTTGATCTTCAGATCCTATAATTTGTATGTTTTTATCAATTGCATTCAATTTTGATGAATCTATTTCTTTTGGAAACAGAATGTCTTGACGTGAGCCAAAATAGATAGATTTTAACCCAAAACTTTCTGCCGTTAAACAGATAAATTTTAATTCTCCTGGAGAAAGAACACCTCCTTTTACAATTATTCTTGATAATTTTTTAATCATGCCAATACACTTGAATTTTGAAGTATTTCCCTGACTTCGGTTTTGCAACTACCACAACCTAATCCCGCTCCGGTTTGTTTGCAAAGCTCTGTGAAATCTGAGCATCCATTAGCGATTGTTTCCATTAAATTCCCTTCACCAATTTGACTACAGGAACAAACTAATTTTCCTAAAACGGGTTTGGCATTAGAGGTTCCCCTTAATAATGTGTCTCGTTTTTCAGATAATTCTACTTTGCTTTCAATTAAGGTTTTGTATTCAGCAAATTCATTTTTATCACCCATTAAAATAGCACCAACCAATAAATCGTCTTTGACAATACACTTTTTGTAATAGCGTTTACTCATATCCAGCAAGACTATTTCTTCATAACCTTCATCATTTTCTGGAATGATAATATCGCCCAAACTGCATAAATCCAAGTCACTGAATTTTAAAATATTCATGGCAACTGAACCGCTGTAAACACTGCCTATGTCTCCAGCTAAAAAATTAGCCAAAATTGTTGCTTGCTCTTCGGCAGCCGAAGTAATACCCAATAAATCATTATTGAATTCTGCAATTTCTCCAATGGCAAAAACATCTGGATTGGATGATTGCAAATGTTGATTTATTTTTATACCACGACCACAAACTATTCCGCTTGCTTTGGCAATTTCTATATTTGTTCGCGTACCAATAGCATAAACTATTGCATTTGATTTGAAGGATTTTCCACTTTTTAAGGTGATATTAAGATCGTTGGTTTCTTCATCATTAAAAACAGTACTTACTTCGTTTGAAAAATATATTTGAATACCCAATTCTCGAACATGCATGGCCAACAATTTACTTGACATTAAGTCCAGTTGTCTTTCCATTAACCAAGAAGCTCTTTGTACAATCGTGATATTTATATTTTTATGCTTTAATGCTGCAGCAAGTTCCAGTCCTAAAAGTCCACCACCAACTATAGTCACATGCTGCTCTTCTGGTGGAAGATTTGTGCTTTCTAAATATGTTTTAAACCTATCTGCATCAGTCTTACTACGTAATGTAAACCTGCCAGGCAGATTTAATTGAACATCATTTGGAATAAATGCACGACTACCAGTTGCTAATATTAATTTATCAAACCTATGTAATACACCATTGTTATCTTTTACTTGTTTTTTCTCATTATCAATTTCAACAATATGCGTTCTGGCATGAAGATTTATATTTAACTTTTCAAGTTTTTTTATTTTTAATAGCTGTTCCCAAGTTAATTCATCAGTTACATATTCAGGGAGTAGTACACGATTATAAAACGGATGTTCTTCTTTTGAAAACACATGAATCTCATCTACTTCACTATGTTCTCTGTAGTTTTGCACAAATCTAAAAGATGCAGCTCCAGCTCCAACAACAATAATTTTCTCTTTGGATTTCTTATATTTTGAAACAGAAACAATAGTATATTTAAAATCAGGTTCTTTAGATATTGGATCTACAATTGTATTTGTTAAGTTGTTAGATCTATTTAAATCGCTTTGTAATTGTTTTCCCCAATGCATTGGCAAAAACACCACGCCACGTTTAATATTTTCTGAAACTTTTGCTCGTACTCTTACAACACCATTCTTACTTTTTATTTCTACAACATCGCCATCTTTAACTTTGTATAAAAAAGCATCTACTTGATTAATTTCTAAAACAGGACTTGGGTAATGTGTTTTTAACCTAGATACTTTACCAGTCTTTGTCATGGTATGCCATTGGTCCCTAACTCTTCCTGTTGTTAATATTAGAGGATATTTTTCGTTTGTAGGATCCGAGACATTTTTGATGAAACTCGGGATATTAAAAATAGCCTTTTGTGAAGGAGTATAGAATTTCTTGTCTTCAAATAGGCGTTTAGTTCCTGAGTGTTTATAAGATGGTACTGGCCACTGAAAAGTACCTTCAGTTTTTAATCTATCGTAGTTTAAGTGCGTAATATCTATATTGGAGCCTTTGGTCATAGCGCAGTACTCTTTATAAATTTCACTTGTGTTATTATAGTT
>DATGBV010000318.1:0-2334 GCA_035312485.1 Flavobacteriaceae bacterium | reverse complement strand
AGCATGTGTTTATTTTTTAACCAAGCCAAAGCTCTATTACTGGCATCATATTCAACAGGAAGAGTAATAAAACTGAATAGAGTTGCCATTCCCATCATTGCCAATCCAGCTACTGCTACCCAATAACCAATTCCCATTCCTGCTGCTGCTCCTAAAATCAAGCCACCAATAATTAACCATTGGGACATACCTGAAGATACACTCGCAACTGGTACTAAAGTAGAACGCATTTGTAACCAGCTATATGCTTGAGCATGTTGCACAGCATGACCACACTCATGTGCTGCAACTGCCGCTGCTGCTGCATTGCGCTGACTATAAACAGATTCACTTAAATTAACCGTTTTATTTTTTGGGTTATAGTGGTCTGTTAAGCTTCCTGCCGTTGAAACTACTTTTACATCTGAAATGCCATGGTCTGCCAACATTTTTTCTGCTATTTCTGCTCCACTCATCCCATTTCGTAAATGTACTTTGGAGTATTTGGCAAATTTTCTTTTCAGTTGGTTACTCACTAACCAACTTACTAAAGCAATTGCACCAATTAATATATAATATCCTAACATGTGTTTTAAATTTTTGTTTAAATATACTCTATTTGTATCAAAAAATAAGCCAATTTTTTACTGTGAAATTTTGTCAGTTATTATTTTGAAAACCTAATCTTATAGGTTAACAACAATACTATTAAACATGCTGTAAACAGATTGGCCACTATGATGGATGAGCTCTCAATATATATACCATAGATGAGCCATAAAATCACACCTGTGAACATAACCAAATACATGGACAATGAAAGGTTTTCTACAGATTTGGTCTTCCTTGTTTTATATACTTGCGGAATAAACGCTGACGTGGTTAATATTGCCGCAATAAATCCTATTATTTCTATACTTAATTTCATTTTTATTCATTTTAAATTTGGGTAAAACTTCACCTTGAAGTTTCACTGCAAAAATGCAAAGACTTTAGTTTTAAAAAGTAGTTAAAATTGATGAGTTTATATACTATATTAACCTTGATTATAAATCAACGTAATTTTTAAGGTTAATTAACTGTAGGTGCTTTTATTTTTTATGATGTTTAATTTTGAAATAGACTAATAAAAATATAGAAATTAAGGTAATGCCATTTGCTATAATTATAGAAATGCTTTTCATTAAGAACCCATAGACCAACCAAAGACCAACACCAATAAAAAGCATTAAAACCATAGGCAACGATAATCCTTTTACATCTTTGGTTTTCCAAGTTTTATAAACTTGAGGTAAAAAAGCAGCTGTAGTTAATGTAGCTGCTATTAAACCTATGATTTCTATGTAGTCTATTTGAAACATTCATTTATATTAATTGTCATGACGAGGAACGTAACTAGCTTGTATTGAGCATAGACGAAATATGGTTATCTTTTTAATAAAAGATAAATTCAACAGATTGCCACTACAGACAGTAAACGTCTGTATCGCAATGACGTTAGCCAACAATATTGACTATTTTACCAGGAACAACAATCACCTTTTTAGGCGTTCTGCCTTTCAATTGTTCTTGGGTTTTCTCGTATTCCAAAACTGTCTTTTCAATGTCTTCTTTACTCATATCTAAAGGTAATTCAAGAGTAAAACGCATTTTTCCATTAAATGAAATAGGATAATTCTTGGTACTTTCTACCAAATATTGTTCTTCAAATTTTGGAAAAGGTGTTGTTGAAATACTCTCATAATTGGAAGGTAGTTCTTCAACTTCAACATGTCTACCTAATTTTATACAAGCAAATAATTGTTCTGCTATGTGTGGTGCATAAGGCGAAATAAGAACTAATAAGGGTTCGAGAATTGCTTTGCTTGTACATTTTTGAGCTGTTAACTCATTCACTGCTATCATAAAGGTAGAAACCGATGTATTGAATGAAAAGTTCTCAATATCTTCCTCAACCTTTTTAATGGTTTTATGCAGTGTCTTTAAACTGTCTTTTGTTGGTTCTGCATTGGTGACTTTAAAACCATTGTCATCAAAATACAACTTCCAGAGTTTTTTAAGGAAGCTATGTACGCCAGTAATACCAGCAGTGTTCCAAGGTTTGTATTGCTCCAAAGGCCCCAAAAACATTTCATACAAACGTAAGCTGTCTGCGCCATAGTCGTGGCAAATCTGGTCTGGATTCACCACATTGTATTTGGATTTGGACATTTTTTCGACTTCACGAGAAACTTTAAAAGTCCCATCATCTTCAGTTATAAATTCAGCATCTTTAAATTCTGGACGCCATTTTTTGAAGGCTTCAATCTCTAATTCATCTGATGAATTTACAAAAGAGACATCTGTATGTAATTT
>DATGBV010000317.1:0-2248 GCA_035312485.1 Flavobacteriaceae bacterium | reverse complement strand
ATGACTGTTTTCTGAAAAAGCTTTTTGCATAAGTTGGGAATCGTCTGAATTTGAAAGATTCTCAATTTTGATTTCTGGGTACAGTGCTTGTAATAACAATAGCCTATTGGATTCGCTTTTAGATCCTGTAATGCTTACAGTAGATGGTGTATTGGCTATAGATTTTTTTAATGTAATTTTCATCTAAATAAAGTTGCACTACTCATTGATTATTCTACATTATTTTAGCTTGTCATTGTTATGATGCCTATCATGATCTCGTTTTGCTTTCTTCTCCATACGCTTATCGAAAGCTTTTTGTAAATCTACATTGGTCTGATTGGCTAAACATAAAACAACAAATAAAACATCTGCTAGTTCTTCACCCAAATCCTTGTCTTTGTCACTTTCCTTTTCACTTTGCTCGCCATACCTACGTGAAATGATTCGTGCCACTTCACCAACTTCTTCTGTAAGTTGCGCCATATTGGTTAGCTCGTTAAAATAACGTACGCCATGATCTTTTATCCACTGATCAACAATATGTTGGGCGTTTCTTATATCCATTGCTATACTTTTTTAAGTACAATTTTTTCGTTTTGCTTTTCAATCATTAATTGAAAAAATTCTTTGAATTTGGCATAATCCTCTGCCAAGATTAAAGGTCTATTCAAATTTAAAGAAATTGTGACTTGTAAAAAATTACCATTAGGTTGAGCTAAATAAAGAAAATCTCCATGATCACTATTAAATTCCATTTTCACATTACCTGGAAGTGATTCTATTTCATAGCCTTCTGGAATAGCCAAATTGATCATAAACTTATCACTTCTGGGATACACAAAATCTATTGGGAAATTTCGTTTTTCTGCTTTAAAAGGATTTTCATCTGGAGTAAAAAATAATAGTGGTGAGAAATATAATTTGCCACCTATGTCTTCAATTGCATCATACAACTTGTATTCATAAGAACATCTAATAGGTTTTGTTAATTCATTTTTTGAATCTATTTCAATATTTGATATTTCAACTTCACCCTTATCTTCTTCAAAAGACATTATTAGTTGCTCTTCGTTCAGATTGTTGTATTTACTTCTAAACTTTTTAGCCTCATAATCGAAAAATTGATCTCTAATTTTTCCGTCAATTGATAAATCATCATTAATTTGAGCATTTATATACACAATTTCTTTTGTTGGATTACTTGGCATTAAACTTACCCATCCAGAAGTACCATCCTCTCTAATTAAACGCCCTTGCCAGTTTAATGTTCTTTCTGGTAAAATATTAGCTGTGGCATATTTATCTGTGGCATCTAATAAAATATATCCATTTTGATATTCTATAGCCGAAATCACGTAGTTAAACCCTTCGTTTGTTGGAAACAAAGGAATACCATTATTTATAGTACTCACTAAAACTGGATTTGCTTCTAGGTTTGCATAGCGTAACATTGCTGTAAGCATTAAGTTGATATCTGCTACATTACCTACGCCTTCTTTATATGCTTTTCTTACACCTTCATCAGATGTGTATCCATAAAAATCATTCCACTTAACTTTTGATTTTACAAAATTGTAAATTAAGCTTGCTCTTTCTATAGGATTATTTACGCCATTAATTAATGCATTAACGTCATCTTCAAAATAACTCGTTTTGTTTAATTGATTACCAAAGCTCTCATAATTATAAATTGTTTTTGAAACTTTTTCCCAAGTGGTAGAATAACTTTTCATATCACCTCTTGGACCTCTATAGTAGGCATATTCCCAAATAAGCTTGGTTCTATAATCATCTATATTTCTTACATGATTTTCATCTTTTAAAGCTGGTACATTGGTAAGGTTAACTTCTGTTTTATTTTCATCAAATTCCCACTCATCAGTCTCAAATGATGTTTGGGATATCTTAGTTCCTGTACGAGATTTAGTAGTTATACGTTCTTTTCTTTTAACTTTAGAATCTACTATTTTTGGATAGAATGTAGACTTTGGATTTACAACCTTATTAAAATTAAAATATTCTGGAATCTTTACTTCAAACTCAAGCTTCTTTATTGGTATATCGTATTGTAAAACCACATCATGAATTCTCATAAATGGAGATTCTACCCTATATTGAAATTCAATAACGCAGCCTTCCTTAATGTTGGGCATGGTAAATTTTGTAGTGGCCCAATACTTGTTGTTTTTTTCATCAAAAACACCATCGTTTTTGAGTTTGGTCTCTTCAACTTTGCCGTTTTCTAAAGTATAAGTATATCCTTTTA
>DATGBV010000316.1:0-31406 GCA_035312485.1 Flavobacteriaceae bacterium | reverse complement strand
GTTCTGACATTAAATCTCGATAGCATTTAAAGAGATGATTGTAAGTTTCATCTAAATAACTATTCAAAATTCTTGACTTTTGACTTGTACCACGAGCTCTGTTTTTGTGGACATCCCAATCAGACACTAAAACTTTTCGTTTTAAGCTGATGGTAGCTCGTTTACCATTTACCGTAATTCTAGCATAAATTGATGCTTGGTCGTTTTTCGCTCTGGAGAAGTCCGCCCAGAACAAAATACTGAAGGTGGAAGATGTTTTCATGATTTCGTCTTTTAGTTAACATTCAATTGTTATCAGACGAAAGTCAAATCACTTATAAAGATACATTTATTTATTGATTAACAGCCCGATGGCCATAAATCTGGTCAACACTTTTTGAAATTTCAATTTGTTATCCGATTTGTTGACGTTTTTAATCAAAACATATCAAATTTTATGATATTCTTAAAAACCAAAAAACCTGTAAATCATACGATTAACAGGTTTTTGATATAGATTGATACTATAATTGGTCGGGGTGGCAGGATTCGAACCTGCGACCTCCGCGTCCCAAACGCGGCGCGATAACCGGGCTACGCTACACCCCGAAATTTAATAGAACCGAAATAATACATTGGGAAATCGAATTCTATTTTTTAAATAACTTTTTCTAAAGCGTAGTTTATGCCGCACTTGTTGCGGTACTACACCCCGAAAAATAGTTATCTTTTTAAGGACTGCAAATATAGAGGTTTCTTTTATATTCAAAACGCTTTTGTATTCATTTTTTTAAAATTTATAGCCTGTTTTTTTCGATTTGCAAATTATTATTCTCCATAAAATATTTCCAAATAAATAATCTTAAATTTGTTTGATAAAGTTTAAACAAATAGTGATGCTCATTATTGGAATTGCTGGAGGAACAGGTTGTGGAAAAACAACTGTGGTTAATCAGATATTAAATGAACTTCCTGAAGGCGAAGTTGGTATTATATCACAAGATTCATACTATTTGGATACCTCGCATTTAAGCTATGACGAACGCATTAAAATTAATTTTGATCATCCAAGGTCTATAGATTTTAAATTGCTTTCAGAACATTTAAAAGAGTTAAAAAGCAATAATCCTGTTCACCAACCTGTATATTCTTTTGTCAAGCACAACAGAACCGGCGATACCATTTTAACGCATCCAAGAAAGGTAATGATTGTAGAAGGTATTTTAATTCTTACAAATCCTGAATTAAGAGACATGTTTGACATCAAAATATTTGTGCATGCAGATAGCGACGAACGTCTCATAAGACGTTTAAAGCGCGACATCAATGAACGAGGTAGAGATATTGATGAAGTCCTGAATCGCTATCAAAACACATTAAAGCCTATGCATGAGCAATTTATTGAACCAATGAAAGAGTACGCAGATATAATTATACCAAACAACAAATACAATAATGTTGCTGTAGATATAGTTAGAACAATAATTAATGAAAAATTATAAATGTCAGCATCCAAAACCAATAAGAACAAATATTTAAAACCTTTTAAAAATGTTTTTATACTTATCCTAATCTCTTTTGCGGTTTGGATGCTTTTCTTTGATAGTAACTCATGGTTTATTCATCATGAATTGAATAAAGAAATCGATGATCTGGAAAATGAAAAAGAATACTATAAAAAAGAAATTGAAAAAGACAGAAAAGCCATAAAAGAGTTGAGTACAGATGAAGGGTTAGAGAAATTTGCTCGTGAGGAATATTACATGAAACGTGATAGTGAAGAAATCTATATTATAGAGTACGAAGACAGCTTAAAAACAACACAAGATGAGTAATAGCTTATTCAACGAGTTTGATGGGATTTCCACAAAACAGTGGAAGCAAAAAATACAATTTGATTTAAACGGAGCTGATTATAATAAAACACTCATTTGGGAAAGCAACGAAGGCATCCATGTAAAACCATTTTACAATAAAGAGGATTTACAAAATACCATAGATAACAATTCTGATAATTCCTCATGGAACATCTGCCAATCCATTTTTGTTGCAGACATCGAAAAATCAAACCTAAAGGCTCATGATGCAATAAAAAAAGGTGCTGAAAGCATTAAATTTATTATACCAAACAAAACCGTTTCAGTACAAGATTTATTACAAGATATTGATACGAACAAGATTGAAGTTCATCTTAATCTACAATTTTTAGATTCAGAATTTATTAAACAAATTTCTGCCATAGCCACAAAATCAGAAATCCATATTCAAACTGACATTATTGGTAATCTGGCCAGAACCGGAAACTGGTATCAAAGCCTAAAAGAAGATCATATACATTTTGAAAACATTGTAAAAGATACCTTGTCTTTTAGCGTAGATACAACACTTTACCAGAATGCAGGAGCAACTATGGTTCAGCAATTGGCTTATGGATTGGCTTATACAAATGAATACTTAAATCATCTCGATAATCTCATTGCGAATGAAACGAAGCAATCTTTTAAAGTAATCTTCAACGTATCTGTTGGCACAAATTATTTCTTCGAAATTGCAAAACTCAAGGCACTTCGATTACTTTATAAAACATTGGCAACAGAATATGGTTTCAATACAGATTGTTTCATTTTTGCCATGCCTACAAGGCGTAATAAAACTCTTTATGATTACAATACCAACATGTTGCGCACAACCACAGAATGTATGAGCGCCATACTTGGTGGAGCAAATACTGTTTGCAATTTACCATACGACGCCATTTATCATAAAGACAATGAATTTGGAGAACGTATTTCTAGAAATCAGTTGTTGATTTTAAAGAACGAAAGTTATTTTGATAAGGTAAACAATCCTTCAGATGGAGCTTATTATATAGAAAGTTTAACCAATCAATTAGCCGAAAAATCTTTAAGCCTCTTTAAAGATATTGAAGAAAATGGAGGTTTTTTACATCAGTTAAAGCAAGGTATCATTCAAAAGAAAATAAAGGAAAGTGCTAAAAAAGAACAAGAACAGTTTAACCTTGGTGAAGAAGTTTTACTGGGTACCAACAAATACCAAAACCATAATGATAAAATGAATGATGAACTAGAACTTTTTCCTTTTGTAAAAACCAATAAGAGAAAAACATTAATAGAACCTATTATTGAAAAGCGTTTAGCCGAAACCATAGAACAAGAACGATTAAAAAATGAATAAACATTTTTCAATACTTTTTATGTGTTTTTTATTGCTTTTTTCTTGTGAAGAAAACAAAAATAGCGCACAGAAAAATGAAAGCGTACCAGGCAATTATTATCAATTGTCAGAAGATAATATAGAGATTTTTCTTCCAAAATATTTTGAGAAATATTCAGAAACCGAATACAAAGAGTTGATATTAAAAATTAAAGACCAAAGACTGAAAAAAGCTGAATTAAACCGATTTAATTATATGAAATTTAGTAAAGGAAACATGTACTATTTCAAAGACATATTATCATCAACTCTTATTTCAGCAAAAATTCTTCAATATTATGATTTTTCTAAAAGAGAATCGTCTCAAATTTTAGGAATGATGAGCCAAAAATGTGAAGATTATGCTTTTTTTAATGAAGAAAAATGTAAAAAACTAACAGCTGGGTTTTCTGCAAAAGGATTGACAAAAGTTTTCAAAGCAGTATATGAAGTTACTCATGAAGAAAAAGTAACATATAATACGTGTTATCTTATTTCATCAAATTATAAAACACTTATGCTCAATTTTTATTCAGTTTTAGATACTGATTATAATAAGTATATCGAAAAATTAATAATTAAATAAAAGTATAATAACCCTTAAAATTTACATTAAAAATGAAAACACAATTTTTTAAACTTTTACTAATCACAATGGCAATCGGTTTAGCAAGTTGTAAAACAGAAAATAAGGTAGAGTTTACAGATTTTAAATATTCAGATAAACCTGATGCCATGACTTGTGGTGAAATGGACACCAAGCTATTAAAAGAAGCGCTGTACTCCTTTGAAGATGATATTGCGAAGCATTACAACACACAAAACAATAGGCTTGTAAGAGCATATTCAAGACTCATAACAGAGTCTACAGCCAGCAGACTAAAAATAGAAGATGTTATTTCAGAGCATTCATTTAAAGTATTTGAAGCGTTAAAGCAAGACGAAAATCTCTGGAATCTTGGTAATGCCGAAAGCAAGCTAAATTACAATAGCGAAATAGTAAACTGTATTGTAAATAACATTAAGAACCAACGCTTAAAATCTACATTCGATGCTTTAAAACAAACTAATTCACTTACGCCAAAATTAATTGGAGAACCTATAAAAAGTAATTCAGCACAACTAACTAACGATAAGAGTCTAGCCACTTTTGTTGCTCTTCAATATTATTATTCAAAGCTCTTTGATATAGATATAACTACCATAAACTTTGACAAGCCTGAGGATTCAAACATAGACTTCAACAAAAAACCACCAGCCACTCAACCCAATACACAAAGCAATACAAACAATTAAGCGTGAGTAGAAAGAACCTGCAATATATCACCATCAAATCAGAAGGCGCTACTTCAAACACCGGAAGTTTTTCAACGTTTGAAACTGCCGAAGGCATTCCGGTAAAATCACTCTATGCCAATGATGATTTAAAAGGTGTTGAGCATTTAGACTTTGCTGCAGGAATTTCTCCTTTTCTTCGTGGTCCTTACAGCACTATGTATGTACGTCGTCCTTGGACCATTAGGCAATATGCAGGTTTTAGCACAGCAGAAGACAGTAATGCCTTTTACAGGCGCAATCTAGCTGCAGGACAAAAAGGTCTATCCGTTGCTTTCGATTTGGCGACTCATCGTGGTTACGATAGCGACCACGAACGTGTTGTAGGTGATGTTGGTAAAGCTGGTGTTGCCATAGATTCTGTTGAGGATATGATAATACTCTTTGACCAAATTCCTCTCGATAAAATGTCTGTTTCAATGACCATGAATGGTGCAGTTTTGCCCATTATGGCATTCTATATTGTGGCAGCCGAAGAACAAGGTGTAAAACCACAACAATTGGCAGGTACCATTCAAAATGACATTTTAAAGGAGTTTATGGTGCGTAATACCTATATCTATCCTCCTACGCAATCCATGAAAATTGTTTCAGATATTTTTGAATACTCAAGCCAAAACATGCCAAAATTCAATAGCATTAGTATTTCTGGTTATCATATGCAAGAAGCTGGTGCAACCTGCGATATCGAGCTGGCTTATACACTTGCAGATGGACTGGAATATATAAGAAAAGGACTCGCAGCAGGAATGGATATAGACACTTTTGCGCCTCGCCTATCGTTTTTTTGGGCTATAGGCATGAATCATTTTATGGAAATTGCCAAAATGAGAGCTGCAAGAATGCTCTGGGCAAAATTGGTAAAACAATTCAATCCGAAGAACGAAAAATCTCTCGCGCTTCGTACACATTGCCAAACTTCTGGTTGGAGTTTAACCGAACAGGATCCTTTTAACAATGTAGCTCGAACAACTATCGAAGCTGCTGCTGCTGCTTTTGGTGGCACACAAAGTTTGCATACCAATGCATTGGATGAAGCCATTGCGCTACCAACAGATTTTTCGGCACGGATAGCCAGAAACACGCAAATTTTTCTCCAGGAAGAAACAAAAATTACCAAAACGGTCGACCCTTGGGCTGGCAGTTATTATGTAGAAAAACTTACACACGATATTGCACAAAAAGCATGGACATTGATTCAGGAAGTTGAAGAATTAGGTGGTATGACCAAAGCCATAGAAGCAGGCATTCCAAAAATACGTATTGAAGAAGCTGCTGCCAGAAAACAGGCACGTATAGATTCCGGTCAGGATATTATTGTTGGAGTTAACAAATACAGATTAGATCACGAAGATGCTATCTCAACGCTCGAAGTAGATAACCAAACCGTTAGAAATCAACAAATAGAACGCTTAAGCTCTATAAAGAAGAAGAGAGATACAGAAAAAGTAAAGGTTGCATTGTCAAAATTAACCGAAGTTGCTCGTACAGGAAACGGAAATTTATTAGCTTTAGCTATTGAAGCAGCTCGCGAACGTGCAACACTTGGTGAAATAAGTGATGCTCTGGAAGCAGAGTTTGGCAGATACAAAGCACAAATAAAATCTTTTTCTGGTGTGTATAGTAAAGAAGTAAAAGACGATAATTCCTTTAAAAAAGCAAGAGAACTTGCTGATGTTTTTGCCGAACAGGATGGCAGAAGGCCTCGTATTATGATTGCCAAGATGGGACAGGATGGACATGATAGAGGCGCCAAAGTTGTAGCTACTGCTTATGCAGATTTGGGTTTTGATGTGGATATTGGACCACTGTTTCAAACACCACAGGAAGCAGCCAAACAAGCAGTAGAAAACGATGTTCATATTTTAGGTGTGTCTTCTCTGGCTGCTGGACATAAAACATTGGTGCCACAAGTTATTGAGGAACTAAAAACCTATGGTCGCGACGATATTATGGTGATTGTTGGTGGTGTAATACCCAAACAAGATTACCAGTTTTTGTTTGATGCTGGTGCTGTGGCTGTTTTTGGCCCAGGAACCAAGATTAGCGAAGCTGCCATTACCATTTTAAAGATTTTAATTGATTAGGATATATTGGAACTAAAATTCCCATCATACGGAAAATAATACATAAAAACAGGAATAATTATCCTCATATAACGAGTTGTCATACATATAAAGAAACAGAATGAAGAAAACACTCTTGACAGTTCTAATAATTGGAATATTAGCTTTCCTTGCCTATTGGGGAACTGAAATGTATCAATTTGCTGAAGGAGTAAAAAAGGATGTTCCTCGATTTAAAAAAATATTGCTCGAACAAAAAATTCAGAACGGAGACATAATTTTTCAAACTTCAAAATCCAGTCAAAGCAAAGCAATTCAATTAGCGACAAACTCGAATTACAGTCATATGGGAATTATTTACAAGATTGACGGACAGTATTTTGTTTACGAAGCAGTCCAACTCGTTAAGCTGACACCATTGACCGAATGGATTAATCGTGGTGAAAACGGACATTATGTAATTAAACGACTTGAAAACGGTGACCAAGTGCTGACAAGTTCAACTCTGACCAAAATCAAACAAATCGGGGAGCAATTTAAAGGGAAACCATATGACATTTACTTTGAGTGGTCAGATGACAAAATCTATTGCTCTGAACTCGTTTGGAAAATATACAAGCAAGCGGCTGACATTGAAATAGGTCAGCTTGAAAAGCTTTCAGACTTTGACTTGACAGATGATGTTGTGAAAGCTAAAATGAAAGAACGTTACGGAGACAACATTCCAATGGACGAGAAAGTAATCTCGCCAGCAGAAATGTTTAACTCGGACAAATTGATAACAATAGAAAAAAATTAAAAATACGTGTGGCAACAATTAAATGACTGATAACCTAATGAGACAAATACTGTTATTATTTCTTATTGTAATTTCATCTTGTTCCGAGCCTAAAGCCAAAAAGGATTTGCGGCAGTCTAATCTTGAATTAACTTCTCGTTATTTCAATGAAGTTTACAATGAACATAGAATCGAACTAATCGACACGCTTTTTGTTGAGGATTATGAACATACATCAACAGAAGGAAGAAAATTTAAGGGTAGAGACGAACTAAAATCTGCGGTACAAAGAATTGAATCACTTCTTCCAAATTTAAAACTTGAAATAGTGGAGGCAATTCCTGACGAAGAAAAAGTTATGTTCTTGATTCGAATGGAATCTGATTTACCAAAAATGTCAAGTTCATTGACCAAAGCAACAAAAACTGATTTTAATGAAACCTTTATCTTTTGGGTTAGGAATAAAAAAATATATAAAGGCAGGTCAATTGGAGCTCATTTACCTTTTATAAAACAGGTCTCTGGATTTGAAGGAGGACTTTTAGATGTTATTAAAACATTGACAAAGGAAAACGATTCATTAAAAATGGAATAATAACCGTTGCCTACATCGTATAAAATTAATTGCTTGGTTCTCGCCTACTCGGAAAATCCTACGGTTTTTCCTCTGGTTCGTGATAGTTTACTATCTTTAGGTAAACCAACGCAGCACATCATAACACGTACACTTTGTGTACAAGCTTATCAAAAATATTCATCGACATTGTTGAAAATAATTTTTCATACAATTTTAACTCTGATTATATTCTCTCTTTGGGCTGGATTTGCATTACTTATTATCAATCCTTACTTCCAAAATGATCTGCCGAATTACGAAATTGGAACTATATGTATTTGGGAATACATAGCATTAGTAATAGCTTGGGCGATAGCTTATTTAATGATAAAAAGTTGGGGAACTTTAGAATGCAAAATAATTGATAATAAATCAAAATTAGTACTAAGTAAAAAGTATGGAATTTTCATCTTGGTATATCTAACTTTAGTCATTGCAGTAGCAATCTGGCAATTTTGGATTTTTAGTCTAAAGTTTTAATGATATCCAATACACAACACCGTATAGTTCATTGCTTGGTTCTAGCCTACTAGGAAAATCCTGCCTTCGACAGGTGTTACATTGAGCTGTCAGATTGAGCTTGTCGAAATGTTGTCGAAATGCTCAGACACCAACGGATTTTCTATTCGGTTTGTATTTGCTAAATTAGTTGCTTAAACAACGCAACTAATCTTATACAAACACGCTAGCCTTCATTGAATAAATTAAATCATGCCAAAAGCTAAAGTAAATAACGTTGAAATACATTATAATGAATTTGGAAACGGAAAAGAAACGCTTCTTTTTTCACATGGCTATTTAATGAATAACTCAATGTTTAAAGGTCAAATTGATGAATTCAAAGAAAATTTTCGATGTATATCGTTTGACCATCGAGGTCATGGCGAAAGTGAAATAACTACCAATGGTTATGAATTAGATAATCTTGTAACTGATGCAATCTGTCTAATTGAAAAATTAAAATTAGGTTCAGTCCATTTCATAGGTATGTCCACAGGTGGGTTTGTAGGTATGCGAATTGCCATTCGAAGACCAGAATTATTGAAAACACTGATTTTAATGGATACATCTGCTGAAGAAGAGGAAAAAATCAAATTAATGAAAAATAATTTGCTCTTATGGATAGTGAAAAATATAGGTTGGTTTCCAGTTATTGGTAAAGTTATGTCCATTCTATTTCACAAATCATTTCTCAAAGACAAATCTCGTCAATCGGAAGTAAAAAAATGGCGAAATATTATAATGAGTCAAAACTTAAAAGGAATGATCCCGTTTGGAAAAATGATTTTTACGAGAGGTAGAGTGCTTGAAAAACTTTCAGCTGTAAACATTCCCACAGCAGTAATTGTAGGTGAAAATGATGTAGCTACGCCTCCTCAATATAATAAAAGAATAGCAGATATGATTCCAAATTCTGACTACTTTACTATCACTAATGCAGGTCATTCTGCAGCAGTTGAAAAACCCATGGAGGTGACTAATGCAATGCGAAAATTTTATTCCAAAATTGGATTATTATAAAAAATAAAAAATTCAATAAAATATGAAAGCACAAACATTAATCAACGAATGGTTTGACAAGTGGACAAAAGGAGATTTTACCAATTTACCAGTCACTGATGATTTTCAACATACAAGTCCTTTTGGTACAATAACTGGAAAACAAGACTATATCAACCTTGTAGAACAAAACAAAGACAAGTTTCTAGGATATAATTTTGAGATACATGATAGTATTTATGATAATGATAAGGCTTGTGTTCGTTACACAGCAGTTCAAGGAGATTTTAATTTAGACGTTAGTGAGTGGTATTACCTAAAAGACAATTTAATTAATGAAATTGTAGCGTATTACCATATTGGCGACATTCGAGAAAACAGAAAACTTTCATAATTACAAATATATGAACCCAAAAGTTGATACATATCTTAACAATCTTAACCAGTGGAAAAAAGAATTGACCAGACTACGCCAAATAGTAAATGAATGTGGATTGGTTGAAGAATTCAAATGGAAGCATCCATGCTATACATACAACAAAAAGAATATCGTGCTCATTCATGAGTTTAAAGATTATTGTGGCATTCTTTTTCATAAAGGTGTTTTACTTAAGGACACCAAGAATATTCTAATCCAACAAACAGAGAATATGCAATCTGCAAGACAGATGCGGTTTACAAGCCTATCAGAAATTGAAGCACTCAAAACAATAATCAAACAATACATTTATGAAGCCATTGAAGTTGAAAAAGTAGGTTTGAAAGTCAAAATGAAAAAAACTTCAGACTATAAAATGCCTGAAGAGCTGGAACAAATATTTAAAGAAAATCCAGATTTTGAAACCGCTTTTAAAAACCTAACCGAAGGCAGAAAAAGAGGTTATTTATTGCATTTTTCAAAACCTAAACAAGCTAAAAGCCGAATATCAAGAATTGAAAAAAATATGTCTCGTATTTTTAACGGAAATGGTTTGAATGACTGTATTTGTGGACTATCAAAACGAAAACCAAACTGCGATGGTTCCCATAAACAATTAGAAACAAAGCATTAAAAACCTATGAAATATTTGCTCAATGACCAAGAAACAGAGCGTCTTCTGTTTAGAAGAGTAAAATGGTCTGATTTTGATACTTGGCTGGAGTTTCATAAAAACCCAATCACGTCTCAATACTGGATTTCAGAGCTTGAATCTCCAGAAATTGAATGTAAAAAATGGTACGAAAAGCAATTCAACAGATATGAAAAAAATTTAGGCGGCATGAATGCTTTAATAGAAAAACAAACTGGAAAATTAATTGGACACTCTGGACTGTTAATACAGCAGGTTGATAACATTTCTGAACTGGAAGTAGCCTACTCTCTCCTACCTGAATTCTGGAATAAAGGTTATGCAACAGAAGCTGCCAAAAAATGCAGAGATTTTGCTTTTGAAAATTACTTTTCTGATTCGTTGATTTCTATCATCAGTTTAACTAATAAGCCGTCGGAAAACGTGGCACTAAAAAATGGCATGAGCATAGAGAAAGTGTCAGAATACCATGGAAATAAGGTAAATATTTATAGAATTTTTAAATCTGGGTGGAATAAGATAAAATAAGTAAATTACTAAACTTAAAACGCTACAAATATGCTAGAAGAAATAAACCCAAAATTACCAATGCGGAACAAAATTAAAACAAAAGACTATTATATCAATAGATTAGGTTTTAAACAATTGGGAAGTGAAGACTATAAAGAGTACTTAATGATAAAAAAAGATAATGTAGAAATTCACTTTTTTCTGTATAAAGAACTTGATCCTAAAGAAAATTATGGTCAGGTATATATAAGAACGGACGATATTGATAGTCTCTATAACTCTTTATTGGAAAGAAACATAAGTATTCATCCCAATGGAAGTTTAACACTAAAACCTTGGGGGCAGAAAGAATTTTCATTGTTAGACCCAGATAATAACTTACTAACTTTTGGACAGAGCATTCATTAAAATAACAGATTAAAGTTCTTTAGTTCAAAGTATTCTAATAAAAAAGCGACTAACATTAGTGTCAGTCGCTTTTCATTTTAAAAACTAATTACCAATTAAACATGATCTAAATGATGGTGCTCATCAATTAAAGGACCTCCGTTTAGGATATCTTCACTCGCTTCATTAGCAAACTTTTCAAAATTCAAATGAAACGAATGTGCCAATTGTATAGATTTACTTATGTATGCACTTTTGTTAGCCCAAGTATTCAATGGGTCTAAAATTTCGTGTGGGACATTAGGACATGTCAATGGCATTTCAATACCAAATATTGGATGCATTTGATATTCTACATGTTCTAAACTACCTTTTAGAATTGCAGTAATCATAGCTCTTGTATATTTTAATTCTATACGAGAACCTTCACCATAAGATCCACCACTCCATCCAGTATTTATTAACCATACATTCACATTGGCTTCCTGCATCTTTTTACTCAACATCTCTGCATAAACCGTTGGATGTAAAGGCATAAAAGGTGATCCAAAGCAAGCTGAAAATGACGGTACAGGTTCTGTTATACCTGCCTCTGTACCAGCAACTTTAGCTGTATAGCCAGAAATAAAATGGTATGCTGCTTGTCCTGGATTTAATTTAGAAACTGGTGGCAAAACACCAAAAGCGTCACAGGTCAAGAAGAATATGTTTTTTGGGTTTTTAGCTAATGATGGCTCTTGAATATTATCAATATGGTAAATCGGATAACTAACTCTAGTGTTTTGAGTAATAGATTTATCCATATAATCCACATCACCATTTTCTTTTAAAATTACGTTTTCCAATAAGGCTCCTGGTTTTATAGCTCTAAAGATATCTGGTTCTTTTTCTTCAGTTAGATCAATAACCTTTGCATAACAACCACCTTCAAAATTGAAAATTGTGTTTTCAGGTGTCCAGCCATGTTCATCATCACCAATTAATTTTCTGTCAGGATCTGCAGACAATGTAGTTTTACCAGTACCTGATAAACCAAAGAAAATAGCGGTTTCACCATTTTTTCCAACATTGGCAGAACAATGCATTGGTAATACATTTCTATCAGTAGGTAAAATCATATTCAAAGCTGAAAAAATACCTTTTTTCATCTCACCGGTATAGGCAGAACCACCAACCAGAGCAACTTTTTTTGTAAAGTTAATTATTGAAAAATTGCCTTGACGTGTACCATGAATTTCTGGGTTTGCCTCATAACCTGGAGCACATAAAACGAGCCAATTTTCTTTAAAGTTTTCCAATTCTGAAAATTCTGGTCTTAAGAACATATTAAAAATAAACATGTTTGACCAAGGGTATTCTGTAATGGTTCTTACGTTGGTTCTATATTTAGGATCTGCACAAACATAACCGTCTCTCACATAAATCTCCTTACCAGAAAGATAATTAACAATTTCGTCTTGTAATACATCAAATTTTTCAGGATCGAACGGTTTATTAACTTTTCCCCACCATACCTTGTCTTTAGTATAGTCATCTTTTACCAAGAATCTGTCTTGAGGAGATCTTCCTGTAAATTTTCCAGTATTAACAGCCAATGTTCCATTAGATGTTTCTTTTCCCATTCCTTTTTCTACAGTAATGCTTTGCAGCTTTTCTGGAGAAAGATTCCAATGTGCTAAAACATCTTTTAATCCATACTTTTCTAAATTCCTTGTCTTGTTAATTTTTAATTCTTCCATGATAATTTTAATTAGCTTTAAAACGGTAAAATTATTGTAAACCTGTTGTAATAAATATGATATATGTCATTTCCTGACGATTTTTCAATTATTATTTTTGGCATTACTCTAAAACTTTTTTATTCACCATCTGTTAACAACTTCCGTTTTCTATACTCGTAAATAATTGTATTTTTACGCGTACAAAAAACCAAATCACTTCATGGGAAAAATCATTGCAATTGCTAATCAAAAAGGCGGTGTAGGAAAGACAACAACGTCTGTAAATTTAGCAGCTTCGCTTGGTGTCCTCGAGAAAAAAGTATTGCTCATTGATGCTGATCCACAAGCTAATGCAACTTCTGGATTGGGCATAGACGTAGAGTCTGTAGACATAGGAACCTACCAGCTATTAGAACATGCAAATACTGCAAAAGAGGCTATTGTCAAGACCGAAACTCCTAATCTTGATATGATTCCGGCTCATATAGATTTGGTTGCCATAGAGATAGAGTTAATAGACAAAGAAGAACGAGAATATATGCTTAAAAAAGCATTGTTGGAGATAAAAGACGATTATGACTTTATTCTTATAGATTGTGCACCTTCATTAGGGCTTTTAACACTTAATGCGCTCACAGCTGCAGATGCAGTTATAATTCCTATTCAATGTGAATATTTTGCGCTTGAAGGCCTTGGAAAATTATTGAATACCATAAAAAGTGTTCAGAAAATCCATAATCCAGCATTAGATATTGAAGGTTTGTTACTTACTATGTACGATTCACGTTTACGTTTGTCGAATCAAGTGGTAGAAGAGGTTCAAAAACACTTTAACGATATGGTATTTAAAACCATTATTCAGCGTAACGTTCGCTTAAGTGAAGCACCAAGTTATGGCGAAAGCATAATTAATTATGATGCCAGTAGCAAAGGTGCAAGTAATTACTTAAGTTTGGCAAAAGAAATGATTAACAAAAATTCCTAATTATGGCGAAAGCAACTAGGAAACAAGCATTAGGTAGAGGATTGTCGGCGCTTTTAAAAGACCCAAGTAACGATATTTCATCTGTACAGGATAAAAATGCCGACAAAGTAATTGGTAGTATTGTAGAATTGGATATCAATACTATAGAAGTCAATCCGTTTCAACCTAGAACAAATTTTAATGAAGAATCGCTACGTGAATTAGCATCTTCAATTAAAGAACTTGGTGTAGTACAACCCATTACTGTTAGAAAATTAGGATTCAATAAGTACCAATTGGTTTCTGGCGAACGTCGTTATAGATCTTCAAAATTAATAGGTCTGGAAACCATTCCTGCTTATATAAGGATTGCCAACGATCAGGAATCTCTTGAAATGGCCTTGGTAGAAAACATTCAGCGTCAAGATCTGGATCCAATTGAAATCGCGTTATCTTACCAACGATTAATTGATGATATTAATCTCACTCAAGAAGAAATGAGTGTGCGTGTTGGTAAAAAACGTTCAACAATTGCTAATTATTTACGTCTTTTAAAATTAGATCCCATTGTTCAGACAGGTATGCGAGATGGTTTTATTTCAATGGGACACGGTCGTGCCATTATTTCGATTGAAGACCAAAATATACAACTTGACATTTACGAAAAAATCATAACAAAAAAACTATCGGTTAGAGAAACAGAGAATTTAGTACGTAATTACACTTCAAATAAGAAAAATACCAATAACTCAAATCTTCAAGAAGAACTTCCAAAATTTATAAAAAATGGAATAAAAGAGTTTTCAGAATACTTTGGTCATAAAATTGACGTTAAAGTTTCTAAAAATGGAAAAGGGAAAATTACCATACCTTTTCATTCAAAAGAAGATTTTAATCGTATAAAAAAATTGGTAGAACGTGCAAAGTAAATTTGTAATAGTAACCTTATGCACTTTATTTTTTTGCTTTTCGGTTTTTGCTCAAGAAGACAAAGAAGAGGAAGAAAAAGATGGTAAATACAACCTTAAAACTGAAGAAATTACAGTTGAAGCTGCAACAATAGATAGTGAACCTTTTGATCCCTTAAGTCCTTCAACAGCTGCCTTCTACTCTGCTGTGCTTCCAGGTCTTGGACAAGCTTACAATAAAAAATATTGGAAAATACCTATAATTTATGCCGCTCTTGGAACTGGTATTTATTTTTATATAGATAACACCAATGAATACCACAGATATAGAGATGCCTATAAACGCAGATTAGCTGGATTTAAAGATGACGAATTTTTCGGTCGTGTTACTGATGACGGATTACGTAACGCGCAAAAAAAGCTCAATAAAAACAGAGAAATATCAATTTTGGTTACCATTGGTATTTATGCCTTAAATATTATTGACGCTAACGTTGATGCACATTTGTTGCAATATAATGTTGATGATAACTTATCTTTGAGACCACATTATAAAATCAACGAGTTTGATTCTAAAAGTAGTGATGTAGGTTTAACACTAAACTTTAAATTTTAATGAAACTAGCCATACTTGGATACGGAAAAATGGGAAAAACAATCGAGCGCATTGCCAAAGAACGTGGTCATGAGATTGTTATTATTGCAGATGTAGGAACTGTTTATGACATTACAGACGCAGATGTAGCAATAGATTTTAGCATTCCAACAGTAGCATTAAGCAACATTACTAATTGCTTAAATAACAATGTCCCTGTTATTTCTGGAACTACAGGCTGGTTGCAAGATTACGATAAAGCAGTAGCCTTATGTAAAGAAAAAAATGGTGCTTTTATCTATGCATCAAATTATAGTCTAGGTGTCAATATCTTTTTTGAATTAAATAGGGCCTTGGCAAAAATGATGAGCAATTTAAGTCAGTATAATATTGATATGGAAGAAATTCATCATACGCAAAAACTGGATGCACCAAGTGGAACAGCTATTTCTTTAGCAAATGATATTATTGAAGAACACTCAAGTTACAAGCAGTGGTCTTTAAACGAAAAGGTTGAAAATTCCATTCCTATTGTTGCTAAAAGAATTGAGAACGTTCCGGGAACACATACCATTAATTACGAAAGTGAAGTAGATGGTATCAATATAAAACATACCGCTTATAGTAGAGATGGATTTGCACTAGGAGCAATAATAGCAGCAGAATGGATTATAGGTAAAACAGGTGTTTTTAGTATGAAAGATGTCTTAGACATAAATGATTAATAATGAATGACTAATGACAAATGATTTGAAAAAGAGAACCAAACAATTTTCCCATAATTGTGTAAAACTCTCTTTAGATCTTCCAAATACATATTTAGGAAACCACATTAAAAAACAACTCATAAGATGTTCAACATCGGTTGCAGCTAATTATAGAGCAACTTGTATCGCTCAATCAAAAAATAGTTTTATATCTAAAATCAGTATTGTCATTGAAGAAGTTGATGAAAGTCACTTTTGGATAGAATTTATTATTGATGAAAATTTGTTAAGTAAAGAAATTTGTAATTCTTTGTTAAAAGAAGCTGATGAGCTTACCAGAATTTTCATTTCCTCAAGAAAAACAGCTAAATTGGGCAACAAAATTAATCAATAATCATTAAACAATAATCAATTAGGTATTATGACTTTATCACAATGGGGAATTTTCTTATTAATGCTTCAATTAATCCATGGATTAGGCACATGGAAATTATATATTAAAGCAGGAAGAAAAGCTTGGGAAGCATTTGTGCCAATATACAATGCTGTAATTTTAATGAAAATTATAAACAGGTCAGTTTGGTGGACAATATTACTCTTTCTCCCTATTGTAAATCTCATTATGTTTCCTGTTGTTTGGGTTGAAACTGCTCGAAGCTTTGGAAAGAACTCCTATTTAGATACTTTTTTGGCTGTAGTCACTCTCGGGTTCTATAATTATTATCTTAATTACGTTGCAGATGTACAATATGTAGAGGATAGAAGTTTACATCCAAAATCAGGTTCTGGAGAATGGGTAAGCTCAATTTTGTTTGCTATTGTTGCTGCAACCATTGTACATACTTATTTTATTCAGCCTTATACCATTCCGTCATCATCGCTAGAAAAATCGTTGTTGGTTGGCGATTTTCTTTTTGTAAGTAAGTTTCATTATGGAGCACGTGTACCAATGACAACCGTTGCTGCTCCTATGGTCCATGATACTATACCATTATTAAAAAAGAAATCATACCTCTTTAATGATCAATATGAAAAAAGAAAGACTTCATGGAAAAATAAACTACAGTTGCCTTACATGAGGATACCTGGTTTTGAAAAAATTGAACGCAATGAAATTGTAGTTTTCAACCAGCCAGCAGATACCTTGTTGGATATGAATGATTTTCATCCAGATAGAAACTACTACAAACCTATTGACAAAAAAACCAATCTGGTAAAACGCTGTGTTGGTGTTCCTGGAGACTCATTAGAAGTTCGTGATGGTTATGTGTATATTAATGGTGAAAAGAATGTATTACCAGATAGAGCGCATTTACAGTTCAGTTATTTTGTTCAGCCAAAGTCTACACAGTTTGATCCTAAATTCTTGAAGGAGAGATACGATATCACAGATAATTTTGGCATCATAAACAATCAGAACACCTATTACTTTTCTGCAATTTCAGATGAAGCATTAGCCAAGTTTAAAAACAATCCAAATGTGGTAAGTATAACACCAAACATTAAAGAAAAAGGTGTTAGAGACACGAATATTTTCCCTCATAACCCAAACTATAACTGGAATGTCGATTTTTTTGGCCCATTATATATTCCTGAAAAAGGAAAAACTATCAATATTAATTTAGACGTATTACCGCTTTACAAACGTGTGATTACCGAATACGAAGGCAACTCGTTGCAAGTAAACGGCAACCAGATTTTAATTAACGGTAAAATAGCAAATACTTACACGTTCAAACAAGACTATTACTGGATGATGGGAGATAATCGTCATAATTCCATTGATGCCAGAGCTTGGGGATTTGTACCTTTTGATCATGTGGTTGGAAAACCTGTTTTTATCTGGATGAGTTGGGATGGACTTAAAAATCCGCGTTGGGAACGTTTCTTCACAACAGTTCATGGAAGCGGAAAAGCAACTTCTTATTTTATTCCTTTCTTGGTTTTATTATTTGGCTGGATTGGATTTAGCAAATGGAGAAAACGTAAAAAAGAGAATAGTTAACTTTGTCACTTCGAGTGAAATTCTTTAGAATTTTGTATCGAGAAGTTTTTTTATAATTCATTTGTTTTCGATACAATTTTCTTTGATTTCGACCATGAATCTTCGGGAGCTCAATCTAATAGAAAATCACTCAAACTGACATGAATTATTTGAAATTTAGAATAAACGCATCAACAAATGAACATTATACTCCATCCAACTTACTTTCCTAATATAGCTCATTTTGTTGCTATGGTAAAAGCTGATGAAGTTACTTTTGAAATTGATGACAACTACCAGAAGCAAACCTACAGAAACAGAACTTATATTTATGCAGCTAACGGAAAGTTGTTATTGAATATTCCTGTAATTCATACACAAAAAAAGAGGCAGAAATATCGTGATGTAAAAATTGCTAATGTTACCAAATGGCAGGAACTGCATTGGAAATCTCTTGAATCTGCTTACAGAACTTCTCCTTTTTTTGAATTTTACGAAGACGACCTAAAACCTTTGTTTGCAATAGAAGCTAGACTACTTATGGATTTTAATTTTAAGTGTTTTGAAACCATTTGTCAATGTTTACAATTAGAATTAGATGTTTCTAAAACAATGAGGTTTGAAAAAGAAATTTCAGATAAATCAGACTATAGATATTTGGTGAATGCTAAAAAAGAGCGACATTATGAATTTGATAAATACACTCAAGTGTTTAGCAACAAACATGGATTTATTAATAATTTGAGCATTTTGGATTTACTCTTCAACGAAGGTCCAAACGCAATACAATATTTACAATCTCAAGAATTAAATTTGTAATGATACAGCACAGTATTCACTACGGAATTCATTTTTTAATTCCTTTGATTGTTGTTTTGATTTTTTTTAAATCAAAATGGAAAATAGCTTATTTGATTATGATTTCGGCCATGCTCATAGATTTAGACCATCTTCTTGCTAGTCCAATATTTGATTCCAGCAGATGTAGTATCAACTTTCATCCATTGCATTCTTACGTTGCAATTGGAATATATATTTTACTACTTATACCAAAGAAAGCAAGACTTTTAGGTTTGGGTTTGGTAATTCATATTCTTGCAGATACAGTAGATTGCCTATTCATGTAAAACTATGGTCGCCTTTATTGGATAATGATCTGAATACTTCTCTTTAAAAGTCTTAAAATTAGTAATCTTAAAGCTATTATCGTAAAAAATAAAATCAATCCTTACAGGAATAAATTTAAACAAATACGTTTTCCCTAAACCATTTCCTGCTTCTTTGAATGCATCAATTAAATCACCTTTAATGTGTTTGTAGGCGTAGGAAAATGACGTGTTATTCAAATCGCTGCAAACAATCATTTTGTATTTACACTGTTTTTTATGTTCCAGAAATAATTCAACTTGAGATTGTTGCATTTTAAATGTGCTGGCTATACGTTTAAAAAGTTTTTCGGATTCTTCTTCGTTAAAGTTATTTGCATTGGCATCAATTTTCATGGATTGCAAATGGATATTATAAATTCTAATCGTATCTTTCCCTTTCACGATGTCAGCAAAAATAGCATTGTTGGAAGTATTAGGAAATTCAATAGAACCTGAATTTATAATTGGATAGTTGGAGAAAATAGCTTGACCATATTTCGTCTTTCTGCCTGAAAGCTTCTCGTATTTATATTTAAAAAAGGAAAAATTAACATTTTCATGAGGATGATATTCCTGTAAAGCTAAAACATCTGGAGATTCGGACCTAATGAGACTAACAATACTTTTCTCAACGTTGTCTTCTTCGATCCATTTATAAAGATTAAACAATCTTACGTTATAGTTTATTACAGAGATACTGTTGTTTGTTTTTTCTTCTCCATTGGAAGAAAATTGATAAAGAGAGCCAAAACAAAAATAACCAATGAGTAAAACAACAAACGATAAGAAAAACTTCTTCTTCAGTTTAAATAGCCAATATATTAAGAACACTATATTCAGTATAATTAAAAACGGAACGCTTAAACTTAAAACCGAAAGAATGGGAAATGTATTTGGAGGAATAAGTGGTAAAGTATATGAGAACAAAAGTAACAAAGCTGCAACTGAATTACCAAAAAAAACAATCTTGCCATTAAAGCTTAATTTTTTCATTGCAACTATTTTCCTGCTTTAAATAAAAACTCTTTTTCTTCAGCTGTTAAACTTTCATAACCGCTTTTACTTATTTTGTCCAGTATTAAATCTATTTTCTTCTGATGATTAAACTCCTTAAATTCATCTTTAGTATAACCAGCAACTTTTGTCTTTTTCTTGTGTACAGTTTTTAAAGGTGATTTTTTTGACACTTTAATCAAGCTAGCAAACCAGTCCATTGTGCGTTCAAAACCTTTACCAATATCATTGCCTTTAAGCAATTGTTTGGCATAAACATAACCCAACAATGCACCTCCTAGATGCGCAAGATTTCCTCCAGCATTCAATCCGAACAGACCAACAATGTCCAGAACTACAATAGCAGCACCAAGATACCATAACTTTAAATTAATGGTAAAAAAACGAAGCTCCATATTAGGCATATAGGCACATAAAAAAATTAATAATGCTCTAACAGCGGCAGATGCGCCTACCAACCTATTACCAGTAACAAAAAATTCCGGAAGTACGTTATAGCCAAATAAAAACAATAAACCTCCAACAATAGCTCCTAGAAAATATACATTCAATCCTTGTTTAACATTGAATAGATTTAAGAACATTCTTCCAATAATGTACAACCAAAGCATATTAATAAGTATATGCCAAAAATGATAATGTGCAAAAGCATACGTAATAATTGACCAAGGTTTAAGTATAAAATCAAAAAAATCACTCGGTAATTCTAACCAGCTCAAACTTGTAAAAGAATTGGTTATTCCTTGAAGCGGTTTCAATAACAAGCCTACAAAGTAAATAGCAACATTGACAACTATTATTTTTTCAAAAACATTAAGTCTTGCCAACTTATATTTCATGTCTTGGGTTAAACTCATAAATCCCAACGATTCTTGTTAAATTGTGACTTCTTCCAATACCACATGATTAAAAATCCTGTTAATGCGCCTCCTACATGGGCCATATAAGCTGTATTACTTGGACTAAAAAATGATTGTCCTGTTAAACCTGAAATTAAATCTAAAATGATAATCCCAGGAATAAAGTATTTGGCTTTAATAGGAATTGGCAAGAAAATCAACATCAATTTTGCTTCTGGATTCATCATACCAAATGCCACCAAAACTCCCATAATACAACCTGAAGCTCCAACCATAGTACTCCTGGCTATAGCATTCATATTAAACAAAGCACTAAAATTATTTGAATTTATTAAACTAGCATCAAAATTATATTCTGCCAGAATTGGCAACATCTGTTTATGTAATAGTTCTCCTTTCAATAAATTTCCATCACTAGCATCTATAGAAACAATTTTATTAATCAATTCATTACTCATATTTAAATCTGCGATGCCTTGAGCTGCAGAATAAAAATCAAAATAGTAATAACCCAATTGCAAAGCAACAGCACCAAGTCCTGCAGAGATATAAAGAAATATAAATTTTTTGCTACCTAAAAACTGTTCAACAGGTGTACCAAACATCCAAAGCGCAAACATATTAAACCCAATGTGCATCAGTCCACCATGCATAAACATGTGCGTTATAATTTGCCAGGGTTGAAATGCTTCGTTCTTTGGAAAATGCATAGCAAACAAATCATAAAATAATTGTCCACCACCTACTACCATAGTACCAATAAACATAATTACATTTATGATTAACAGGTGTTTAACAGTATCTGTTATTCTCATCATACTACATAAACTTTTTATCTAATTCGTCAACGGTCATGGTGACAAATGTTACTTTATTATTTGGCGATACGTTAGGCTCTTTACAGGCGAACAAACTATTCACTAAATGCTCTTGTTCTGTTTGTGTAAGTTCCTGACCTGTTTTAATGGCTAGACTTTTTGCCATAGACTTTGCTAATAAATCTGTTGCGCTAAAATTAGCATCAGGCACTTCGTTTTGAACATCACTAATTAATTGCTCTAAAATCACAGACACTTCACTTTCTGGAACATTAGTTGGTATGCCTGAAACCTCTATCATAGCATCATTAACGTTAGAAAACACAAAACCTGTATGTTCCAAGTCTTCTTTTAATTGATTTATAATCTCTAATTCTTGTGCTGAAAAATAAAGCTTTAAAGGAAACAACAACTGCTGGCTTACGGCTTCTTTAACTGTTAAATACTGAAGAAAATCTTCATAAAGAATACGTTGATGGGCTTTATGTTGGTCAATAACCAGCATTCCAGACTTAATAGTGTTTACAACATATTTACGATGAATCTGAAATGTTTTTGAAGATATATTCAAAGACTCACCACTTTCAAAAATTTGGGCATTATCTTCATCGCTCTCAAATTGAACTTCACTAAAATCATGTTGTATTTTAGTACTTTTAGATTCCAATCCAACATACAAGCTTTCCCAACTAGGAACTGATTCTTTTCTAAAAGTTGTTCTAGATTGTTGTGATTTTTCTTCTCTAAATGGATTAAAGTCTTTATCGACCTCAATAGATGGCGTAACTGCTTTTTTGTCTTTAAATTTGTATGGTGTATCTAAATTTGCATCACGGTCAAAATCCAATACAGGAGCAATGCTAAATTGTCCCAAACTATGTTTTATAGAAGAGCGTAAAATAGCATACAGTGTATGCTCGTCATCAAATTTAATTTCGGTTTTGGTCGGATGAATATTAATGTCTATTGATTTAGGATCGACCTCCAGATTTAAAAAATAGCTTGGGTGCGTGCCTTCTTTCAACAACCCTTCAAAAGCAGAAGACACAGCATGGTTTAGATAAGCGCTTTTTATAAAACGCTTGTTTACAAAAAAGAACTGTTCGCCTCTGGTTTTCTTGGCAAACATTGGCTTACCAACAAAGCCTGAAATTTCAACTACTTCTGTAGTTTCATTTATAGGCACCAATTTTTCGTTGGTTTTACTTCCAAAAATATTTACAATACGCTGTCTGTAATTACTTTTAGGTAAATTAAAATGCTCGCTTCCGTTTTGGAACATCACAAATTTTATATCTGGATGTGTTAAGGCAACACGATGAAACTCGTCGATAACATGACGCATTTCCACTGAATTAGACTTTAAAAAATTGCGTCTTGCAGGTATATTATAAAATAAATTCTTAACCGAAATAGATGTTCCTTTTGGAGTTACCACGACTTCTTGGGATACAACTTTGCTACCTTCTATGATAAGATGTGTTCCAACATCATCGTGTTCTGGTTTTGTTTTTAACTCAACATGTGATATGGCAGCAATACTTGCTAAAGCTTCACCACGAAAGCCTTTTGTGTTTAGATTGAATAGATCGTCAGCAGTTCTTATTTTTGAAGTGGCATGGCGTTCAAAGCTCAATCTAGCATCCGTAACACTCATACCAATGCCATCATCTATAACCTGAATAAGGGTTTTACCAGCATCTTTTACAATAAGTTTTATGGTTTTGGCTTGCGCATCAATGGCATTTTCAAGCAGTTCTTTTACCACAGAAGCAGGACGTTGTACCACTTCTCCTGCTGCAATTTGATTGGCTACATGATCTGGTAATAATTGAATGATGTCTGCCATGTATTATCTTGAAAAGAAAATAGATAAATCAAAATCTATTATGAATAAAAACAAAAGAACCAAAATAGTTACAATAATTAATATGCGTCTATTAGCATCTCTATCTGGAGTTTCTTTAAGTTCTTCAATTGCTGTTTTGAATTTTGTTTTAATACCTCCTGGACTGCCAGCAGTTTTACGATAATCATCAAACTTATGCTTCATTTTAAAAGGACTCCCTTCTCCACCATCATCGTAAAAACGAGGTGTATAATCAAACTTTTTATTTTTACGTGTTTTAAATATTCCCATGGTGTGTCTTATTCGTAACGTCCTAAAACATACATTAATACCAACATACCTATCAAAAATAACACCAAAACTATTGGAGATGAAAAAATGCCTGATTTTCGCTTTCTTGAATTTTTTAAATTCTCCCATTCAGAACGAAAATCACTTTTTATTTCTTCTGTCTTACTATTTTGGTACTTTGGTTTGTAATTAAACTTTTTGTTTTTGCGTTGCTTAAAAATCACTTCTACGCTTGCATATTTTACACTTCAAATGTACTTAAAATACCAATAAATACCGATGACTTAATGCTAAAAATTGTTAACATTTTGAAGAGAGAAGTGAGGCGTTGGAAGCATGAAGGCTGAAAGCTAATTAATTGGCAAAACCATTTACTGTTTACTGCTTACTGTTTACTGTTTACTGTTTACTGTTTACTTAAAGAAGCCATTTTAATAGCTGCAATAGCTGCTTCTGTACCTTTATTACCATGTTTCCCTCCAGAACGATCCATACCTTGCTGTATGGTGTTGTCTGTAAGAACACAAAAAATTACTGGAGTATCATGTAATACATTTAAATCTTTGATACCTTGTGAAACTGCTTCACAAACAAAATCAAAATGCTTGGTTTCACCTTGAATTACACTGCCTATGGCTATAACAGCATCTACTTGCTTCTGGATTTTTTTACAACCATAAATCAATTCAAAACTTCCTGGCACATTTAAGCGAATAATATTTTCAGGTGAAACCTCTTGTTCCAAAAGCGTGTTATAAGCACCTTGAAACAATCGTTCTGTAATGGTATCGTTCCACTCTGAAACAACAATCCCAAACCGAAAGTTCTTCGCATTTGGGATTGTAGCTTTATCGTAGTGTGATAAATTTTTATTTTCGGTTGCCATGTTATTTACTAGCTTGAGCCTTTCCTATAAATACATCAATAGTAGCTGCTTCGGTAGAATTTGGATAATCGTTCTTTATACTGTTAAAATATGTAAGTGCCTTATCTACTTGACCCAACTCCAACGCAATTGTGCCAGCTTTAAATAAAAACATTGGTGTTGTATATTCGTTAGCTTTTAACTTGGCTGCTTGCTCATAATAAGACAATGCATCCTCTTGTTGATTAAGTTGAACAAAAGCATCGCCAATACCACCTTTAGCTAATGGACCAAGAACTTCATCATCACTAGAGAAATTACTTAAATACTCTACAGCATTTTTGTAATCCTTTAAATTCAAATATGCCATTCCTGCATAATAATTGGCGAGGTTAGCCGCTTTAGTGCCACTATGTTCGCTAATAATATCCAGCATTCCGTATTTACCTTCACCTCCATTTAATGACAAAGTATATAACGAATCTTTTTCTGTAGCATTTACTGCTTCATTAAAATATTTTTGAGCTTGGAACATATCATTCATGGCTTCGCTTTGAGCAGGTTTAGCAATATACTCTCTATATCCTAAAAACCCTAATACAACCACTGCAACTATACCAATAATAATAAAGATATATTTTTGATTTTTTATAACCCAATCCTCTGTTTTTGAAGCTCTTTGATCTAATGTATCAAAAACTTCAGCAGTTGTTGAACCTGCGCCTAAACTTTGCTCTTTATCTATTTTATTTTTTGGTTTTCCTCCTCTTTTCTTGTACGTTGCCATATATTCAATATTAATGCGCCGCAAAAATATAATTTTTCTTCATAACTAAAAGCCTATTTATTTGTTATTTTTCAATAATTTGCACATCCTTTTTAAAGAAAACTAATTCAAAATAAAGCATTTCTGTTGTAGATAGATATGATTTTAAAATCACTTTCATTACTTAACTATAAAAATTTTGACAGTAAATCGTTTACGTTTAACGACAAAATAAACTGTATTGTTGGCAACAATGGCATTGGAAAAACCAATGTTCTTGATGCAATTTATCATTTATCTTTTGGTAAAAGTTATTTCAACCCAGTTGCAACACAGAACATCAAACATGATGAAGACTTTTTTGTGATTAATGGTGATTACGAAAAAGACGGTAAAGAAGAGAAAATAGTAGTAAGCCTAAAACGAGGACAAAAAAAGATCATAAAACGGAATGCCAAAATCTATGAGAAGTTTAGTGAACATATTGGCTTTTTACCTTTGGTTATCATCTCGCCTGCAGACAGAGACCTTATAACAGAAGGAAGCGACATACGAAGAAAATTCGTAGATAATGTTATTTCTCAAAGTAATAAAGTGTATTTATCAACCTTGATAAACTACAACAAAGTATTAATGCAACGCAATGCCTTGTTAAAGTATTTTGCATTAAATCACACCTTTAATGCAGATACATTAGACATTTATAATAATCAGCTAACAGATTACGGAACAAAAATATTTACGGAACGTAAAGCCTTTTTAGACAAATTTATTCCTATCTTCAAGACACGTTATCAAGCCATTAGTAATGGTAACGAAAAGGTGTATTTAAATTATAAAAGTGATTTGTTTGATGGTCAATTGAATGATCTTTTGAAAGAAAACTTGAATCGTGATAAAGCCTTACAATATACCAGTGTTGGCATACATAAAGACGATTTGGTTTTTAATATTGAAGATTATCCAATTAAAAAATTTGGGAGTCAAGGACAACAAAAATCATTTTTAATCGCTTTAAAATTAGCACAATTCGATTTTTTAAAAGCGCAAAGTGGTGTTAATCCCATTCTGTTGCTTGATGATATTTTTGACAAACTGGATGAAAATAGAGTAGCTCAAATTATTAAATTGGTAGATGATGAAAATTTTGGCCAACTATTTATTAGTGATACACATGCAGAACGAACAGAAAAAGTGATAAAACAAGTGCATCAGTCTTATGAGATTTTTAGATTATAAAAAATGCCCAAACGCAACAACGAACATATCAGTATAAGTGACGCACTCAAAGAGTTTGTAGAAACCAACAAACTAGAACATGGTCTTGATAAGGTTAATGTTCAAAATGCCTGGAAAAAAATGATGGGCAATGGCGTAAACAATTATACAATGGCTGTAAATTTACAACGTGAAACCTTATACGTGGAATTAAGTTCCAGTGTTTTAAGAGAAGAATTAAGTTATGGCAAAGAAAAAATCATCAACATGCTTAATGAAGAACTGGGCAAACCACTTATTAAAAAAATCATTTTAAGATAAACCCATATACCAATTACTTATGAAAAAAAACCTATCAATCTTTTTGTTCTTTTTGTTTACACTATCACTTACTGCACAGAATTTTGACGTTCCAAAAGATTATTCCTTTGAAAAAGCTGAAGATTACAGCAAACAACGTAACAACATTGTAAAAGCTGTAACGTGGTTAGAAAACACACCTATAGGTCAAGAAACAGAAAAAAGAAAAGAAGTCAGTGCGTACTTAATGCAATGGCTTACAGGTACTCCAGACGTTACAATTAGTTTAAATACAGAAGTTATAACTTTTATGGATTGTGCAGATTGCTTAATGGTTTTTATGGGAAGTTGGGCAAAATATGCCATTACAAACAAAGATTACAAAAACGAATTAAAAGCCAGTATAGCGGGAATAGAAAGTGTTATTAAACTTTATGAAAACAATAAAAGTGTCATTAAAAAAAATAAAGCCATAGAAAAATATATAAGGCTAAAGGATAAGGGCAAACTAGAAAATGACATAAAATCCAAAATATAAATTACAAAAAATGAGCTTGTTAGATTTTATGTGGTATATTTGTACCATTATTAATAATTTATTTTAAATACAATGAGTAAAGGTACAGTAAAATTCTTCAATGATTCTAAAGGTTTTGGATTCATCGTTGAAGAAGGAAACAACAAAGAACATTTTGTACACATTTCTGGATTAATCGATGAGATTCGTGAAGGTGATGATGTAGAATTTGATTTAACAGAAGGTAAAAAAGGATTGAACGCAGTAAATGTAAAAGTAATTTAATATATACGCTTTAATTTTTAAAACAAAAGCCTATCGGAAACGATGGGCTTTTTTTATTACCTTTAAGAGGAAAACATAACACGCCAAAAAAAAAATGAAACTATATTTATTCCTATTCACTTTACTATTCATGTTTGCTTGCAAAAAAGAACCATCAAAAACAGACTATTTAGGCGTTGTAAATATTATGGTAAGTGGAAAAGAACAAGCTCTGCCTCATTTTGAAAAAGGTCTTCTTCTTTTACATAGTTTTGAGTATAGTGATGCGCGCGAAGCTTTTATTAAAGCTCAAGAGGTTGATCCTAAAATGGCCATGGCATATTGGGGAGAAGCTATGACATACAATCATAGTCTATGGAGCGAACAAGATTATGAAGATGCTGTTTTAGTTCTACAAAGATTAGATTCTATTGATATAAATGACATTTCCGAACTTGAAAAAGACTTTATCCAGAGTTCCAGATTACTTTATAAAGCAAAAACTCCCAAAGTTGAAAGAGATAAATTGTATTCAGAATACATGGAAAAACTTTATAAAAAATACCCAGACAATCATGAAGTAGCTGCGTTTTATGCTTTATCATTATTAGGTTCTGTTCCTGAAGGACGTGATGAAGTTATTTATGGACAAGGTGCCAAAATTGCGCAAGGTATATTAGACAAGAACCCAAATCATCCAGGAGCTCTGCATTATTTAATTCATTCATACGATGATCCGGGTCATGCACAACTTGCTCTTGATGCTGCAAATTCGTATTCAAAAGTAGCTCCAGATGCCAGCCATGCACTACATATGCCATCCCATATTTATTCAGCTTTAGGTATGTGGGACGAAGTTGTTTCATCCAATATTGCTTCGTATCAAGCCAGTTTAAATAGAATGGAACGAAAAAAATTAGGAAATGATGATCGTGGGTATCATGCGTTTCATTGGTTGGAATATGGTTACTTGCAAAAAGGAAACTTTGATGAAGCCAAAAAAATGGTGTTGGATATGCAAAAATATACCAATGAAACACCTTCAGTTCGAGCGCGCGTGCATTTAATATTTTTAAAAGGTAGTTACCTGGTTGATACAAATGATTGGGATAGTGATATAGCAGATATTCCTGTAGATATTTCAGATCTTAATATTGCTATAAAATCACAATACAATTTTTTGGAAGGTATGAAAGCTTTCAAAAAACGAGATAAAGTGCTATTAGATTCAATAATTTCTAATATGCAAAATGATTATGACGAACAATCTTTACTAGTGTCTTTAGATGGTGTAAAGGTTTGTGCCAGTGTCTCGAGAGGTGATGTCACTCAAACTAATATAGATGAGTCTCAAATTATGCAAATGCAATTAAAAGCGTTAAGAGCCTGGTTAGAAAATGACGAAGTAGCAGCTGAAGACTGGTTGAAAAAATCCACAGCATTGCAGGATAGTATGAGCTTTAGCTATGGACCTCCTTTTATTCAAAAACCTTCACATGAACTCTATGCAGATTGGTTGGTGGCACATAATAGATTTGATGAAGCCATAGAGCATTATGACCTAACACTAAAACGAGCAAAAAACAGAAGATTGACTTTAGAAAGTAAAGAAAAACTGTTAGTAGAAAATAAAGTTTAAAATCTGATTTGATACAAAAAGACCTCTCAAAATTTGAGAGGTCTTTTTGTTTTATTTATTTCGGAAAGGTTGTTTTTTCATATAAGATAAACTTCGCCATAACCATTCAGCAGGTCCATATCTAAAATATTTTAACCAAATAGGGCTATAAATTAATTGAACAATCCATATTGCTAAAACGACATAATACAATTCGTATCGCTGTAATTTACCAAACATCCCGAAACCATAACCCAAGAAAAATGTAGTACAGATAATGGTATGCATCAAATAATTAGTCAAAGCCATTTTACCAACAGCTGCAAGCGCATTTTGTAAAAATTTTAAAATCCCCGATTTAATGAAAAGCATAAACAAACCTATGTGACCCATAGTTGTAAAAAGGCGACCTAATTGATATGTCTGTTCTGCCTTACTCATTTCAACCAAATCAAAATTACTATTCAAATGAAGTAAGGTTTCGTAATAATTCACACTTAATCCAACAACATAACCAACAATCATTAAAAGGGTATAAAATTTAACAGTACGCTCTCCTTGAAAGATTCGCCATTTAAAAAAGGCTATGCCCAACAACATGAAACTTAAAATATCCCAAACCCAAAATCGATAAACTAAATTGGCTTGCATGAATTCATTTTGTCCTAATCTACTATTAACAATACTCCAATATCCTTGTAAATTCTTTTCTGTGGCTTCTTTCACTTGTTCTTTAGTTTTCTTTTGTTTTTTTAAGTCTTCCCAACTAGAGAGTGCAGTTTCTTGTTCATCGGTTAGTTTTACATCCTCATTTTGTTCTTTGAGCAACTCTACCACGACACCTTCTGTTTTAATCTTTAAATCTTCATGATAATGCTTTACTGAAATTAAGCTACCAATGGTAAGCAAGGCTACTGCAGCTATAGTAAGGTGTTTTGGTTTTACATTACGTAAAGGAAAAATCATTAATCCGAAAAGTGCATAAGGATATAAAATGTCTCCATACCACAACATCAAATACACATGTAATATCCCAAAAAGTAAAAGCCATAACATACGTCTGTAATATAAATCGGCAACAGAAATTCCTCCTCCTTTTTCTATTCCACGAGTAGTTAATAGTATAAATCCTGCACCAAAGAGCATAGTAAAAAGTCCCCTCATGGTGCCTTCAAAAAACATGTTATCCATGATCCATACTTTTAGATTCCATCCTGTTGCTCCACCAGAATTGGTTGGATCTCCATAGGCATAGGCTAATCCAAATCCTGTAATGTTCATTAATAAAATTCCTAGAAGGGCAATTCCTCGAATGATATCAAGGGAGTTGATTCGATTACCTCGTTCCACTGGACGAAGCTCGACATTTGGTTGGTTGGTCATATTTTAAAAAGTTAGTAGTTAGTTGATTTTAAAGGTAAACTATTTTGTAATACTTTTCTTAATTAAATTTTGAGAACAAAAAAACCTACAATGTACATTGTAGGTTTTTTTTCAATCTATATTACTTTAATCTAAAACATCTCTCTACCAGAAAAATGAAAA